>JAPPOR010000658.1 GCA_028817905.1 Myxococcales bacterium
CCCTGCGAAGCCGATCACTTGCACGAGCATCACGTGCCTTGGTGATGGATGCGGTCTAGCCCGGATCATTCACTACATCGGCGTCGGATCGCGCAGGGTTTCGCCTTCACAGGGCTTTCGGCGTCCGACGGGAATACTCGCCGTATTTTCTAGCGCGGCGAAAGTCCTGTGGAGTCGAAGGACAAGCGAGGCGGCGTCGCTGTCGTG
Organism: Myxococcales bacterium; assembly: GCA_028817905.1. Taxonomy (GTDB): domain Bacteria; phylum Myxococcota_A; class Polyangia; order Polyangiales; family JAFGIB01; genus JAPPOR01. Next base: position 208 of record JAPPOR010000658.1, read on the forward strand.
AATGATCCGGGCTAGCTAGCTGACCCGGGCAGGGGCGGGCGTCGTGCGCCAGGGTGCCTCCAAGCTCTGTCCCCGCCCGGATCAGCCACACGTATCACGGGCGAGGGCGCGTCTGCGAGGTGGACGATGGCCGTGGGACCGTGGGCGCTCGCGCTTCGACCCTCGCCCCCGCACATCCGGCCGGGCGGGACGAATACGAACGTCTCGGTCGCGAGCATCCGGGCGGGCAGCTGCGCGGGCGAAGGCACCCGCCACACGCCGGTCGATCTCGACGAGGGTGACCCCATCGGCAACCTGGATGTGCCCGATGTGCTTGCGTTGAACTCGGCCGCGCCGGCACACGATCGCCATCACGCGCTGGGGCGTGGCGCCTGCGGCCGTACCGTAGGTGACTTCGAAGAGCGCGAACTGCCCTGGTGACGGTGCGACGCGTGATCCGCGCCCGGAAGTAGGTCGAGGCTCACGTGCCATCACCGGCTGGATCACAGCTGGCTCGCAAGGTAGTGTTCCGCGAAGCTCTGCGACGAGCCGTTCGAGCAGTACCTCGGTGTCGAAGCGCGTCAGCAACGTTTGCAGTAGGGCACGTGCTTGACCCTGCTCTCGGGCCCCGCGGGGCGCCTCGAGTCGCTCGGCCCAACGCGAAGCGTGTGCGCGTTCGATGGCGTCCGGTCCAGGCACGGGACTGATCGACAGGGAAAGGCCTGCCTGTTCGAACATGCGACGCACGCGTCGGACGCTTGAGGGCGACAGGAGTTGGACACTGCGGCCTCGGTTTCCCGCCCGGCCGGTGCGGCCACTGCGATGGATCAGTGCCTCAATGTCTCGCGGTGGGCTGGCGTGGAGCACCATGCGGATGCCATCGACGTCGAGGCCCCGTGCGGCGACGTCGGTGGCTACCAGTGTGCGCACGCGTCCGGCGCGGAATGCCTCGAGCGCCCGGGCCCGTTCGGGCTGCGCCATGTCGCCGCTGAGCGACCCGACGGCGAAGCCGCGTTGGGCCAAGGTCCTGGCCAGGTCTGCGACCTGGGCCCGGGTGGCGACGAATATCAGGCTGCGCGCCTCTCCGGCCATCAGCAGCAGGTTCGTAATGGCCGCCAGTTGGTCATCGGGCTGCACCACGTGGCCCACATGGTCGATGTCTGCGTGGGGAGCGTCGACCGGCGTGCCTTCTACGCGGAGGGCATCGCGCTGGTGTCGCTGAGCCAACGCCTTGACCGGGCCTCGGAAGGTCGCCGAGACCATGATCGTGCGCCGCTGGTCGGGGCATGCAGCCAAGATCGTATCGAGCTCTTCCTGAAAGCCCAGGGCGAGCAACTGGTCGGCCTCGTCGAGCGCCACCGCCGCCACCGCGTCCAGGTGAACCTGGCCCCGCTGCATGTGGTCGACCAGACGCCCGGGCGTCGCCACCAGCACTGAAGGACATGCGCGCAGGGCCGCGCATTCCTGTCGATAGGAGCCACCCCCGAGCACCAGGGCCACGCGATGTCCGTGTGGTCCATAGAGGGTGCGCAACTCCTTGGCGAGCTGCAGCGCGAGCTCGCGCGTGGGTGCCACGATCAGCACCCGCGGCCGCCCCTCGGCGTGCCGGTCGGTTGACGGCACCCGGTCCGCTGGCTCGGAGGAGAACAGGGTTTCGCCCAATACCGCAGACAGCGCGATGGTCTTACCTGAGCCGGTGGCCGATGCGATGCGTAGGTCCCGTCCGCGCAGCTCCGGGTCGAGCACGGCGGTCTGGATAGGTGTGGGCTGCGTGAATCCGCGGGTGGCGAACGCGGACTGAAGCCACTCGGGCATTGCCGAGAGCTCGACGGACATGGACATGAAGGGCTCCAACAGCTCGGAGGGAATGCGCGTTGTGTCCCAGATTGGGTCTCGTGTCCAGTAGCGGCCGGAACCTCCCGCTCCGAGCTAGCTAGCGAGCTGACGGTGCGCTTGCCGAGAGGGCTCGGACGTCGGCGCCGCCGGGCTGCTGGTAGACCCGCAGATCGAACTCGCTGAGGGCTGCCAGCAGATGGTCGAAGATGTCCGCCTGGAGCGCTTCGTAGTTGGCCCAGACCTGGTCGGCGCTGAACACGTAGATCTCGAGACCCAGGCCTTTGGCGCCCGGCGGCAGCTGCCGGACCAGGAACGTCATGCCCTTGTGGATCTTGGGATGTGCCTGCAAATAGGCCTCCACGTAGGCGCGAAAGGTGCCGAGGTTCGTCAGGCGGCGGCGGTTGACCCGGACGGCTTCGTCTCCGTCACCTGTTCCGATCTCCTCGAGCTTGCGGTCCAGATAGTCGCGCAGAATCTCGATCCGTTTGAGATGCTCCAGGTCCTCAGGCCGAAGGAAACGCACGCTGTTCATGTCCAGGTACAGGGCTCGCTTGATGCGACGACCGCCTGATTCCTGCATGCCACGCCAGTTCTTGAAGCTCTCGGAGATCAGCGCGTAGGTCGGAATGGTGGAGATGGTCTTGTCCCAGTTCTGCACCTTGACGGTGTTCAGCGAGATGTCGAGGACGTCGCCGTCGGCCCCGCGGCTGGGCATCTCTATCCAGTCGCCCACATGGACCATATGGTTGGCGGTCAGTTGAATGCTCGCCACGAGACCGAGGATGCTGTCCTTGAAGACGAGCATGATGACCGCTGTCAGCCCAGCCAGACCACTGAGGAAGCCCCAGGGGGACCGGTCGGTCAGGGTCGACACGACGATGATCGCAGTGACCAGAAAGACGGCCACCTTGACGACCTGCAGGTAGCTCTTGATGGGGCGCGTGCGTGCTACTGGCAGACCGTTGTAGATCTGTCCGACCGCGTTGAGCATCCCATCCGCGACTACCGCGACGACGATCACCATGTAGGCGATGCAGGCGTTGCGGGTGCCGTTCTGCAATCCGGGCCAGTCGGGGAATGCGACGAAGCTCCCGCTGTACAGCACCATGGCCGGTGCCAGGTGCGACAGGCGGTCGAAGACGTGATTTTCCATGATCACGTCGTCCCACTTGGCCTCGGTGCGCTGGATGAAGTGTTTGACGACGCGCAGAATGATGCGCTTCGCGCCCCAGTTGGCCACGACCGCCAGGACGACCACGCCCACCAACACCAGGACGCGACTGGCGCCCGAGCGATAGGCCGCGTCCACGTCGGCGCGCTGGAGCCACCGTTCTAGGAGCGCATGCAGTTCCGGCACGGCCAGAGCTGTACCACAATCGGGGCCCACGCGGGCCAGTCCAACGGAGGGCGAGCTTAGAAGTTCACGACGCCCGAGCGCTTCTTCTCTTCGCCGATCAAGCCGAACTTCATGCGGGCAACCTCCTGCCTACGCACGGTGACCACCAGTTCCATATTGCGATTCGGCTTGAAGTCGGGGCGGGGTAGGGACACGCGCTGGACAAACGTCTTCTGTGAGCGGTCGTTGACGAACGTGCTCATGTCCTGGACGAAGCGCCGGGGACCGTCATGGATGTCATAAAACAGCACCTGAAACTCCAGGTCGCCCACGGGCTTGTTGAACTGGATGACCAGGTGGCCCTTCCACTTGCGCTTCTTCAGCTCCTTGTCGGTGGTCTCGCGCAGCAGGCGGGCTCGATTTCGCCGCGCGAACGCCACCAGGCCCTTTTCCGTGGTCTTCTTCGGGATCTTGGCCTGCGTCAGAAACACCTTCGCCTTGAGCCGACCCGCTTCCGCTGGGGCCGGGGCAATGGCGCCCGAAAACACCAGGCCCGTCGCCGCCATGGCGAACGCCAAGTATCGAAAAACCTTGATCTTCATCCCTTCCCTCACACCCTTTCGGCACCTAGTCGCGCGCCAGTCAGCCTGGACCCTACGCGCTTTGCCCCCCCCTGAGAAGGGTGCTGCGCATGCGACGTACAGGGGCTTTCCCTATTCACGGGAAAGGCGTAGACCGGCGTGTAGGGAAATTGTCACCCAGGTGTGACTTTTGTGCTCGACTAGACTGACATGTCAGTCTACTTTGCCGCGGTCTCCAACTCTGGGGGTTCTCGGGGCATGGCAGCAGCGGTTTTCTTTCGGGCCGAGGGGGCATTGATCTCGCGGGGCTCCGTCTCCGCGGTCGCGTACCTAGCAGCCAACGGCGCCGGCTTTCGCGAGCGCGCCCTACGACTGGGCCACGTGGCCCTGGCGGCTCCGGTCTACGGCGTGCTGGGACAGAGCGACCGTACATTGGCCAACCGCCTGGCCTACCTCTCTTTGCGCAACATGACCGAGGATCGCATCGCGGTGCTGGCGCAGGAGTACTTCGAGGACATCCTCCGGGAGCACGTGCTGCAGGGGGGGCTCGAGTTGCTACGCAAGGCCCGTCGGGCCGGCCATCGGATCGTGGTGATCTCGGATGGGATCGCCCCGATCGTCGAGCAGCTGGTGGGCGAGCTGCGGTACGTCGACGACTTCATCTGCAACCACCTGGAGATGCGCGATGGGCGCGCCACCGGTCGTCTGCTCGATCCGGTTGTGGGGGGGCACGACCTGGGTCGCTGGGCACAGGGCTACGCGGACGAGCACGGGCTCTCTCTCCCCGCTTGCTACGCCTACGCTGCCCATGGTCCGGATGTCCTGCTGATGTCGTCCGTGGGCTATCCGTGTGCTGTCAACCCGGACTTCACCTTGCGTCGGGCTGCACGCGATGCGGACTGGCCAGTGATGGACTACCATGTCTGAGACCGGCCCTATCTCCGTCGCCAGCGCCTACTCGGGGCGTCATGTCCTGATCACCGGCGGTTCCGGGTTTTTGGGCAAGGTGTGGTTGTCGATGGTGCTGCACGAGCTGCCGGATGTGGGGCGCGTATACGTGTTTCTGCGCCCCAAGGCACTCGTGTCGGCGCGGCGACGTTTCGAAAGGATGCTGAACGACTCCCCGGCCTTCAAGCCGCTTCACGACCGCTTCGGCTGTCGTCTGGGTGAGTACCTTACCGAGCGAGTCGAGGTACTCGAGGGGGAGCTCGACCAGCCCAACTTGGGCCTCGACTCCAACGTCTGCCATCGGCTCTTCCGCCAGTTGGATCTGGTAATCCACTGTGCAGGCCTGGTCGACTTCAACCCGGACCTCGGGAAGGCCCTCGCATCCAATGTGGACGCTACCATGCGGGTCGCCGACTTCGTCGAGCGCTGCGACCACGCCAGCCTCTTGCATGTCAGCACCAGCTACGTTGCCGGCAGCAGGCCGGGTCGGGTGCCCGAGACCCTCAGGCCTGACTACGCGCCCAATGGTCAGCCCTATTCGGTGGAACGCGAGCTCCAGGAGGCGCGTCTGGAGGTCGAACGCATCCGGCGGGCTCAGGATGAGCCAGAGGTGGATGCCGAGCTGCGGGCCCGAGTAGAGGACGAAGCCCGTGACCGGGGTGGGTTCAGTGAGCAAGGCAAACGCAACTTGCTGCGTCGCTATCGCCGTGAGCGCTTAAAGGCCGAGCTGTCGGAAGCTGGCATGACACGAGCCGCGGCCCGCGGGTTTCCCAACACCTATACCTACACCAAGAGCATGGCAGAGTCGCTGCTCTACGAGCGCGAGGAGCGCCTACGGTTCAGCATCTTCAGGCCGACCATCGTCGAAAGCGCGCTTCACTATCCCTTCCCGGGTTGGAACGAGAGCTTTAATGGGAGCGCTCCGCTCGCATACGTGATGGGAAGCTGGTACCGAATGGTGCCCGCCAAGCCGGACGCACCTTTCGATGTGATTCCGGTCGATCAGGTGTGCGCAGCGATGACGATCTGCGGCGCCGCGCTGATCGAGAAGCGCAGTGCCCGAGTCTATCAGATCGGAACCTCTGACCGGAACTGCTGTTCGGTGGGGCGCGCTGCCGAGTTGATCGTTCTGGCGCACCGGCAGCACTTCCGGGCCCGTGGACGAAGCAAGAAGGAGCGGATCGTCAAGTCGCGTTGGGACGCGACCCTGGTGAGCCCAGATCATCCGTTCGGTGTGAACGGGCTTCGATCCGCACTCAATGGTACCCGTCATGTGATCGACGTGTTGCCTGACAAGCTGCGTGCCAAGATGTCGCGGCTGGAGGCACGCGTCGACGAGATCGACGGAGAGCTTTCCGATATCGAGTTGATGGTCGAGCTGTACATGCCCTTCATGTACGAAAACTTCCACGTTTTTGAGTGCCGCGAGATCGAGGCGCACCCCTCGGTGGAGCCGTTCTTCCAGTTTGCACCCGACCAGATCGACTGGCGACGCTACTGGCTCGACGTCCACATGCCGGGTCTGCGCCGCTGGGCGTTTCCGTTGATCGAGGGGCGCCGGCCTGAGCGCTATCGAGCGCCGGACCGCACGACATTGCCGCCGCCGCCTACGGACGAGGCTGAGGCGCTCGTATCGTTGCCTGCGCCGGCTCGGGTGCCGCGATGACGACCTTTGTGACGGGGGCTACTGGCTATCTCGGTTCCTACGTTGTGCACGAGTTGCTGAGCCAGCCCGGGGGCCATCTGTCGTTGCTCGTCCGGGCACGGGACGCACGGGCTGCGCAGGAGCGGCTCTGGCGAGCGATGCAGCTGCACGTCGATTTCGACCGTTTTCGCGAGCTGGTGGCGGAGCGCGTCGACCTGTATCTGGGTGACATCACGGAGCCACAGCTCGGGCTGCCGCCCACAGCCTATGCCCGACTTCTGGAACGTACCGAGTCGATCGTTCACATCGCGGCTTCCTTGAACCGCAAGTCCGAAAAGGCGTGCTTGAACGTGAACCTTCGAGGAACTCTGGCCGTGATCAAGCTCGCTCAGGCCGCCAGCGATGATCACGGGCTTGCGCACTTCAGCGATGTCTCGACCACCGCGGTTGCTGGCCAACGCCAGAGCGAGGTGGTGTACGAGGACACGGCCATCGATTGGGATCGCGCGGATTACGACCCGTACGCGCGCTCCAAGAAGTTCTGCGAGCACATGGTGCACGAGCTATTGCCCGAGGTACCCAAGAGTGTCTTTCGGCCTTCCATGGTGATCGGCGACAGCCGTTTCGCGCAGACAACCCAGTTCGATATGGTGAGCGCGTTCGCGTTCCTCGCCCGCCTGCCAGTGATCCCGATCGAGCCCAACGCACGCATCGACACGGTCCCGGCGGACTACGTCGCGCGCGCGATCGTGGCGGTCCATCGGGGTGGCGGTGCTACGGACCGGACGTTTCACCTGTCCGCAGGCCAAGGGTCACAGACTGCAGCGCAGATCGTGCAAGCACTGCGGATCCACGGCAAGCCCTTGACGGGGCGGCTCGTTGGTGAGCTCGAAGGCGGTGCTTCGCGCCTCGCCAAGATGGCCGCACAGGCACCTCGCGGTTCAACGATCGGGCGGTTCGGTTCGATGATGCGAGTCTTCTGGCCCTACATCACCTTCGACACCGTGTTCGACAACCAACGGATCGTCGAGTACCTGGGTCAGGCGCCACCGGTTGTGACCGAGTACATGTCGCGTACCCTCGAGTTCGCGATCGAGTCCGGCTTCAAGTTCCCCTACAAACCGTGGCCTGATGATGCGCCGGCGCTGGAGGTGTGGTCATCCCAGGCCTGATCTCCCGCTGGGTCAAGCGCGCGCTCGACCCCGACCAAATGTTGATCTCGGGCATGGCCGGAGCGATCGACATGGCGGCGGTGCGGTACTCGCTTCGCGACGATCCCGTTCGCTATCGTCCCGGTCAACCGCTAAAGCTGCTCCTGCCGACCTACTGCGGGACTCGCAACACCGGTGCCGACGTGCGCGTCAGCGAGATCGTGCGGCAACTCAAGCAGATTCTGGGGGAGGACAATCTCGAGCTGACGCTCTTCACGATCAACCCACCGCTGACCGCGGGCTATTTTCGCGGCGTCCGTCAGGTGGAGTTGCCGACCATCTTCCCCAAGTTCCTGTACGACGAATGCCCCAGGCACCACGGGGTTGTGGCGGCGGAAGGCTCGATGTTCAAGAGCAAGTTTTCGAACGCGCTGTCCACCATGCTGGCCGGTTCGCTCGGGCTCGCATCGCTGGAGGGCAAGCTCTCTGTGGGTTATGGCGGGGAAGCGGGAGCGATGGACCCCTCCTTGGAGGCCTTCGTACGCGCCCAGTGTCGGCACTCGCTGATCATCTGCCGCAATCGTGCTTCCGAGTCGATCTTGCAGGGGCTGGGTATCCGCACCGCCGCGGGTGCCGATACCGCCTGGACCTTCGAACCCGCCTGTCCCGCACGTGGGCAACAGTTGCTAAGGGACGTCGGGTGGGATGGCCACGCCCCGGTTGTGGCCATGTGTCCCATCAACCCCTTCTGGTGGCCCGCCCGGCCCGACCTGCTCAAGGCGGCCGCCCACAGGTTGGGTGGGCAGTATCGCGACGAGCACTACAAATCGATCGTCTTTCACAGTTGGTCGGAGGAGGCTGCTGAGAAATACGATGCCTACCTGGACCAGATGGCGCTGGCTCTTGAACAGCACATCGGTGAGACGGGTGCGTTCCCAGTGCTCATGGCGAGCGAGAGGCTCGATCGGCTGGCTTGTGAGGACCTGGCCGCGCGCCTACCGTTCTCGCCTCCGATGATGGTTTCTGATGACCACGATATGTACGACTTCGTGGCCGCGTTGCGGCAGTGCTCACTCGTGGTGGCCTCACGCTTTCACGCCATCGTCAATAGCATGCCCGCCGGAGTGCCATCGATCGGCGTCACCATGGACGAGCGCATTCACAATCTGTTCGTCGATCGGGGCCACGAGGAACTGCTGTTTCAGGTGGACGATGCGGACCTGGGTGAAGGGTTGGTTGCGGCCATGCGGGCGGTCCAGCGCGATTCCGAGCGCTATCAGCGCGACATTCTAGCGTTCGTGCCTGGGCAAATCCGCTTGATGGGGGAGATGGGCATCGCGTTCGAGGATGAGCTGGCGCGGGTGTATCCCGATTTTCCACGTCGCGAGGTGCCGCGCACTTGGGACCGCTACTTGCCAGCGTTGTCTCCCGACCTGGCTCGACTTCTGGAGGAATGGGCGTGACGCGCAGTGCCGTCATGACGATCGAGGGGCCGTGCGCTGAGCTGCGCCTATGCCAGGAACCCTGCAATGAGATCGGAAGCGAGATGCTTCTGGCGCTCGAGGACGCACTCGATCGGCTGGGGAACAGCGATGCGCGAGCCCTGGTGATTCACAGCGATCGCCGCGGGTTTTCTGCCGGGGCTCACCTCAGGGAGCTGCATTCCGCGATCGTAGATCGCGCACCAGATGACTACGGTCCGGATCTCAGGAGCTTCATCGAGCGCGTCCATGCGGTCATGGACCGGCTCGACATGTTGCCGCTGACGACGATCGGCGCGATCCACGGCCCCTGCCTCGGCGGGGGCTTCGAGTTGGCGCTGACGTGTGACGTTCTGGTGGCGGATAGAACGGCCCGCTTCTGTCTTCCCGAGCTGCGCCTCGGCATCATCCCCGCCTTTGGTGGGATTCCGCGGCTGCGGCGAGAGCTGCCAAACGGGGTGATCCGTGATCTGCTGTTGACCGGTCGCAGCCTGGGTGCGAAGCGCGCCTGGGAACTCGGGCTTGTCAGCCAGCTCGTAGCACGGGGACAAGCGTTGTCGGCTGCGCGAGCGTGTGCGCGGCAGGCGGCCCTGTTCGTTCCGAGCGTGCGTAGGGAGGCGAAGCGTTTCATCAAGCCGTTGCCCGTCGAAGAGCTGGCCCGGGAAAGGGCGATGTTTCTGCGCATGAGTCGCGATGTCCACTTCAAGGCCGCGCTTGCAGAATTCGTGGCCCGCTCCGATCCAATGCCGTATCAGCCGCTGGCCGTGCCCATGGGAGGGCGTGATGGAGCGCGTCGGGGAGAGGAGGAGGCGACGTGATTCCCAAGCTCAGTCGCTTGACGTCCCTGGGCGAGGTACTGCGTGACAGCACTGCGACTTTCAAGGGCAACGTAGCGCTCATCGAAGCGGACCGGCATCGGGAGGTTCGTCGGCTTTCGTACCTCGAACTCAGGCGGGAGGCCGAGCGGTTCGCAGCGCGCGTGCAGGGCCTCGGGTTCGCACCCGGGGACCGTCTTGCGATTCTGATGTCGAACCAGTCGCGCTGGGTGATCGGCGGGATGGGTGCGCTCTGGGCCGGGGCCGTGCTCGTGCCGCTGGACTACAAGCTCACCGCATCTGAGCAACTTGCCTTGCTCAGGCACGCCCGCCCGCGCGTCTTGCTCACGGAGTTTCCGATCTTTTCCGACCTCAAGGCCGAGGACGCCGGCGTGCTGTCGGACATGCACGTGGTGGTGTCCGAGCCGCCGCGGGGTTCCGACCTGGGCGGCGCGATCGCGTTCGATTCACCGGTGGCTGGGGAGTTCGAGTACGTCGGGCGGCAGCGTGAGGACCTCGCCAGCATTGTCTACTCGTCCGGTACGGGTGGCCTGCCCAAGGGCTGCATGCTCGCTCACGACAACTACTTGGAACAGGCTGAGGTGCTTGCGGAGTTGTTTCCCATGGAGGAGGACGAGGCCTACTTCTCGGTGCTGCCAACCAATCACGCCGTGGATTTCATGTGCGGTATGATCCTGCCGTTCCTGTATGGGGCTTGTGTGGTGCACCAGCGGACCCTTCGGCCCGAGTTTCTCGCGTCGACCATGAAGCGCTACCGGGTCACGCACACGGCGCTTGTGCCGCGCATTCTCAAGAGTCTGCGTGAGCGTATCGAGGAACAGTTGGAGCGGTTGCCCGAATGGCAACGCACGGCGCTCAAGGCGCTCATGGATGTCAACGATCTAGCTACGCTCAAGCGGCCGAGTCCACGCCTGTCCCGGATGCTGCTTGCCCCGATTCATGCGCGTTTCGGCGGCCGGCTCAGAGTAATCGTCGCCGGGGGGGCGTTCGTAGAGCCCGAGCTGGCCGAGTTCTTCAACCGCATCGGCCTGCCTATCTGCATCGGATACGGGCTTACAGAGGCGTGTACGGTTCTGACCGTGAACGACCTTTCGCCGTTCCGCGCCACGACGGTGGGCAAGCCCGTGCGCGGCGTTGAGATTGAGGTCCGCCAGGCGGATGCCGAGGGTATTGGCGAAGTCTATGCGCGTGGTCGGACGGTCATGCGCGGCTACCTGGATGATCCGGAGGCCACCCGCCAGGCTCTGCTCGATGGGTGGCTGCGAACTGGCGATCTAGGCCGCATTGATGCCTCGGGACACCTGCGTCTGGTAGGGCGCCGCAAGAACATGATCGTGACTGAGGGCGGCAAGAACATATATCCGGAGGACGTAGAAGGAGCGTTCGAGGCCCTGCCATGCGAGGAGCTGTGTGTCTTTTCTGAGCGGTACCTATGGCCTCAGCGCGGTTTGGGCCGGGAAGCACTCACTATCGTCGTCAGACCAGAAAAGCAGCAAGAGCACGCAGAGCTGCTGTCTGCGGTACGGGAGTACAACCAGCGCCTGGCTGACTATAAGCGCGTGGGGTCGTACGTCCTGTGGAGTGATGAGTTTCCGCGCACGGCCTCTATGAAGATCAAACGGCCGCTGTTGGCTGATGCTGTGCGTGCTCTGGTCGGCGAGGCGAAACCGCTCTGAATGGGGGTTGACGGGACATGGACAAGCACCTTGCGATCGTGAATGCGGCTGCCGGTAGTGGGCAATGCGGCAAGCTCGCCGGCAACGCGATCTCCGACCTGCGGGACAAGGGATTGGAGCTGGACGTGTGGTACACCCGTCGTCCAGGGCACGCCGTGGAGCTTGCACGCGATGCTCTGGGCCAGGGGTATCGGAGCTTTATTGCAGTTGGCGGTGACGGCACGGCCCACGAGATCGTCAACGGGGTCGCCGAGGTCTTCTCCTCACCGGACGAGCGCGTGTGCCTTGGCTTTCTGCCCCTGGGCACGGGCAACTCCTTCATCCGCGACTATACGCGCCTCGGTGAAGCGGGCGCCATGGCTGGGCTCCTGCGGGGACGGACCCGCCCGTGCGACGTGGTGCGCGTGCGGCATGCGGAAGGCGAGCTCTATTTCATCAATATCTTCAGCTTCGGCTTTGTCGCCGACGTGTGTGAGCTGACCAACGCTCGGTATAAGGCGTTGGGGAGTGCCGGCTACGCCATGGGCGTGATGGCGATGCTCGCTCGGCTGCGCTTCGAGCCGGTGTTCATGCGGCTGGATGGAGAGAAGCCATGGGAGCAACGCGCTGCGTTCGTGAGCATCAACAACAGCCAATACACCGGTGGCAATATGCAGATGGCGCCCTACGCGAACCCAGCGGACGGGCTCGTGGATCTGGTTGTGGTGGGTGAGCTCGGGCGCGCCAAGTTCGTGTCCCTGTTTCTCAAGATCTTTCGAGGAGGCCACGTTCACCATCCTGAGGTGACTACATCACGCGCCGCGACGGTCGAGTTCAACTTCGATGCGCCCTTGCCCGTCATGGTTGACGGTGAGGTCGTGCACATTGCGCCTCGTGAGCTCGACGTTCTCCCGGGCGCACTGGATGTGAGGATTTGAGATGAAGTCTCCTGCCGATGGGCGCGTGGCGCGGGCGGAGGCCAAGCGCCAGGCGCGCAAGAGCGAGATCGTGGCGGCAGCCGGCAGGGTGTTTTCTGAGCGCGGCTACCACAACAGCTCGATCGCCGATGTGATCGAAGCAGCTCGTATCTCGCGGGGCACGTTCTACCTGTACTTCGACTCGAGGGAGGCGCTGTTCCTTGAGCTGATGGAGAGTTTTATCCAGCGGATCGTCAGCGTGGTGGAAGTGGTCGATCCGAAAGGGCGTGATCCCATCGGGGGGATCTTCAGCAACCTGCGGCGCGTGGTCGACGTCGTATTCGACAACCCGGAGCTGACATTGCTCGTGTTTCGTCAGAATCTTGGGACCCACCCCGAGGTCGACCAGAAGCTCAATCGCTTTTATGGCTTCGTGCGGGAGATGATCGAGGGGGCGCTGGGCAATGGCGTAGCCGCAGGGATGATTCGGGAGGTGAATCGTCCACTGGTCACGATCGCCCTGATCGGAGCCATTCGCGAGCTCTTGTACAGTTACCTGGTGGAGGAGCAAGTGGGCGACCCCGACCGCGACGCGGTCACGCGCGAGCTGCTGGATTTTGCGTTCCACGGCCTGGGGTCGCGCTAGCTGGGTTGACGGCTCTGGGTTGATGGCCCTGGGCTGGCTTCTTCGTGATATGGCTCACGCCGCCGGGGCGCCTGGTCTCCGGCTATCTGCCGTCGTCCCTCCCTTGGGGCGGCGTGAGGAGGGAAGTCATGAAACGGAATGCAGCAACACTGGTCACCCTGTGGGGCCTTTCGGTAGTGGTTGGCTACGGTTGTGCGATGGATGCGGAGGGGGCCGAGAAGACGCCGATTGCGGCGGCTACCGGCGCATTGGAAGACGAAGCCGGCGAGGAGGAAGGACTGTTTGGCGACGGTCCGCAGCGTCGCCGCTGCCGTCGACTTCGCCGACAGTGCCGGAGGAGCAATGAGACCAGCTGCGCGTCTTACAGCCAGGAGTGCGCTGTCCGGATCGGCGTTGTCGGCGACAGCCTGTCCGACGAATACCAGGGTGTCTCCTCGCAGCTGCCCGGTATCCAGTGGACCACGCAGGTTCAGGAGGATCCGCATATCTGGCTCGGCGTCGAGGCGACCAACCCGGAGCCTCGCAATGACGGCTGGAACTTGAACTGGGCCCGCTACGGGCAGGCGGCCAATTCGCCTCAGTGGAGTGAGCTGGATCCGCCGGTCAGGGCGGCCTGCCTTGGGGGCGCGGACGACCCGCGCCTGCTGACGATTCCGTCGCTAGATGCGCAGATCGACGGGCTCGGAGCTCAGATCCAGTCCTTGCGGGTGGACGTCGCCTTGGTGTGGGTTGGCCACAACGATCTGTTTATCGCGGGTTGCACCGGGCAGGACCCGGCGGATCCGGTCTTTGTTGCGCAGCTCATCGGGCGCATCGTGTCGGCGGCCCTCGACCTGCAGGCCTACGCGGACGATGGTGCGGGTGCTCCGCGGGCCAAGGTGGCGATCATTGGTCTGGCGGGGAGCGCATCTGCCATCAACCCGGCCCTGTCGGCCGCCGCCGCCGCGGAGGGAATCACGTTCATCGATTCTTTCAACGATGCCGTGGCCGCGATCGTTGGCGAGCAGGCCGCAACGGTCGACCCGGTCAATGCGCCAGATGGCTTCTACGATGTGGGTGGCACGCCACTGGTGCCGTTTGACCTCGAGTTCGTGCCTGAGTTCACGGCCGTGCCGAGAGCGGCCACGCTGACCCAGCTGTCGTCGACGGGAACGGGTCCGTGCAGCGCGTTTCCCACCGGGTCACTGCTCTGTTCCACGCCAGCCTATGCAGAACCCTACCAGCACTGGGATGAGATCCATCCGAACACCCTCTACATGGGGGTGATTGGCAACCGGATTCTCACGGATCTAAACGGCGCGTTCGGCTTCGCGATGCAGACGATCTCGGAGGATCAGCTGCTGGACATTGCGGGCCTGTAGCAGGGTAGGGCACGGAGTGGAACCACAGAGGCGCCAAGCGCGCCTGCATGTGCCCTCCGTGCCCGCTCGGCGAGTGAAGCCTGTCCCCTTTTGCTCTGCTGGAAGCACGATGCTGCTTGCAGGTGTGTCGCAGAGGTATTGGCCTTTTGTGTCCAGGGTCGTTGAGTGACCTCGCGGCTCGCGGTCGCGGAAGGAAAGGCGATGCCGCGCGCCGCGCCCTGCTCTGTCGGCGTGGAAGGAGGTAGCGAACGCTCTATCGTGTTCGGGCGCTGCTCAGGATCGCGCCCATGAACCCGACTAGTTCGAGATAAGCGCCCGACTCCGCCTCCTCCGGCATCTCCGCGTGGCGGAGCAAGGGCGTGATAACCGCGCTTGCCAGGTGCTTGTCTGGAAGCTCGTGCGCGAGCCAGCGGGTTTCGGTGCTCGGAATAATCGGGTCGCCTGCGCCGTGCACGGCAAAGACGGGCACCTTGACCGCGGCTAACTTGCCCGCCGGGGAGGCCGCCAGCAAGGCCTCTCGTCGCCCCTCGACCGCCGTCATGATCTGGTCGCCGAGGGGAGCTCGGACCTCCGAGTCGAGGATCTGGGCCATCACCGCGCGGCTGTCGTTCGATCGAAGCCGACCGATACCCGCCCGTGCGCCCTGGCCGTCGCTGGCCATCCACCGTTCGAGCAGGCGTCGAGCCTCCGCCACGTCTTCCGGAGGGAAGAAGTGTTCCGCGTGGGCGTGGATCAGCACCCGGGAGCCGTAGGGGTGAGCCGTGTGACTGTGGTGCTTGCCGTCGGGACCTTCAATGGGATTGCCAGCGTAGTAGCTTGCGAGGCGCATCAGGTTGTGATGGGAGCCAACCGTCACGATGAAGCTGGCCCACGGCGGGTGCGCTTGGGAGGCGGCGACCAACGCCAGGCCGCCTGCGAAGCTGATCCCGATCACGCCGGCGGTTTCGCGTCCCGTTCGCTTCGCGTGGTGTTGGGCGCTGTGCACGATCCGCGGCAGGGTTGTGGCTGTGACCTGGAACCGGGCGAGCTCGGGTAGGCTGGGTGTCAGTACATCTAGGCCGGCCCGCGCCATGCTGCGTGCGAAGGCAACCTGGCGCGCCTCGTCGATTCCCTCGGGGTGGACGCCGTGCAGCAGCACAAGAGGGGGGGCGTTCTTGAGCTGCTGTGGGCGAAAACGCCGGGCACTGACCATGCCGCCCGGCAGCCGGAGCTGTTCCCGCGTTTCGACGATGGGAAACTCGAGCGCCGCAAGCCACGAGGGGCGGGGCGCGTTCATGATCTGCATCAGCACGCCGGCTGCTCGCAGGTGGGTCACCGCGGTGGGCGCGGCACCGATCGCGATGGAGACCACCAACAGCCCCACCATGGTGGCTACGCCAGTCTGGCCCTGTTGCTTTTTCACTGGCCCACCTTCGGGCAGTTCCCACGGGCGCGCAAACCCAGCCGGGATCATTCATGACTTCGGCGTCGGACCTCGCAGGGTCTTGGCTTCCACACGCTTTCGCCGATCCGCGGGAACGCCTCCGGTCATCTTCTAGCCCGCATCCATCACCAAGGCACGAGATGATCGTGTAAGTGCTCGGCTTCGCAGCGCTTTCGGTCAAGGAGGGAATACTCGCCGTATTTCGACTGAAGCGAAAGCCCTGCGGAGTCGAGCAGTTGTGCGAGGGTACGTGATTTGGTGATGGATGCGGGCCAACCCGCAAACGTTCGACTTCCCTTGGTTTTCAGCATGGGCGAAAAACACGCGACGGTGCTTTCGCGCCTTGACACCCACACCCCAGATCACAAGAAAATACTGTATAGGTGAATAGTTGCATCGAAAGTGTGGCGGGGAGTGAGACAGCATCGCACCTGCAGCCGCCCCCGAGTGTGGCGGGCACGCTGATTCGGCTCCAGCGGGAGCGGTACGATGGCCTGTGCGTCGTACGCTCTTCCGCGTTGACCACGGCCTTCGTCTTCCATCAGGGGGCCGTAGTATTCGCGGAAGACCATGCCGGTGGCGAGCCGTTTTCGCAGCGTCTGGTCACGGATGGGCACATCAGCTCCGAGGCCTTCGCCCGCGCGGTTTCGATCGCAACCGAGTCCCTCACGGAGTGCCAGGACCTGACGCTGACCGTCACCTGCCGCGCGCTGGACCTGGTCGCAGATGACACCATGCGGCGGTTGGTGCAGGACCGGGTTCGAGCGCGCTTGATCCAGGTGGTCGGGCAGCAGGACGGCGACATTGCGTACGAGCCGCTCGATGAGCTGCCGGAGCTGGCTGAGGGGTGGGGACAGCCTCCCGCTCCCCAGGTGTATCTTGGTGTGCGCACGTTTTTTGGCGAAGCCGACCTCGCCCAAACGCGACAGGTTCTCTCCGAACAGTTTGCCAGGCCGCTCGCGGCCGCCGAAGCCGTGGGCGTCCAGCTTGCGCTGGAACCCCAGGAACGCAGCCTGATTGCAGCGCTGGCAGCTACGCAACCGGTTGCGCAAACGGTTGCGGCCAGCCGCCTCGAGGCGCTCCATGCTTGGCAGCTTGTGACGCTGTTGTGGCACGGCGAGTACTGTCTGTTCTCGGAACCGTGCGTCTCGGAAGGCAACGAGGAGCAGTCCGTCGTGCGGGAGCGAACCTCCCTGGTGCCTCCTTCCAATGCTGCGACCAGGCGGTCATCCTGCGGGGGGGTTCGCGCGCCAAAACCCGGACCCACCTGCGCCCCGCTGGGCGAGCCCCAAACCCCACGCCCGCGGGTGCGGCGGCCCCGGTCGAGCCCGATGCCTTCGGCGAAGGAGCACCGTAGACCTCGGCCGGCTGCAGATGATCGCTTCCCGGACACTCTGCCCGAACTGGTGGTGCCCGCCGCGGAGTCACCCGCGCGGTTGAGCGTCGCGGACGAACGCTTGGCAGATACCCTTCCCGAGGTCACGGTGCCCGTCGCGGAGCCGTCCGCCCGGGCGAGCGTCGCGGACGAACGCTTGCCGGACACGCTTCCCGAAGTCGAGATACCCGCGGCGGAGCCGTCCGCGCGCAACAGCGGTGAACGCCGGACGCTCGCCCATCCGAGCAGTGGGCCCCTCGCGTCCCCGAGTCCACCACTAGCGTCCGTTCGGGAGCGGCCCTCGGCGCAGGTGCGCAGCGGCCAAGCCTCCGCACCGGAGCCAACGCGCGCGACCCCGGAGACGTCCGAAGATAAGGGCCGGCGCGCCCCGGCGGGTTCCCCGGCCGCCTCAAACGAAGCGCCCGGCACGAAGGCGCCCGGGCGGTCCGCTCGCGCACGTCCACGACGCGAGCCGCAGGATCGCCGCGCGGCGCTGTCCGCTTTGGGCCGGCTCGGTCGGGAGTTGCGCCGCAGGCGACCGAACGAACCGCCCCCCGCGGCGCCCCCCGCGGCCAACCCAGCGCCTGACGCTAGTGGCTATGGCGAGGCTCACCTCAAGCACCTCATTCGTATGCGGGTCGCCGGCGCGATGCGGCAGCAAGGCGAAACCAAACGCGCATCCGATGACTTGTACCATCAAGGGCGCGCGCTGCTCCAGGCGGAGGCCTTCGACCGCGCGGCCGAGCTGTTCGGGCAACTGACCGCCGAGGAACCCGAACAGCCGGTCTTCGAGGCCTATCGCCTGTACGCCCTGCTGCGCGCCCACCCGAAGGCGGACACCCAGGCGGAGACCATTACCCGCCTGCGCGGCATCCTGCGCGACTATTTGAGTGACGACGAGCACCGGGCCTTTGCCTACTATGCACTCGGGCACGCGGCCTTTGCGGAGGACAACGACGCCACAGCTGAGAAGTTGTTTCGTCGCGCCACTGAGCTCAACAAGAAGAACAAGGACGCGGTTCGCTACCTCAAGATCCTCGAGCGCCGGCGCGAGCAGCCTGCCCGCCCCCAAAAATTGTTCGGTATCGAGCTCAGCGCCTCGGTTGGTTCCCGCCGCAACAAGAGTTGACGAGGCTCCGCCTCAGACCCGACGAGGCATTGGCCCCGTGGACCGCGAAGATGCTCTCGACGAGTCTGCATGAGGCGAATCTAGCCGTCCATCACTGACCGGGAGCGCCGCAAGCGCGACCCTAGTCGCCTTGACGTGCGGCGCGTCCCGGCACGAAGGACCCGACCCAAACTTGACGCTAGTGCATCGGGGTGGCCGTGGGCGGTTGTGTCTCACGGGCCTCGGATTCCGAGAGGGCGATTGCGACCACCTCGTCCAGAGTTGAGACGCACGTGACCTTCAGGGCGTCGAGTACGTCTTCGGGCAGATCCTCGAGATCGGGCTCGTTCTCGGCGGGCAGCAGCACGTGCTTGATCCCGGCTCGGTGGGCGCCGAGGAGCTTTTCCTTGACCCCACCGATCGGTAGGACGCGGCCGCGCAGCGTGATCTCGCCCGTCATGGCCACGTCTCGGCGAAGGGCGCGGCCGCTCATGGCGCTGATCAGGGCCGTCGCCATCGCGATGCCTGCGGACGGGCCGTCTTTGGGGATCGCTCCGGCCGGTACGTGAATGTGGGCTTCGATCGACCCCACTCGCTCTTCGGGAATCGCGAACTCACCGGCACGCGTGGCTGCATAGGTTAGGGCAGCGCGTGCGCTTTCCTTCATGACGTCTCCGAGCTGGCCCGTGAGAATCAGGGAGACGTTCCCCCAGCCAGACACCTGCATGGACGTGTCGGCGTTGCGGAAGTCCATCAAACGCCGAACCGAAGCCTCCACGAACATGATGTCTCCGCCCGCGGGCGTGTAGTACATGCCAGTGGCCACGCCGACCTCGTCGGTTGCCGCTGCCCGCTCAGGTCGCACGCGCGGACGTCCGAGCATGTCTCGTACATCATCGGGCATCACCGGGGTCGGAATCGGTTGCTCGCGCGAGATCCGACGGGCCAGTTTGCGGCAAAGCTTGCCGAAGGCCCGCTCCAGCTGTCGCACGCCACTCTCATGTGTGTAGCGTGTGACCACGTCCATCACAGCGTTCTCTTCGAGGGTCACGTTCTCGCCGGAGAGCCCGTTTTCCTCCAGCTGTCGCGGAATCAGGTGCTGGCGCGCGATCTCGACCTTTTCGCGGTCCGTGTAGCCGCTGAAGGGGATCGCCTCCATTCGATCGCGCAGTGGAGCCGGAATGTTGTCGACGTAGTTGGCTGTGGCAATGAACAGCACCTCACTGAGGTCGAAGGGAACGTTGAGGTAGTGGTCCGTGAAGGTTGAGTTCTGAGCAGGGTCGAGCACTTCGAGAAGTGCACTGGCCGGGTTGCCCTGGTAGGACACGCCGAGCTTGTCGACCTCGTCCAGAAGAATCACCGGATTGCGTGTTCCGGCTTGCTTGAGCGCTTGGATGATGCGGCCAGGCATGGCGCCCACATACGTCCGCCGATGTCCGCGAATATCGGCTTCATCGCGCACGCCGCCCAGCGCAATACGTACGTACTTCCGACCGAGCGCCGCAGCGATCGACTTCCCGACGCTCGTCTTGCCCACTCCGGGCGGTCCGGAGAATAGCAGGATCGGTCCACGGGCGACCGCTTTGCTGGCGGCGAGCTGCCGGTCGCCCAAGGGGGGCTCCTGGTCTGCTTCGCCATCGTGAGCGATCTGAGGCTCGGGTGCGTCGTCGGCCGTCGCGTTGCCTTCACCGGCCGACCCAACGACGGGGAGCCGGTCAGCGCGCTTGGCTTGCAGTGCCCGGACAGCCAGTAGTTCCAGTACCCGATCCTTGACGTCGCTGAGGCCGTAGTGGTCTCGGTTCAGGATGTCTTCTGCCCCAGCCAGGTCGAGGACGTCTGTGGACCGCTTGTTCCAGGGCAACTCCGCGACCCACTCGAGGTAGTTGCGGATGACCTGTGAATCCATGCTCTCGCGGCCCGCTCGTTGCAGACGCGCCAGTTCGCGGTCAACCTCCTTGCGGGCGGTCGGAGGCAGGTCGAGCGCTTCCAGGCGCTCGCGTAGGACCTCCAGCTCGTCCTCCTCGCTGCCGTCGCCGAGTTCGCGTTGGATGGCTTTCAGTTGTTCCCGCAGAAAGACTTCCTTCTGACGCTCGCCGAGCTCCGCATGAACCTGGTTCTGGATCTCTTGCTGCGCTTCCAGTTTGGCCAGCTCGCGCTCTACATGCACCAGGACCGCACGCATCCGTTCACCGAGATCCTGCATCTCGAGGAGTCGCTGGCGCTCGGAGAGCTCGAGCTCGAGGTGGTGAGCGACCAGGTGGGTGAACGCGCCAGCACCGTCCTGAAGTTCCGAGATCCGCTCTACGATCGGCTTGGGCACGCCGCGCAGCTTGGCCAGCTCGCTGGCGCGCCGTCGCAGTTGTTCCTCGAGGGCGGCGAACATCGGGTCGCTGGCGATGGTCGCGGAGACGTCGGGCAATGGGATTGCCACGGCTTCCAGGTGCCCGCCCTGCGCCTTTCGCACTTCCAGAAGGCGGTAGCGGTCAAGCCCTTCGAGGACCGCCTGAATGCCCCTTTGTCCCGTCTGGAGCTGGGCAACGTTGGCGCGCACGCCCACGTCATAGAGGTCCTCGATCGAGACCTCGGCCTTGGGCGTACGTTGGGCGACCACAAGAATTTCGCGCTGCCCTTGGCTGCCGGCTGCCTCGAGCGCGCGCAGGGAACCTGTACGGCCTACCATGACTGGTACCGTCACGCCGGGCAGCAGGGTGGTACCTCGCAGGGGAATCAGGGGTAATGTAATCCGTGTGCTCATAGCTCTTTGGGCGCAAGCCGACCGTCACCCGGCACTTTGCCGGGCGTCGTCGCCTCGCCTATTTGCCAAGCTAAGCATCGATTGCCGGCCCGCAAGGGGCCACGGCCCGGCAAGGGGAACAGTGGAGTAGGCACGCAAAACCCCGCAGAAACGTGCTGAAATCGCGTGCGGGACAGGGGCTCCTGGGGGGCTCGTATTGGGGTTCTACGACGACGCGTCGTAGAGTTAAGGAGCGACGAGGACGGGCGTGTCGAAGCGGGAAGAGAAGCGAATCAGGGAATTGGCGGCCAAGCTCGACAAGGCCGTGAGGAAGGGCAACGCGACGCGGGCCGTCGAAGCCCTCGAAGAACTCGAGGAACTCGAGCCCAAGGTCGCCCGCTGGCCTCACAAGCGCGCCGACATGCTGAAGAAGCTTGGCCGCAATGACGAGGCGGTGCTGGCCTATGAGCGGGCTGTCGGCATCTACGCGGACTGCGGCTTCCTAGCTCGCGCGATCGCGATGGCCAAGGTCCTGACCGAGCTTGCCCCGGAGCGTATTGACGTCCTGGAGCGTGTCGACCCCAAGGCCGCGCGGGCGCTGCATCGGAAAAGCCGGCCAAACAGCATCCAGCTCGACGACGGGGCCGTGCGTGATCTGGCCGATCAGGCCGAGCGCCTGGAACGGGACCAGGCCGCCGGTGGCGGCGTCCTGCGTTTCTCGCCTCCGGCGCGTGAGTCCACGATCGACCTGGAGCTCAGCGATGTGGAGTTGGGCAGTGCGCCGCCACCGGCGCCATCGGAGCAAGCGGCTGATGACGCCGCCACGGCGCCGGCGATGTCGGCCGAGGCGCTGTCGGCATTGCCGTTGTTTCCGCTGTTCGCAGAGGCACCCCCCCAAGCCCTGCAGACGCTAGCCCGAGAAGCGGACCTTGTGCGTTTGCAGCACGGGGATTACGTGCTCAAGATTGGGGACCCGGCCGATGCCCTCTATGGAATCGTCTACGGGGCCGTGCGGGTCTATCCTCCCGGCGCCGCGGCCGGCGAGTTTGTGCGCCTCGGTGAGGGCGAGGTCTTCGGGGAGAGCTGCCTTTTGAGTCGCGAGCAGCGCAAGGCCGATGTGCGGGTCGAAGGGGAACTGCTTGCGCTGCGCATTCCGAAGGAGACGCTGAACCGGCTCGTTCGCGTACACCCGGTGTTGGCGAATCTGCTGCTGGAAATGATGGCGCGCCGCCTGCTTACCAATTTGCTGCACACGTCGCGGCTATTTCTCAACCTCGACCTGGAGGTTCGTCGGCAGCTCGCCCGCGCATTTGAGGTGCGGCGTGCACCGGTTGGCATGGTCCTAAGCGAGCCGGGCGCGGTTGCGGATGGGATCTACATCACCCTGACAGGTCGTCTGGACATAGAGCGCACGGACACTGGCCAGCAGGGTGTTGCCGGCGCCGGGGTCATGTTCGGCCAGGCATCGGTCCTCTCGGGCGCCCCGTCCACGCTTCGCGTGGCGGCCAAGGAAAACCTGCTCCTGCTTAGGCTCCCCGGCGATGCCTTTTCTCAGATCGCGTTCGACTCGAGCGAGGTGCTATCCCGCGTGGCAGCCCTGGGCCCGATCGCCAACATCGCTGCCTAGCTAGCTAAGCTAGCTAGAAGCTGTCGTAGCCGAGGAATACCATCGGCATCA
>JAPPOR010000887.1 GCA_028817905.1 Myxococcales bacterium
CGGCGACATCGCACAAGGTGACGGCGACGGCGACATCGCACAAGGTGACGGCGACGGCGACATCGCACAAGGTGACGGCGACGGCGACATCGCACAAGGTGACGGCGACGGCGACATCGCACAAGGTGACGGCGACGGCGACATCGCACAAGGTGACGGCGACGGCGACATCGCACAAGGTGACGGCGACGGCGACATCGCACAAGGTGACGGCGACGGCGACATCGCACAAGGTGACGGCGACAGAGCAGCTTCGTTGGGCTGTCGCGCGCCCGAACCGGCCACCAACGCCGGCAATGCGTGCCCGAGCGACAACCCGGTCCCCCTGAAGGCCACCCTAATCTCGGACGAGTTCACAGTCCCTCTGTTCGTGACCTCACCCCCCGGCGATACCGATCGGCTCTTCGTGGTCGAGCGGGGCGGGGCGATCCACATCGTCGACATCTCCGGGGAGAGTCCGACCGTGCTGCCAGAGCCCTTCATCGAACTAACGGTAGACCAACCCGCGTTCAGTCAGAGCGAAACGGGCCTGCTGGGAATGGCGTTTCACCCGAACTATCCGGAGGACCCCCGCTTCTTTGTAAACTACACGAGGCGGTCGGCTACCTACATCGACAGCTACACCGTCGGCGATGACCCCAACGTTGCGGATACCAGCAGCCGCACCGAGCTGCTGACCTTCG
Organism: Myxococcales bacterium; assembly: GCA_028817905.1. Lineage (GTDB taxonomy): Bacteria > Myxococcota_A > Polyangia > Polyangiales > JAFGIB01 > JAPPOR01. Next base: position 684 of record JAPPOR010000887.1, read on the forward strand.
AACAACCGTACTCGAACCACAACGGGGGAATGGTCGCCTTTGGTCCCGACGGCTGTCTGTTCATCGGCGCAGGGGACGGTGGGAGTGGCGACGACCCCCGGAACAGTGGCCAGACCCTGAGCAGCGCCCTGGGCAAAATGCTCCGCATCGACGTGGACGATCCGGAGACGCCCGCCCCGGGCAACATGACCGGCGGCGGCGTCGACCCGAACGTCTGGGACTACGGCTTGCGAAACCCGTGGCGCTTCGCCTTCGACCGCGACAGCGGCGACTTGTACATCGGTGACGTGGGACAGGGCGCCATCGAGGAGATCGATGTGGCGCCGCGCGGACAGGGCGGCATCAACTGGGGCTGGAAGATCATGGAAGGCAGCGAGTGCCGCGGCGGCGGCACCGCATGCGACATGAGCGGCAAGACCCCGCCGGTCGACGAATACGCCAATGCGGGCGGCAATGACTGCGTCGTCGGTGGCTACGTGTACCGGGGCAGCGCCATTCCATCCCTGCAGGGCTGGTACCTGTACGCCGACAACGGCAGCGGCAAGATGGTGCGCGCCTTCGTGTGGGACGGCGACGGTCGCTGCGACGACATGACCCTCGACCTCACCGACCAGATCGGCGGGGGCAACTTGCCCGACCGCAACGAGATCACTTCCTTTGGCCAGGACGCCGCGGGAGAACTCTACATGACCATGTTCGATGGCGAGGTCTATCGCATCGACGCTCAGTAGCGAGGAAAGGCCAGGACTTCGTTTTCCGCCTTCCGGAGCAACTGACAGGTTCTTTCGGCGCTGTCCGGGTAAGCGTCGAGGCCTCTCCGACGCGATGCCTTGCTGAACGACGAGGATAGTGTTGTCCCCGTGCTGCACTGGGCCTGTCCAGCAGCCGCGCGGCCCTGACGCGCTCTACCTCGCAGCTGGTCAGCATTGTGTCTCCGGGCTGTGCGCGCTCCCTCGTTGAGGGGGTGGTCGGACGCGTGGGAAGCGTGTACATGACCGCCATCAGCGCACGTAGGTGAAGAAGCTCGGCGGTCAGTAGAGGAATTCGCGAAAGAGCTGTCGCTTTAGTCGCACCTGGACTTCGTGGTGACCGATGGGAACGGGAAACAGTGGGCAGTTAACAAGTTTGTCCCTAGGAGGTTATGATGGTGCTTAAGAGGCAAGACCTCCCCTTTCTGGCAGTTCCCTGGGGAACGGTAGCCCTGTTCTGGGTCTCTTCGGGCTGTGTCCCGGACGTGCCCTTCCCAGGCCAGGGCCCAGATGGCGGGGTTGGACAGCCGATGGCTTCAGAGAATATCAGCGGTGCTGCAAGAGCGGAGGCTACTGAAGCCGTGGGTGACCATCCGGATGAAGCGGCGAGACCTGCCGGCGCTAGCGGGGAGCATGCAAACATGTCCGGGTCATCGAGCGACGCCAATGTCCCGGAGGCCCGCGACGACGGCGGCGGCGCCGCCTCCGGAGCCATGATGACGACCTGTGATGCCAACCTGCAGAAGGACCCACGCAACTGCGGTGTCTGCGGCCGAGCATGCCCGGAGAACTACCCGCGTTGTGAAGAAGGCGACTGTCGGCCCGCCCCAGCACCTGCATGCGGCGGAGTCGACCTGGACAGCGATCGGAACAACTGCGGGCTCTGCGCGTGGGCCTGCAAGAACACAGAGACCTGCGAGAACGGCAAATGCGTGGTGTCCTGTGACGCCGACCTCGCGAACGATCCCAAGAACTGCGGCGCCTGTGGGCTTAGTTGTGAGACAGGCCACGAGTGCCGCGACGGCGAATGTGGGGTGATCGAGGTTGCAGGCGTCACCTGTCCAGCGAATCAACAAGTGTGCGGGATGGCCTGCATACCGACTTCCGCCTGCTGTGATGACCTTGGTTGTCGAATCGACGACGTGAGCAACCCCTACTGCAGCAACGGCGCCTGCATTGAGTGCAAGCTGGCCTCGGACTGCGACTCTGACGAACTGTGCGAAGCAGGAGAATGCACACCCAAGCCGATCCCCTGCGACGGGAAGTGCGAACCCGCCGAGCAGTGCATCGACGACCGGTGTGTGTGTCCGGGCATTCCTGATCTCAGTTCCGATCGCAGCAACTGCGGCTCATGCGGCCACCGCTGTGGGCAGCGCGAGGAGTGCGTGAACGGCAGTTGCCAGGCGTACTGCAACGGTGCCCTGTACTTGTCGGATGAGAACAACTGCGGCGAGACCTGCGAACAGTGCGACAGAGACGAGCTTTGCGACTTCGGAACCTGCACCAGTTGCGGCGACATTCAGATGGACGAGAATAACTGCGGTGAGTGTGGCAAGCGATGTGATCCGGCCCAGCAGTGCGTTGAAGGGAGGTGCGTGGAACGCGAGCCCTGTGACGGGAAATGCCTCAGCGGGGAACGCTGTGACGATGGCGAGTGCCGCCCCGTCCATTGTGGCAACAGCCAGGTCGACAACGGCGAAGCCTGCGACCCAACCGCCCGTGGCTGGACTGTCCAGATGTGCGATCGAAGCTGCAAGCGTCTTGTTTGGACACGTTGCGAAGATGCAGGCGACTGCGCGCCCAATCAAGGGTGCTATGGTGGGGGGTGCGAGCCCCTGACAACGAGGACGGGGTGCCCTCTGTTCGGGCTAGAAGCGGATCGCTGGGTCGAGGAGCAAGGCCGGTGCGCCCTAAGCTGCGAGTTTCGCCCGGATGGTTCGGACTGCCCCAGCGGGATGCACTGCGTCGGTGGTGGTACCTGCACGTTGGATCCAGCACTAGTTAGTGCGCAATAGAGCATTGGGGGGTACGGGCCTGAGCCGAAGTCAAGCGCAAGGGTTTCACCGCGTAGTAGCGAGTGCAACAAAAGCGCTCGCCGCAAGCCGTCCGTTCGAGCTCGCGCGCTGGTAGATGACCGCTGCGGGTGAAGACTGACGACCTGTCGGTGCGTGAACTGAAGAACAATGGAAGGCCCAGTAGGTGCCCCCCTCAAGGCCGTTGCCAGGTCGGATCCACACCCGATCGTCGAACACGTGCGGCGCGGATCCTCCGACAGGGCGAACGTGCGAAGACGCGAGGCGCATTGGAGGCAGGTGCGCTAGCCTGCAATCACCGGATGACGGTAGCCCAAGCGGGGCCGTACTCAGGGGTACTCCAGGCGATGCACTCTTGTGATCCGGGACAACAGTGTCGACGTGGAGAACGGCGCGCAGGTAGCCGCAGCGGGTACCCGGACAGGTTCGTCAGAGCAGTTGCAGCAGGCGATCGACCAGCCAAAAGGCCCCCACGCTGGCGGCAATGTAGGAGGCACCATGGTGGCCGCTCAGGCGCCGGGTTCGAATGCGAAGCGGGGTCAGCCTTCTGAGTTTCGACAGGACGGGCAGCACCAGGATGGCCACCAGGAGCTGACCTGCCTCCACACCAAGATTGAACATGAGCAATGGCTGCACCAGGTCCTGCGCGCTTCCGCCGGGTGTCAGGTCCCGCAGGCATGAAGCGAAGCCCAGACCGTGCAGCAGACCGCATAGCACGACGACACCGCCGCGCTCAGCGCCCCCACGCTCCGGGTGAAGTGTACGAAGGGCGGCGACGACGATGGTCAACGCGATCGCCGGCTCCACCACGCTTGCAGGAACGCGAACCACCCCCAGGGCACCCAGTGCCAGGGTCGCACTGTGAGCGATCGTAAACCACGACACGGCGGCCAACATGGACCGAAAGCTGCTGGCTCCCAAAAGCAGCACGACGAGAAAGGCGAGGTGGTCGAAGCCGGTCAGGATATGTTGCAGGCCAAGGGCAAAGAACCCGGACCGCGG
>JAPPOR010000730.1 GCA_028817905.1 Myxococcales bacterium
GGCCGCAAGCGGCCTGGCACGGGGCAGGGGCTGACTTTGTCAGCACCCTGCTATGGGGAGGACCGATACACAACGGTGGCTCAGAGGGCTAGGGACGGTCGCAAGCCAGCTGCACGGTCCGGCAGCGTGTCGACATGGGAACCGTCGCCGGCCTTCCCGGACGATCGGCGTTCTGCAGCGACTCGATCGCCGGATGGCCTTCCCGGCGTGCGCGCCACTTGTACACGTTGCGCTCCGAGCACCCAACGGGGCGCGCTACCTCCGCAGGCCCCTTGCCGCCCGCGAGCAGCTGGACGATGCGCGCGCGCCGCACGACTTCAAACGGGGCTTGCTGCTGTGACGCAAGCGCTTCCAGGCGTGGGCGCTCCGACAGCGGTAGGAAAATCGGGCGAGCATCTGGGCCTCTCATGCACAGACAACACTCGAGCATCCCAGCCTATTTTCCGTCAGCGCGAAACCATGATCGGGTTTCCGGGCCGTTGTACTAGCCCGCATCCATCACCAAGGCACGGGATGATCGTGCCAGTGATCTTCGGCCCGTCCCCGCGTTCTCGCCGGCCCCTATGGGGCCGGTGTGCATACGCCGACGTACTCGCCGTCGCCCGCGGGGTTGCGGCGCGCGTTGGTCAGGGCGTTGATGGAACGAATGTCCGCGCGGGTCCCGCTGCCCGAGAACGACAGCACGTCCCAGAAGAAGCCGCTTCCACTGGTCGGCACGGCAAAGTGTTGGGTCGGCAAGGAGTTCTCGTACACGGTTACGGTCGCCTCGGAACCGAGGAAGCCTGAAGCGCCGTCGTTTTGGGCAGAGAAGTTGTGCACGAATAGGCTGTAGGTGCCGGGCATGATGTCGGCAATCGAGATGGACTCCGGGCCGTTTGCCTGCTGGTTGTCTACATCGAGTCGCGCGAATGGGGGTTCCGTCAGGCTGCCAGCGCACTGGTCGAACGACACCTCGTCGCCATTCGGCAGCATGAGGTGCAAGTCCAGGTCAGCCGGTCGTGCCCAGTCGAGCACAAAGGCCAGGCTGACGGGCTCCTCGCGCGGCACCAAGGAGATAACGCGCTGCGCGGGGCTGTCCTGCCCGCACGCTGATACGGCGCGCGGGCCACTGTCGTCATAGCCGTCGGCGGTCGCCACTAGCGTGTAGTACCCAGCGGTCAGGCCCTCGAAACCGTAGGCTCCATCCGGGTCCGTGGTGGCCATCGCGATCGCCTGCGCGGACATGGATGCCTGGTGGCCCTCGCGCAGGATGAGATTCGCCGAGGGCAACGCTGCGGCTGTGAGCGCATCGAGCACGGTTCCCATGATGCGGGCGTCCTCCAGCATGCAGTCCTCGTCGATCGCGGCCAGCTCCACCAGCTGGGTCTGGTCGCCGTCCTCGTTGATCTCGACGTGCAGCGTGGCCGGAACATAGCCCGGTGCTTCGATGACCACTTCGTTGTCCCCACAGGCCAGGCTCGGCGACATGAACGTACCGTCTTCACCGCTTTCGGCATCCATCGCAGCTTCGTCGCTCTGGAAGGAGACGTTCGCCCCTGCGATCGGAGCGCGGTCTTCGGCATCGACGATGCGCCCGCCGATCGTGCCTCCACAGCCATTTTGGTCCTCCCCGCAGCCGCACCAGTCGGTGGCTGCCTCTGCCCGGGTGTATGAGCCGCCGGTTTGCGACCCCGGTTGATACAGGTAGGCCGGCGAGGCGCTGAGGTGGTGGCACAGCGGCTCTTGGCTGGCGTCGTAGGCGTTCGCCGACTCGCCGACGCGCATGTGCCGCACGGCGAACTCCTCACAAAGCGCACAGTTGGCACCTGCATTCTCGCGGACCGCTTCCAGATCTGCTTGGCCCATCACATCGCACCACTCGCGCGCGTGCGAGCGGTGAAATGCGCGGGCCAGCACCGTATGGCGTGAGGCGGCCGAGTTCCCCGTCTCCATACCTGTGGGTGCCGGCGAGAACTGCGGTCGCGGGTCGGAGTAGTCTGCAGGCGGGTCATGCTGGTAGCGGGCCGTGCTGTTGCGCGCGACTCCGAGGAGCGGCGGAAGACGCCAGGTGGCCATGCTCGTGTCGTCGGGAAACACGGCGGCGTTGGCGCGGAGCCTCGTCGCGAGGGTCACCAGGTCGTTGCGGAGCTGGTCTGCCATCCGCTCCGGTACGTCGATCATCGCCTCCTGCGCGGCCGGGCCGAGGGTTACGAACGTGGAAGCCCAGTCGTCCATCTCCACCCTCACGTGCCCGATTCCGTTGAGAATCACGTCCGAGCCCGCGCCGAGGTACATCGATGTGTTCGTCGCTCGTTGCGAAAAACAATCCTGGCTGAAGGCGGATGTCCCCGGGGTCGACCCTGGGGAGCGCCCGAAACTGCCGAGGCCGGCCGCATCCGCCACGTGGTTCAGGCTGCTGCCAGCGCAATCGATGAGGCGCCCATACTGCACGCCATAGGTGCTTCGAAGGTCCTCGAGATAAAGGTCGCCAACCGCCTCATAGCGCCCGCCGTCAGCACCGTAGATATAGGACGGGGGCGGGTAGGTTGCCCAGGCGTCGTCGAACAGCATCGGGTGGTCAGCGGGATCGAGCGGTGCGCACAGCGGATCGAGCGCATCACCGCCGGGTCCAACCTTATCCTGCAACAACGCGCGGGCACCGTGAATCAGGCCGGCGCTCATAGCGACCAGCATGGCCCGCTCGCGCCAGTGCTGGCCGCCACCGAAGTCACTCACGTTCGGCCCGCCCCAGCGTTCCCACATGTGGCCCATGCTCCAGGCGTCCTGGAGGTAGTGGTGGGCGATCGCCTCGTAGGCAAAGGCTTCCTGGTCACACTCCTCCACGAACGCTGGGAACTCATCCGCCAGGACAGACCGCATGTCACCGCACTCCGCTGCCCGCGAGAGGGCGAGGTCATGGTAGTAGGTGTAGAAGCCCTCGGCCTGGGGCAGGAAATGACTCGAGTTGAGTCCACCCATGTGGGTCAGAAAGTTGTGACAAAGATCGGTGGGGATGTCGCCACCGATCGGGCATGTCTCGTTGCCCATCGCCCAATCCCAGAGCGCATAGCTGAGGTCGGGCAATTGCGTCATGTCCGCGATTCCGAACTCCCGTTCGAGCAGCACCGTTGCCTCCGCGAACGGGCGCGGCGCGACTGTTGTCACGGCCAACCCGGCGGAGTCAGTCGGCGCCATCGCCTCGACGCTCGGTACAGCGAGGGTCACGGTGCCCGTGAGGTGCTCAGGTAGGGACAGGCCGCGCTGGCGGATCGCATCATTCCAGAGGTGGAAGTGCTCCGACTCCTGGGGGTTCCAGCGGTGGCGCGCGGACTCCAGGCCGGGCGCACAGTCGCGTCCTCCGATCCGGCATCGCGAATCGTAGGCGTGGGCGGCCGGGGCGCTGGCTGTGAGCACAACTCCGGCGACCAGCGCGACTAGGCCGGCGCCGCGTGCCGGGGTCCCGTTCGACTGGGGCCGCGGGTTCATGGTGCCTCTCCCAGCATCTCTCCGAGGCCAGGAAAACACATGCTCTCACTCGCCAGCGAAAACGACTGGATCTGGGAATAGTCGTCCTTGCGCAGCGCCTCGTACAACGTCTTGCAGGTGGCCGGGCAGCAGGCGCCGGACTCAGTCCAGGGTTCAGCGCTCTGGCAAGTTGGCACCGACGCGAAGCAGGAATCAAGGTTCGCCTCTGGTTTGGTCACCGGTCGCAGGCACCTGGTCACGGTACCCAGGCAGGCCGCCTTGGCGGTGATGGGATCGGCCCGCGTCGGGTCGTAGACAACGCGCAATCCGAGGGCGCCCTCGGCAAGGATGGGGCGACCTTCCTCGTCCTTCTGTAGCACGTCCACGGGGACCTCGGGGCGCTCCCGCATCGTCACCTCGACGGGCATGTAGTCGACGTCCGAGCCCTCCGGATCTTCCCTTGCTCTCGCCCACTTGAGCAGCGCAGGTAGGTCGTGCGGCGAGTCCTGCCGGGCGCCCCCTTCGTCCGTTTCAGACGGCTCGCCTTCAGCGGCCTCAGTTTCGGCATTGGCGCAGGAATACAGTGCGACGAGCGCCACGAGCCCTGGCATCCAACGAATCATTGCCCCCATCTGTCCATTCTCCGCCTCCGTGGTCCACGCTGCCGTAGGGCAGCCTGGCGAAGAGTGCAACCCTCATGCCAGGTGTACTACACTTGCGAGCCGCCCCAGTTCCGGCCCCGACTCTTCGATGAGACGCCTTTGTACCAGCATGCCCGCGCGCGAGCGGGCACCGACTCTCTGCTGGCCGCCGCTGCCTGCGCGGCTCTTGGTCGTGGTGGGCACGGCCTGCCCGGTCAGTGCGGCGGCCAGCGACGTTGGGATCGCGCCCGATGCTGTGACGGCAGGCCTGGGCGCGGTCCCCATCGGCTTTGGCATCACCTGGGTCGTCGTGTTGGTGGCCTGTGCGCGGGCGATGATTGCGGAGCGCAAGGTGCTCAACATGATGTC
>JAPPOR010001048.1 GCA_028817905.1 Myxococcales bacterium
CGAGCAGTCCCCGTGCAAGCCCTGCATTGAAGGTCCCCACAACCAGCGTTGTGCCGCTGTCCGGGTCGTCTATGGCCGCGTCGCGGACGGTGTCGTCATCGCCACCACAGGCCCCGGTCGCAAGAACCACCGCTAGCGCAGCCGCCTGCGCCGCCCGCCCTCGGTCAAGCATGGCCTCGAGCCTACCCCCGATGCATGAGGGGAGCCATTTCACGACACAACTGAAATGAGCAGTTTCGATATCAGGGATGAAATATCTTCAGTTTGATCGCTATCGGCGACTGGCTAGGGTCTTCGGCGGAACCAATGGCTGGAGGTACTAGGCATGAAGGCGGTGTTCATCGACGACTATGGTTCGGCCGACAACCTGCGCTACGGGGAAGCGCCCAAACCGGACCTCAAGCCCAACGAAGTCCTGGTCAAGGTCGACTACGCGGGGCTGAGGTGGGGCGACGTCATGCAGCGCAACGGGTTCCCTAGCCGGGCACGCCCCACACCCTTTATCGGCGGCCAAGAGGCCACCGGGGTGATCGAACGTGTTGGGTCGGAGGTGCGCAACTGGCAAGAGGGCATGCGCGTCATGGCCACACCGACCGGAGGCGCCTTCGCCGAGTACGTGGCGGTGCACCCTTCGCGACTCCAGCGGGTGCCGGATAGTGTCCCGCTCGAACAGATGCTCGCCTACCCGGTGAACATGCGCACGGCTTACTACATGGTCTATCCCTGGGCCAAGGTGCAGGAGGGCGATCGAGTCCTGCTGCACGCGGCAGCCGGGGGGGTCGGACTGCTGGCGCTTCAAATCCTCAAGCGCAAGTTCAAGGATGTGCCGGTGGTCGCGATCGCAAGCACGCAGGAAAAGCTCGACCTGCTGAAAGCGGAAGGCGCGGACCATGTGATCAACCGCAAGACGCAGAATTACGTCGATGAGGTACTCAAAATCTGGGGCCCGAAGGCACAGGGGTTTCAGGCCGGCGGTCTGCAACAGGGCGGTGTCGACGTCTCATTCAACGGCGTATCGGGAGACACTTTGGGCACCGACTGGCAGGTCATCCGGAAACGCGGCCGTTGGGTGATCTACGGCTTCTCCGCCGGTCGCGGCCTGCTCGACACCTCCAAGTTCGGCTACGATGGCATCACCGTCATGCCGTTCTCTTCGATCGCGTGGTTCGGCACGCCTGAGTACGAGGACGCTACCGCTTTCATTGGGGAGTGGCTGGAGACACAGGAGCTAATTCAGCCGCAGATCCACCCGCTGGCTGACATGCAAGCAACGCAGCGCGCGTTTGAGCGGGGCGAGACGATCGGCAAGGTCGTCTTCCGGGTGTAAGGGGAGAGTAGATACCATGAAACTGGTAGACCTCACGCGTCCCCTGGACCCGGAAGACATCCACAAGTTCCCCGAGAGCCGGCGCCAGGGCGCCGCAACGATGGTGCCGGAGATCGAGTACCAGCGTCCGGCCTTCGAGGGTGCGGACGCAGTCTGTGCCAACTTCGGTTGTACGAGGGAAGACCTCCCGGACGGTGAAGGCTGGGGCGCCGAACGCTTGCACATCAACACCCATCTCGGAACGCATGTCGATGCTCCGCTGCACTACGGATCCACCTGCGAGGGCAAGCCCGCGCGGACCATCACGGACATCGCCCTCGACGAGCTCTACGTCGATGGGCTGGTTCTCGATCTACGCGGGAAGGTCAGACCGAATGAAGGCATCGCGGTCAATGCGCTAAAGGAGGCCATCGAAGACAACGGCGCGCCGATTGCGCCGGGGTGCGCGCTGTTGCTGCGCACCGGTCAGGAACGCTACGAGCTCGGTGACCGCGAGTACTTTCAGTACCCCGGCATGACCCGCGAGGGCACCCTTTTTCTGGCGCGCACGGGGGCAAAGCTACTGTGCACCGATGCGCTGGGCTGGGACCGACCGTTCCCGGTGATTCGTCGCGCCTTCCGCGCAACGAAAGACCGCTCCACGATCTGGGACGGACACTACGCGGGCCGGGAAAAGGAGGTCTTCATCGTGCAGCAGATCCACAACCTCAAAGCGGTGCCCAAAAACGGGTTCAAGGTCGGCTTCTTTCCGCTCCCACTGGCCCGCTGTAGCGCTTCGCCCGCACGAGTCGTGGCTTTTGTGGCACCCTAGCTAGCGCCACTCAGGAGGCGAGTATGACGCGACGGTTGGTCGACCTCTCGATCGCGATTGCAATGGACGTACCGTCCGATCCCCCTGGCATGGAGCCAAGGATCGCGTACACCAAGCACGACGAAAGCGTCGGGCAGTTGGCCAGCTTCTTCCCAGGACTGCAAAAGGAGCACCTGCCGGACGGCGAGGGGTGGGCCACCGAGCGCGTCCAGCTATCGACCCACAACGGCACGCACATGGACGCGCCCTATCACTTTCACTCCACGACCGACAACGGTCGCAGGCGCTCGCCGACCATCGATGAGACGCCGCTGGAGCAGTGCTTCGCGCCCGGCGTGAAACTCGATTTCCGCGCCTTGCCAGACGGCTACGTAGCGACAGCCCAGGATGTCGAGCGGGAGCTGGAGCGCATCGGGCACACGCTACGGCCGCTCGACATTGTCGTTGTGAACACCCGGGCCGGGGAAGTGTTCGGCGAGCCGGAGTACATCCACGCCGGCTGCGGTATGGGTCGCGAAGCCACGCTCTATCTCACGTCACGCGGGGTGCGGGTGGTGGGCACGGACGCCTGGTCGTGGGACGCACCCTTCAGCCATACGGCCCGCAAATGGGCCGAAGAACGAGACCCGGCTGTTATTTGGGAGGGCCACAAGGCCGGCCGGGAAATCCCCTACTGGCAGATGGAGAAGCTGTCGAACCTGTCTTCGCTGCCGGCCTCCGGCTTCGACATCATATGCTTTCCCGTGAAGATCGAAGGCGCCTCTGCCGGTTGGTCGCGTGTGGTCGCGGTGTTGGAGGGGTGACCTCGGACCGCGCGCGCTACCCATCGGGCGCAGACACCACAACCCCCGTCATTTCAGACATTTGAGTAGCGACTCGTCCGTGGGCGGCGGTTCCGGGGCCCGCAACAGCATCCAGCGGGCCCACGCATCCGACGCACTTTGGTACGTCTGTCCAGCTCAGCAAGGATCGGTCAGGATGCGTGTGTCAGACTGGACATGGAACCACGTATGGCCGTCGATCGCGCAACACGCCAGACCACCCTACCCCCTAGCTACTCCACCCGTGAAGGTAGGCCCTCATGAGCGGCCCAAGGTGCCTGCGTTCTCGCCTTGTCAGCGCGGTCCTGTTGCTCGCCTGTGCGGCCAGCGGAGTGCTCCTGCATGCGTGCTTTAGGAGCGAGCCAACCGCCGGTGGAAACAGCAACTGGCTGAGGGTGTGCGACCGCGATGCCGACTGCAACGATGGCAACAGCTGTATCTGCGGCCGGTGCACCAGTGAGTGCGCGACCGACAACGAATGCTCGGACTATCACCGCCGAGCCACGTGCCAGCCGGCCGGTATGCTCGACCCGCGATGCCAGATCAGCAACGTGTGCGTACTTCGGTGCGACGCCGAAATCGAGTGCGCGCAGCGCCTGGGAGCAGGTGCCGCATGCGAGGGTCAGGTCTGTGCTCCCCCCTCTCCCTCAAACGTGGACACCCGAGAGAACGAGGAGCCACCGAGACCTGCCCCCCCGCCCATGCCTGGCGGACCGATCAGCGAAGGGCTGGTCACGCGCCCAGACGACCCCGCACGGTGCGAAGCCAAAGGTCTCGACCTCGATGGTCTGACGCATAGCCCCGGGGGGGCCCTGCTGCCCTACCCCTGCAGGCCCTTCCACCCTACCTTGAACAACCCCTATGCTGTTCGCTGCGTCGACGCCTGGCCCTGGTACGACACCGGTTTTCCTGGAGACGAGTACTGTATTCTGCCGCCGGAGCCGGGCCAGGGAATCCAATACGGAGTGCATCCGCAGGGCGCCGACTGGCACGCCCAGGTATCGACCGGTGACATGGGCGGCTACGAGCGTGCGAACATTCCGGATGGCTTCGTCGTACCTGCCGGTCATGAGGACGCGCCGACCTATGTGACCAGCACCCCGAACACCGAAACGGGGAACTACTATCGCCACCAGATGCGAATGCGCACGGGAAGCCACCACATGATCGCCTATGCCCGTGCGGGAATGCCGCAGGACGTGCGCGAGGCATGGGGTCGAGGAGTGATCTCGGATGAACGTATAAACCTGCCCGGTGCGGTGCGCTCGGCTCAGAACACGCCTCAAGGACCCTCGCGTCCCCCTGAGGATGACGGACTCTACCAGGCAATAGGCCCGGATCTCACCCTGTCCATCGATGTGCACCACTTCAACCAGACCGACGCCGACCAGCTGCGAGAAACCTGGACAAACCTCTGGTGGACACAGGAGACTCGGGTGCGGATGCACCGGGTCTTCGGGTTCCCGATCGGCCAGTCTGCAAGCTCTTTCGCCAGGCCAGGTGAGACGCAGAACTATCACGCCAGCTGGAAGCTGGACTCGGACATACGGCTGCTCGATCTCGGGGCCCATCGCCACGCCTGGACCTCCAACTTCTCCGTATGGGTCGAGCGGCCTGACGGATCGGTGGAGGTGCTCTACCAGTCCTTCGACTGGCGCGACCCGCCCACGTTTCGATACGACAGCCTGACGACCAACCCTGTGGCCCAGCCGGACCGGCTGGTCGATGGCGGAAGCTCCGGAGTCCAGCAACTCACCGCAGGGGATGAGCTCCATTTCAACTGCCACATCGTCTACACGCCTGAACGGGCTGCTGCCGAGGGCCTGCCCGAGCCGACCGTGCCCCTCCGCTTCCAGCCGGGGACGCATGCTGGCGAGGCCTGTGTGCTGTTCGGTTCCACGGCAGGCGGTGACCTGGGGACCCCAGACGAACACCCCGGTTCGCCCCCACCCTTCGCCACAACGGAGTAGGGGTCCGATCCCGGGTGTCAAGCAGCGCTTGCGTGCACCGCAACGAGACTGACAACGAACGCCAACGCGTGTCCCGAAGACTCTCGACCGTCGTATCCACTGCCCCCAGTCCGGTACCTGTCGGTTGTTCACCCGCGCGTGCTCTACCTGCTCCTTCCACGCTCCATCAATTCGCAGAAGCGGTGGACCTGTCGAGGAGTGTGTTTGCGTGCGGCTAGCGAATCTGTGAGCCATGACGCGAAGCGAGCAGTGCACGTTCGGGTGAGTTGGTACGTTCGGCCGCGAACAGCAGCAGCGCCTGACCCGAATCCATTCCGACGACGCACTGTGCAGGCGCAATAACAAGCAGGACTGGGAGTCTCCAGAACGACCGCAGCATCAGGCACGCATGGCGCGCTTCAGGCGAGGCCGCGCCCGCATCGGGCGGGTTCGGCGCGCACTGAGCTCGTGCGCGTCGATGGCGACGTGCGTCTGGCTTGGGGAGGTAGATGTGTTGCGTATGAAGATGGTGATGTACCTGGCAAGGTGGCTAGTCGCCCTGACGTTCATCGCGCTCGTAGCTGCGGTCCACGAGCGTGCTGCGGCACAAGAGTCACCGGAAGACGATCGAATCGAAGACGAGGCGCCCGCGCAGGAACAGGAGAGTTCCGACGAACCCGCCAAGTCGCAGGAGTCGCAAGAGCCGCTCGAGGGACCGGAAGGCATGGAGGGTTCCGAACCGGTGGCGCCCCCAGACGGGACCCTACCGCCGGAACCGGAACTGCCGCCTCTTCCCGAGAGCGCCGAGGGGGTGCGTGCGGCCGACTATGGAGCCCAGGCACCCGAGCCATCTTCTGACCCCAAGCCTGCACCCCGACAAACCGCGGACACGCGCGAGGAAGTGGAGGAGATCGTGGTCACCGCGGATCGGCGAACGAGCAACCTTCAGGAGTACCCGGGCTCGGTCAGCGCCCTGTCCCAGCGATCCCTGGACCAGGCGGGCATCAACTCGATCCGCGACCTCACCGCGGCCACACCGTATGTTCAGCTGGGTACCCAGGAAGGCAACACGGAGATCTTCATTCGCGGCGTCGGCTCGAACAACAACACCGAGCTAGGCGATCCAGCCGCCGCCATGCACTTCGACGGTATCTATATTCCCCGGCCACGCGGGGTCGGCTCGATGTTGTACGACGTGGAGCGGGTGGAGATCAGCCGCGGACCGCAGGGAACGCTGCGCGGCCGCAACGCCACCGCCGGCGCGGTCAACGTGGTCACCCGCGCCCCCGAGCTCGCCGAATGGGGCGCGGCCGCCTCATTGCAGCTAGGCAACTATACGCAGCGATTGGGGAGGGCGATGGTCAACATACCGGTCGGCGAGCAGTTGGCCGTGCGGCTCGCCGCCTACCACGAAACACGCGATCCGTTCTACACCAACGCGGGACCGATCTACACACTGGCACCCGCCGAGAGCGCCGACACCCTGAGTTATCGCGCCAGTGCCCTTTGGGCTCCGCTCGATGCCATCAAGATCGTGGTCCGCCACGACTACACCATGGAGGGAGGCACCGGCAACGCGGGCACCAACTATCACCCGGCCCTCACCGCAAACGTCCTGCCGGAAGACATTCCCGACCCCAGGGCTGTTCACTACCGAGGCCCCCAGGGCGATCAGGACGTTGACCACTGGGGCGTCAGCGGCGACATCACCGTGGACTTCGGTCCCGTCAGTGTGGGGTACCTTGGGGCCTATCGGGATCTGGACTACGAGCAAATCGTGTCCGGCAATGCAGGAGTCGACTACCCCGGCATGGACATGCCGAACTACGACGACTGGAGCGGCACCTATTGGCATTCCCAGTCCCGATCGATCGTCCAGGAGCTACGTCTCTACTCCCCCGATACGGACGCCCTGCGGTGGAATGTCGGCGGCTTCTTCTTCGCCGAGGAGCAGAAGATCTTTCTCGGCGGCAACGGCGACAACTCCACTGGCTTCATCGGCTTCGAGTACAACCACCCTCAAATGGAGTCCACCTCCTACGCTGGGTTCGCAGATGCGTCCTACGATATTCTCGACGCTCTGCGGGCCATCGCCGGCGTGCGGTACACGCAGGAAACGAAGGAGCGCCATGGAATCGGTCACCAGTATGGCCTGAGCGGACTGGCCGACGGTGAGAGCTTTCGGTTCGGCACCGAGGGCTTTCGGTTCAGTGGTCTCGGCCGCACCGACTTCGGGGCGGCCGGCGCCAACCCCGGCCGCATCGCGAACTTCACCAACGGCGTCGCTGCGTATGGCGCCCGCGACACATTGGCCGCACTGCTGATGCAGCCGAACATCATGCTCAACGATTCACTGGCGCCAGACGCTCTACACTTCAGTCGGCCGGTTCTACTGGCGCGTCGGTGCCCGCACCAAGACCGAGCAGTACATGGACGTCTTCAATGGCGATGGACGCAACGCCAACGGCGAAGTCGTGGCGAAGCTGAGCGCGGACGTGCCGGCGTACACCATCGTGGACGCCGCGCTGGGCTACACGCGTCCGGATGGGAAACTCTCACTGGAATTGCTGGGAACCAACCTCGGGGACACGACCTATCTGACCACGCTGAACAACAGCGCCCACCACGACAACCGCTACTTCAATGCCCCAAGACAGATTGCCCTGCGGGCGACGCTGCTGATGTGATCGAGCGAGCTACTGCAACGCCACGCCCCGGGCCTGTCTCAAAGCCCGCCCATCCCCCGAACGGCCGCCAACAACCCACGTCGTCCGGGTCGCGGTGGACGAAAGGACGCCAACGACGGCAAGCGCTAGCAACGTCGCTCGGTTTCCTGGTAGCCACAACGCTGTCCTGCGTGCAGCCGGCGAGCGTGCCCGCGACCGTCCCCGTGACCGTCCCCGTGCGTGCGGCTGAGACAAGTCATGCACGCGGGAGTACGCCGCCGCCCACGACTCCCGCGGCGGCGCCCAGCCACGTGCACCCGGAGCGCTGGCCGCGGGTGCGAAGCCCGCTGCCCCGTGACCCGGCCCTCGAAGCTCGCATCACGGGG
Organism: Myxococcales bacterium; assembly: GCA_028817905.1. Taxonomy (GTDB): domain Bacteria; phylum Myxococcota_A; class Polyangia; order Polyangiales; family JAFGIB01; genus JAPPOR01. The sequence continues at coordinate 7,961 of JAPPOR010001048.1, forward strand.
CTACTCGCCGCGCTCACCCTGGAACAGAAAGTCGGTCAGCTGATCCAGGCGGACATCGGAAGCGTCACGCCAGAGGATTTGCGGACCTATCCGCTGGGCTCGATTCTCAATGGAGGCAACTCCGGCCCGATGGGTGACGACCTGGCGCCGCCCGCGCGCTGGCTGGCGGCCGCAGATGCGTACTACGAAGCGGCGCGCCAGGCCTATGGCGACCAAACACCGATCCCGCTTCTGTGGGGAACGGATGCGGTCCATGGTCATGCCAACATCCCCGGCGCCACCGTCTTTCCGCACAACGTTGGCTTGGGCGCAGCCAATGACCCGGATTTGATCCGACGGATTGGCGAGATCACTGCGGTCGAGGTTGCGGTCACAGGCCAGGACTGGACCTTCGCGCCGACCCTGGCGGTGGTCCAGGACGTACGCTGGGGTCGTAGCTACGAGAGCTACGGCGCCGACCCCGCACTTGTCCGGACCTATGCCGACGCCATGGTATCGGGTCTGCAGGGGGCCATCGGTGCGTCAGGCTTCCTGGATGAGGCCCACGTACTGGCAACCGCCAAGCACTTCATCGGAGACGGCGGAACGGGCGGGGTTGACCAGGGAGATACTGCAGCCGACGAGGGCGAACTGATCGCCGTTCACAACGCGGGCTACCCCGCCGCGATCGCCGCCGGCGTTCAGACCGTGATGGTTTCCTTCTCCAGCTGGCAAGGCGAGAAACTGCATGGCCACCGCGGACTGTTGACCGACGTCCTGAAGCAGCGCATGGGCTTCGACGGTATCGTGGTCGGCGATTGGAACGGCCACGGTCAGGTACCCGGCTGCACCGCGGAGCACTGCACGAGGGCGTTCACCGCGGGGCTGGATATGCTCATGGCCCCCGACAGCTGGAAGGCGCTCTATCACAACACGCTCGCAGACGCCCGGTCAGGCGTGTTGCCGCTTGCACGTATCGACGACGCGGTCCGCCGAATCCTACGCGTCAAGCTGCGCGCGGGACTCTTCTCCCGCGGCAAACCTTCCAGCAGACGCCTGGCCGGCCGCTTCGAGCTACTCGCCGCCAAGCAGCACCGTGCAGTCGCCCGCGAGGCAGTCCGCAAGTCGCTTGTACTGCTCAAGAACGAGGGCCAGATTCTGCCTCTGTCTCCCAGCATGCGCATACTCGTCACGGGCGACGGCGCACACAGCGTTCCCAAGCAATGCGGCGGGTGGACCCTCAGCTGGCAGGGGACCGGACTGCGCAACGACCAGTTCCCCGCTGCAGACACGATCTACGGCGGCCTGGAGCGTCAGGTGCAAGCCGCAGGCGGTCACATCGAGCTAAGCGTGGACGGCCGCTTTCGGACGCGCCCGGACGTTGCGATCGTCGTCTTCGGCGAGGACCCCTACGCCGAGTTCGCCGGAGACGCCCACCACCACGCCCTGCAGACGAGCGATGGCAGTCACATGCAAGTGCTGCGGAAACTCGCTGAGCAAGGGGTGAAGACGGTCGCTGTCATGCTGTCCGGGCGTCCGCTGTGGGTCAACCGTGAGCTCAACCTGGCGGACGCCTTCGTCGCGGCCTGGCTGCCCGGCGCCGAAGGAGCCGGAGTCGCGGACGTACTGTTGCGAACAGCGGACGATGCCGTGCAGCACGATTTCGTCGGGCGTTTGCCTTTTCCCTGGCCGGCAGCCCCCCGGACCACTGCCCGTGAACAGCCGCTGTTTGCCCATGGCCATGGCCTCCAGTACGGCGAAGCTGGCGACCTGCCTGCTCTCCCCACGTTTCCCTCCGAGATAGCCGGGCTCGCGACCGATCGCTTGAAGCTATTCGTCCGCGGGCAGACGGGCCACGGTCTTCGCTGGTTCACCACGAGCGCTGCGACCCCGAAAGGGGAACCACCCGTGGTTGTCACCAAGCTCGATCACAATCTTCAGGAAGGGGCTCGGCGGCTGGAATGGACTGGTCCCGCGGCACACGCTGGCCTACAAGCGCAAGTGCCGATGGACCTGCGCCGCGAAGCCAACGGGGACATGGTCCTCGCCTTCAGCATGCGTCTTACTGGACAAGCGCCCTCGCCCATCAAGGTCATGGTCGCCTGCGGTCCCAACTGCCAGGGCGTGGTGCCGCTCGATGCGCGCCTCGACGAGCACCTCGCCAAGCAGCTCTATGAACACTCGCCCCAAGCGGAGGCCGACTCGCTTCACACCGTACGGGTCCCCTTGCGCTGTTTCGCACGAGCCGGCGCCGACCTCGCACGGGTCACGGCACCCTTCGCACTTAACGCCCAGGGCCCACTTTCACTGATCGTGGGCGACGTTCGACTGGAGTCCAGTGCACCGCTCCCGTGTCCAGCAACGCTGTCCATCACTGGGGCGGCCGCGGACGAGCCCCCGGTCGTTCCACAATGAACCACCCACTGAAAACCAATGATACAAACGTTCGGAACCCTTGACTGGCTCGCGGTCGGCGTCTACGCGCTACTGACGGTCGGGATTGCAGCGTGGGCCGCCCGTCGTCATCGCGATCACGATAGCAGCGCCGACTACTTCCTAGCCGGACGGGGAAGCGGCTGGCTGGTCGTGGGTGGCTCCCTGTTCGCGTCCAACATCGGTGCCGAGCACCTAGTCGGGCTGGCCGGTTCGGGCGCCAAGGGCGGTGTCGCGGTCGCACAGTTCGAACTGATCGCGGGGTTTGCCCTGCTGGCCCTCGGGTGGGTGTTCGTCCCCTTCTATCTGCGCAGCGGCGTGTTCACGATGCCGGAGTTCCTCGAACGGCGGTACGCGTCAGGACCTCGCACCTACCTCGCCGTCGTGTCGATCGCAGGCTACGTCCTGACCAAGATCTCGGTCACCCTGACCGCTGGCGGCATCGTCTTCGAGGCCCTCGTCGGGATCGATTTCTGGACGGGAGCCATGGCCCTGGTGCTCTTGACCGGCGCCTACACCGTGGTGGGCGGCTTTGCTGCGGTGCTGTACACCGACCTGATGCAGATGTTCGTGCTGCTGGGCGGGGCAGTCGTAGTCACCGTGGCGGGGCTGGACGCGGTGGGCGGCGTGGATGGCTTGCGACAAGGCGTCGATCCCGGGTTCTTCGACCTTTGGCAGCCGTTGTCCCATCCAGAGTTTCCGTGGACCGGCATCCTGCTTGGAGCACCGATTCTGGGTGTCTGGTATTGGTGCACCGATCAGTTCATCGTTCAGCGCGTCTTGGCCGCCCGCAACCAGTCCCAGGCGCGACGCGGGGCGATCTTCGCCGGGTTGCTCAAGGTCCTGCCGCTATTTGTATTCGTGATTCCAGGTATCATGGCGCACGTCCTGGCCAAATCGGGACGTCTTGCGCTCGACGAGGCCGATCACGCGTTGCCCGCGCTCGTGACAGCCTTGTTGCCCGAAGGGCTGCGCGGTGTCGTGGTAGCCGGTCTATTGGCCGCACTGATGAGTTCACTGTCGTCGGCCTTCAACTCGTGCGCAACCTTGGTGAGCGTCGACGTCTACAAGCGGCTCAGACCTGACGCAAGCGAACGGGCGCAGGTCCTGGTGGGGCAAGGCGCCGTCGTCGCCCTCGTCGGGCTCAGCCTTCTGTGGATCCCCTTCATGCACACGATCTCCGGTCAACTCTACGCCTATCTCCAGAGCGTCCAGGCGTACATATCGCCACCGATCGCGGCAGTCTTCCTCTTTGGTGTGCTATGGCCACGCGCGAATGCGAAAGGAGCGATGGCGGCGCTGCTCACGGGGCTCTGCCTCGGCGTCGGTCGTCTGGTACTGGAAATCAATGAGGACTCGCTCTGTGGGATATGGCTCTCACTGGCTCGCATCAACTTCCTGCACGTTGCCGTGGTCCTTTTTGCGGTCTGCACAGCAGTTCTGGTCGGCGTCAGCCTCGCCACAGCGCCGCCTGCTGCGACGCAGTTGAAGGATCTCACGTTTGCCACGGTCGCGAGCGGCGCACCCGTGGAAAGCGGCCGCGTCACCCGCCAGGACATCGCCCTCAGTGTGCTGCTCGTGGCTCTCATCGGTGGCATTTGGGCGATCTTCTCGAGCTGACCGCGAGCCGTCGGCAGCCACGCAACACCCTACTAGCCCGCATCCATCACCAAATCACGTGCCCTCGCACAACTGCTCGACTCCGCAGCGCCTTCGCCTCACTCAACAATACAACGAGTATTCCCTCCTTCACCGAAGCCCCTGCGAAGCCGATCACTTGCACGAGCATCACGTGCCTTGGTGATGGATGCGGGCTAGCCCCCGAACGCTACTGGCCTGCGGCCTGCTCGTGCGTGAAGACGCAAAGCTTGTTGCCGTCCAAGTCGCGGAAGTAGGCGCCGTAGAAGCCCTCGCCGCGGCTTCCCGGGGCACCCTCGTCCGAAGCGCCCAAGCCGAGGGCACGGGCGTGCATCGCTTCGACCTGCTCGCGCCCTCGGACCCCGATCGCCACCATCACGCCGTTGCCGGCCGTGGCGGGCTGACCATCGTAGGGTTTGTAGACAGCCAGCATCCCGACCCCTGGGCGCTTTCCCCAATGTATGGAGCGCTCGGTCGTGAAGAGACGTTTGGCCCCCAGACCGGAAAGCAACGCGTCGTAGAACGCTGCGGCACGCTCGAACTCATTGGTACCCAGGGTCACGTAGCCGATCATGGTGACCGGAGTAGCACGTCTCCCACCCGGCGCACCACAACCAGCGCCAATTTGCACCGTGCCGCGGGTAGGGAGAAGCGGCTACCACTGCCCATGAACCAGGTGCCGGGAGCCGGGAGCCGGGCTCGGTCACTATCCGAGCCGCTCTTCACCCCAATAGAGCATTTGTGCGGTCAGTTGCTTGAGATCCGGGTACTCGACCTTCATCCCCAGATGCTGCGCGCCACCGTCGCGAATCTGAACCATCCCGGAGGCGTACAGGTCATTGGTGGGATCGATCCAGAACCAGGTCCCGAATGCCCCACCCCAACTGTAGCTGTTCTTGCCGTACATCGCGCTATCGCCCTGCGGCTCGGTGATCACCGAAACGTTCGTGCCGAAGCGCGCGCCGGGCATGATGTAGTCGCCCACAACCTTGACGTAGACCTGCGGCTCGAGCAGGTCCTGGCGCATCTTGCGAACGGTATCGGCCTGGAGCAGGCGGCCGGAGGGATGCGCGCCTTCGGAGCGTAACATCTGGCAAAAGCGGCGGTAGTCATCCGGCGTCGACCAGAGCCCGCCCCCTCCGGACAGAAAGCTCGGCCGCCGCGTGATCCGCTCGGGGCTGGGCTTGTCAATGCGCTCAAGCTTGCCCCCGCTATACGCATACAGACTGGCCGTCCGTTCCGTCTTGCCCGGCTCGACCCAGAATCCCGTATCGCCCATGCCAAGGGGCTCGAAGATGCGTTCGTTCAGGAACACGTCCAGCGTCTTACCCGTCAGCTTCTCGATGAGGTATCCCTGCACATCGCAGCACGGCCCGTAAAGGAAGCGTTTGCCCGGATGGAAAGCCAGCGGCTTGTCCGACAACCGGTTCACCAGGCCCTGCAAGTCACCCCGGAATAGCCGGTCGAACCACAGGCCACGATTGCCATCGCCGTCACCTTCTCGTCGACGATCGAGCACCCCGGTCCCCCCAAAGCCCGCTGCGTGACTCATGAGATGACGCATTCTCATAGGCTGCATAGGATCGACCAGCGAGCCATCCTTCGTGCGGACCTGGAGCCGCGAAAACTCCGGTATGAAGTGGTCGACGCGGTCCTCGAAGTCCCACGCGCCCTCCTCGTGCAGCAGCATCATGCCCACGGCGATGATCGGCTTGGTCGAGGATGCGATCCGGAAGATGGTGTCTGTGGTCATCGGGGTCCGCTCCTCGATGTCGCGGTACCCGAATGCTTCGTCGATCAGCGGTTCACCACGGTGCACTGCGCACACCGTGTGCCCCGCGAAGTACCCATCGTCCACCGTCTGCTGCAGGCGCTCCCGCAGGGCGGCAACTCGCTGCGCCGGAATCTTCAGGACCTCAGGGGACGTTGCGCTGCCGACCATGTCTTCCTCCAGCTAAAATGAGCCCGCCGATACTGCGCCAGGACAGGTGAAAAAGTCGAGTGTTCTGTGGCAGGAGAGCCATGGGGCTGGCCGCACGGGCCTCCCGGGTGGTCCGGACCGGCCAACCGGATACAAACTGCGGAACCTCAAACGGCTAGCCCGCGTGCAGGGAACCCAGCAGATGCTCACCGGTTGGCGAGGCGGCAGGAACACCGGTGAATCGGAGTCCCATGCGCCCCGTGCGCCCCATGCCGCGCTATCCGGAGTCTCGGGTGACCTCTGATCGGAGCCACGCGCGAAAGGCACGAATCGGTGCGCGTCGGGCCGCAGCACGAGGGTAGACGACGTAGTAGGCGAAGTCGGAAGCCAGGCCTCGCCCGTCGAACGGCCGTATTAGACGCCCGGCGGTCAGTTCGTGCGAAACCAGCACACGGCGAGCCATGCCTACACCCTGCCCGTCCACGGCCGCCTGAATAAGCATGCTGGCATCGGAAAACACCGGGCCGCGCTCGGCATCCACATGGCCCGCGTCCGCGGCGAGTAGCCAGCGCTTCCAGTCGTCGTGGTTCTCGTCGTGCAGCAAAGTATGGGCTGCCAGGTCATCGGCGTCTCTTAGCCGAGGCTGACTGTCGAGCAGCCCGGGACTGCAGACAGGGAAGAGCTCGTCGTCGAGCAAGCGTGTGGCCAAGAGCCCCGGGTACCTGCCCCGTCCGTATCGAATGGCAATGTCGATGCCGTCACCCGAAAAGTCGGCCAGCTCCTGGGTCGGCGCGATACGGAGGTCAACATCCGGGTGCGCCTGATTGAAGCGGCCCAAGCGTGGCACCAACCAGCGAGCCGCGAATGAGGGCAGCACGCTCACGGTCAACAGAGTCCGCTCGGGACGCGCAAGCAACTCGCGAGTCGCCGCGTGGATCCGATCAAACGCGTCCGTGACCGAAAGCCGGTACCGCTGCCCCGCGGGGGTCAGCTCGAGCGCACGAGGGCGGCGGACGAACAGATTGATCCCGAGCGCCTGTTCCAGCGCGCGGACTTGGTGGCTCACGGCGGCCTGCGTGACGTTGAGCTCACGGGCTCCGCGGGTGAAGGAACCCAAACGGGCCGCCGCCTCGAAGGCACGCAAGGCATTCAGGGAAGGGAGCTCTCGCGACACCCATTCCTAGTATCACAAGATTTTCTCATGTATTAGTGGCGAAAAACTCGTTTGCGAGGCTCCAAATACTTCCGTAAATCAGGATCTGGAGCAGTGTTGAGCAACGAGTTACCATGAGTCAAACTAGTCCTTCGTGGCACCTGGCCCAGGTCAATATCGCGCGCGCCCGCGCGCGGATTGACAGTCCCCTGATGGCGGGGTTCGTCGCCCAGCTCGAACGGGTCAACGCAGTGGCGGATGCCAGCCCCGGGTTCGTGTGGCGCCTTCAAGCCGACACCGGCGATGCACTGGCCATCCGCATGAGCGATGGCGACCCGCGCATGCTGGTCAATCTGTCGACCTGGGAGTCGCTGCAAGCCCTAACCGCATATGTCTATCGCAGCGCCCACAGTGAACCGATGCGACGCCGCAGCGAGTGGTTCGAGCGCTTGAAGGTGCCAACCGTGGCCTTGTGGTGGGTCCCGGCAGGACATCGCCCCGCGGCGCGGGAGGGCGAGCATCGCCTCGAGCAAGTCGCCACCCACGGTCCGAGCCCCGCCGCGTTCACGTTTGCCAGGCCGTTCCCCCATCCGGGCACAGTGGCTCGCCCCGTGGCCCGATCACCGCGCGAAACCGATCACCACACTGTTCACCGGGTTCACCGGGCGCACGGCCCGCAGAAGCCCGGCGCACACGAGGAGTCCAGATGAACTCACGCACTGAGATCGCTGCCCTGTTTCCAGCCACGCTCTACGATTTTCTGTCCTCAGGTAACGGCTACAAGGTGCGACTTGCCCTGGCCCATCTACAGCTTCCATACCGCTACGAGGAAGTGGATCTGGTGCGTGGCGAGTCACGCACATCGGAGTTCCTGGCCCGCAATCCAGTCGGGAAGATCCCTGTGCTCGTGCTGGCAGACGGCACCGTACTATGCGAGTCGAACGCGATCCTGTGGTGGCTTTGCGAGGATAGCGATTGGATGCCCGAGGGTCGCCTGGCACGCCAGCGGGTCCTGCAGTGGATGAGCTTTGAGCAGTACAACCACGAGCCAACGGTCGCGGTGCTGCGCGCCCGAGCGCTCCATCCCGAGTTCGGCACCTTGAGCGAGGCCCAGCGGACCGACCTGCTCAAGCGCGGGCACCTGGCGCTGGACGTCATGGAGCAGACCCTATCCCGGCGCCCCTTCCTGGTCGAAGACCAACTGTCGATCGCCGATGTCGCGCTGTACGCCTACACGCACGTCGCCCACCAAGGCGGCTACGACCTGCACCGCTACTCAGGCATCCGCGCGTGGCTAGCACGCTGCCGGCAGGGCCTGCCGGCGCTGCGCATCGACGAGACCCCGGCATGAGCGGACAGCGAGACGGCTCAACCACCCAAGCCTCGGCGGGCGACGACCAACCGGAGCCGAAGACTTCGACCGCGACCTGGGGCATGTGACTAGTCCCGAGCGTTCACGCGCGGATCAGCGGTCAGTTCGGGGCTGTCAGCCGTAGCACCGGCAGAATCCACACTGCGTACCCGATAGCGATGGGGCTCCTGGTCGCCGGCTTCGTTGTGCACGTCGTCGAAGTGAAACCGCTTCCGGGTGTACTGAGGGGTATGCGGAACATGGGCGATCACCTGGTCATCACGCAGCACGTCGTACCGCTCGATCGCATGGGCGCCCGCGTAGGCCGTGTCCCAGCTCACGCGAACAGCGACCCGCCCGAAGACGGGCATGCTCGTATCCGGCTCGGCGCCCACATGCCGTGGGGCGCCGAGCCCCTCGGCCGCGCGCTGAAAATAGCTATTCGCCCCGTGCTTGCCCGCTGTTTCTACGGCGCCCTCCACTTCCGCCATGCGCGCGTCTGACAAGGGTGCCTCCAGCTGGGCCGCCGCCAGGTTATGGCTCAGCTGGCAACGGGCCGGGTCGTCGTCGATGTGACCAATCCCGATGATCACCGTACTGATTCCGTCGACCGACAAGGCATAGCGGACCAGGTCATCGCTCGACAGCGCCCCGGACCCTACCTGCATGTACACATCGTCGGGCGTACGCGAGAAAACCGCTGACTTGTGGTAGTACGCGGCGTCTGCGAACACCTTCATCCCGACCACCCCCATGCCCGCGGCCTGCGCGACGGCGATGGCGTTGTGGCGGTGCGCCAGGTAGCGCCCGTCGCTCGGGTTGATCGTCACCAGCAAGGTATCGAGCACCCGCCGTTCGTCTCGCTGAATCGCTTCGATGTGCGCGGCGGTGTTCCAATGGCCGGTGATTCCGATGTGGCGCACCAGCTTCTCGCGCTTCGGGTTGCAGCCGGTGCGGTTTTCGCCCTCGCGCAGATCGAGCATGGCGGCCAGCGCACCCATCCACGGGCGCTGCGGAGTCGGGGCTTCCAGACCCTCGTAGAGCATGTCCACCTCGTCGAAGGTGTTGACATTGTGGAACTGAATCGAATCCAGGTAGGCCCCCTCGGGGTATCCGCCGCAGCCATCACCGAACATCAGGCTCAAGGCGCGCCGCACGTCGTCCACCGCAGTTTTGACCTTGAAGTCGTCAACCATCCCCTCACTGAAATCGCTTCGAAAGCGCTCACCTTCCGGGCGGCGGGCACTTCGCACGTGCGTCTTGCTCGCTACGAACAGGCGCGCGCGTGTGGCGGCGTCGTAGCCAGGCTCGCCAGGGACGAGGTTCAGGCGCCGAAAGGCCCGCCCGAAATTCGCCTGGCTAGGGCCATAGACATTCGACGTGTCGAGATAGGTTACACCGGCCCGCACCGCCTTCTCGACAATCGCAACCGGGTCCACGCCTTCGCCCGGCCACTGGATGGACGCCTGGCCTCCCAACCCCAACGTAGTCACCTCGCGCGCGGTGCGCCCCAGCCTACGCGTCCTCAAGTCCGCCATGTTCGCCTCCGCTTTCGATGGATACCGCGAGTAGAACACGGCCTCCGACCTGCAGTCACACTCAAACCGGAGCAACCGATCAAGGACGGCACCCCGCCGGCTGGCGGGTGCCCCGGCGCCACGATGTACCGAAACGGGAGGCAATGCTCGAGCAGCAACCGGCGCCCGACTCCAACGCCTCGACCGCTCGACCCTTCTGTGATAGCGCTCCCAAGCAGTTCCTAACCCGTTCTCGGAAGCGGCCCCTTCGACGCTACGGTCTGCAGCCGGAGCGGGGGAAGCGGCGCGACCCGCGGCCAGGCTGCAGACCGTAGCAAGGGGGACGGGTGGGTGTACATGGGGCGACGTTGCCGCGGCGGCGGAAAGGGCGCATACCCTTTCCAGGGTGACCACCAACCAGGGAGAGCAGCATGAGATCCGACGCCAACACGCCTGCCGAATACATTGCGGAGCTCCCCAAGGAACGCCAGGCCGTGGTGAAAAAGCTGCGCCAGGTGCTTCGCAAGAACCTTCCCAAGGGCTTCAAGGAGACCATGGGTCACGGAATGCTGGCCTATGTGGTGCCGCATCAACTCTTCCCTGCCGGATACCACTGCGATCCGAAAGAACCCCTGCCCTTCATCAACCTTGCTTCCCAAAAGCAGTATGTGTCGCTGTATCACATGGGCCTGTACGATGGCCCGCTGCTTGCCTGGCTCAAACGGGAGTGGCCGCGGCATAGCGCTGCGAAGCTCGATGTTGGCAAGTGCTGCCTCCGGCTAAAGCGACTGGAAGACATTCCCTACGAACTCATCGGTGAGCTTGCGACGAAGATGACCCCCGACGAGTGGATCGCGACCTATGAGGCAGCGACCGGCCCACGGGCGAAGCGACCGAGAGCCCGCACGCAGCGCGCCAAAGAGTAGCGCGCCAAAGAGTAGCGCGCCAAAGAGTGGCGCGCCAAAGAGTGGCGCGCCAAAGAGTAGCGCGCCAAAGAGTCACGATCGTGAGACCCGGTGCCTTTCTCTTCAGGCTCGGCGGCGCCCCAAAGTGGCACATCGGGCCCGGCCTGGGCTCGCCCGGGAGCAACCTGGCACGGGCAAACATCGATGGGCTCGCGTGGGCCCGGCCAAGTGCTCCTTCGAGGCGCCGCTGCGTATTCGGCCAGGGACTCAAGCGGGTGCAATGCGCCGCAAGTGATGGCGCTCGCATTCGCTTTCGTCCGGAGGCTCCCACCGATCGCTGGCCAGTTCGAAGATCTCGGGAGGGACCTCCATCGCGAAGGTGACCCCTTTGCGAGCGTTGCGCTCAGCGACGCGCTGGCGTCGCACGTCCCGTGGCGCATCCAAGAGGTACACGATGTAGTCGATGCCCGCGCTTTCGATGCGCTCGTAGAACCTGATGCGCTCGGATCGCTGAATAAGCCCGACCTCGAGCACGCAGTCCATGTCCGCAGCCAGGACCTCCTGGGCGATGCTGAAGATCTGCGAGACGCAGCGCCGCGCGCGCTCCACGTACCACGGCACGAAATCGTGCTCCGGCCGGTCCGGCGAAAAGAGCGTCACCATCCAGTCGTCCAGGGTCAGGCGCAGGGCTCGCTTCTTCCGGCTGAGATCGATCGCAAAGGTGGACTTGCCGGCACCTACCGGCCCCACCACCAGGTGTAGTGTGGACATGGGTAACTCCTCCTGCCGCGACACTCCCGATGCGGAGGGGTTCTCCTCGGGGGGTCGCGCACGAAAAAGGGCGACCCGTTGGGGTCGCCCTAAGTGGAAAGGTCACTATCTCCGATTTCCTCCCTTGTGGCAAGTGCGCGCATGCGCAAGGCGGGGTGTGCCGAAGGCGGGGAACGCCGTGTGAAGTCGAAGGCCAATGGAGCGATGCAGAGGCCAATCCGGGCTCATGGGCGGGATCCCAAGAGCGTATGAAATCCGATCGCCCTTTGGGGAGGGCGCGTCGCGGCGCTGGGATACCAGGCTGTGCCGACCCCGACAACCTCTGGCCGACGCCGAGCTCTTGGCCAGACCACCCACTCGAATGCGCAGGGACAATCGATTGTTCCGGCGAAGGCCCCGAATAGATGATCACCTATGAATCCGAGCTAGCCCGGCTGATAGAGCTCCACCACATTGCGGTCGGGATCACGAATGAAGAGGCCTCGCGCCCCCCCAGGATAGTCGACCGGACCTCCGGAGATCGCGATGCCCTCTGCATCGAGCAACGCTCTGGCCGCGTCCAGGTCACGGATCGCCAACGCCACGTGGGTGTAGCCGGCGTGCTTCTCCTCGATGTCCATCAGGACGTTGGCGTCGGTCGCCCTCGCAGCATTCAGGACCAGGTTGATCTCGACGCCTGCCGGGTGCTTGAGAATGGCTACCGGCTCAGGGCCGATGGGACCCATCACAAACTCGAATCCGAGGCGTTCGTAGAAGACTCTGGATCGCGCGAGATCATGCACCCGGATACCAAGGTGCGCCACGCCGGTGATGAGTGTCTTGTCCACTATGATATCTCCATCTTGATTGGCGTTTCCGCCCAAATATACAATCAGCGTGCGCGTGAAGGGAAGGCTCGCCCCCTGGACCGCGGCCGCTTGCACCCGCGCGAGCGGCGCCGTACGGTCACAGCATGGATTCCTTGTTGGTCTTTGCGATCGTGTCCGCGTTGATAGCCCTCCACGAGTACGGCCACTTGCTCGCCGCGCGCGCTGTTGGAATCCCGATTGCGCGCTTCTCCGTGGGGATGGGCCCCAGCATCGCCAGCTTCCGACATGGAGGAACCGAGTACTGTCTCGGTATCTTGCCCTTCGGTGGCTACGTGATGCCGGAGCTCGAGAGCGAACAGGACTACTTTCGCTTCGATCCCGGGCGACGTGTTGTCTTTGCACTCGGCGGACCAGTGGTGAACATCGTCGCCGCGTGCATGCTCTTCGCGCTGTCCGCGTGCGTCACCGACAGGACCATCCTTGGGGTGTTGGACTTCGCCGTTACCCGAACCGCGGACACTTTCCTCGGCACGTTCGCGCTTCTTCCCACGCTCTTTGAGCACCCTGACCAGCTGTCTGGTGTGGTCGGCATTGTCGCCGAGGGCTCCCAATGGACCTCAGCGGGAGCGGCGGCATCGCTCAGCTTTGCGGCCCTGCTGAGCATCAACCTGGCGGTGCTCAACCTGCTTCCACTGCCCCCGTTGGACGGCGGCAAGGTCGTGCTGTGCCTGTTGGAGTACGTGTACGGCGATACGCAGCGCTGGCACCTGCCGGTGAGCTTGGCGGGCTGGGCGCTTTTTCTGGGACTCTTCGTCTACGTCACGGTGCTCGACGTGGCACGCCTGGGTGCCTAATGGACGAGTGCTTCCTGGATGTGAACGGGGTGCGCCTGCGCGTTTGCCTCGACGGGCATCCCAACGCAACGCCCCTGGCATTGGTCAACGGAGCCTATAGCAACGTGACCAGCTGGACGCCCGTGATGGAACCGCTCGCGGCGCGCTACCGCGTGATCCGCCACGACTGGCGTGGAACGGGCAAGTCTTCGGGAGGACCACGGGCTGACTACACGTTTCCGCAGTACGCCGACGACCTGGCAGGCATTCTCGACCGCCTTGATGTGCCCCGCGTCGTGCTGTGCGGCCTGGCCTATGGCGCCCGTACCGCTGCACGCTTCGCCCTGCGCCACCCGGGGCGCGTCAAGAAGCTGGCGCTTTTTGACGTCTCACTGGACCAGCCCGTCGACCAAGAGCTGCAAAAGGTAGGCAACCAGAAGGCCAAGGCCTTGCGCGACGCTGCTGGCCTGCGCTCGCCGGAACGCGCTCCGGAGTTCTTCGCGCACGACCACCCGAAGGAGGCAATGCGCTCACTGACCGCGCACCGGGACCAGCCTGACCCGACCGGGGAACTGGCGGCCTGCACCATTCCAACCCTGGTGGCCTGTGGTCGCCAGGACGTGAACCTGTCTGAGGCGGAGCGCATCGCCGGCGTTCTGCCGAACGCCGAGCTTCGCATCATGGAGATGGCCGGACACGGCTCCCAGTTCAGCCGCCCGGATCTGGTCGCGCAATATCTGATCGAGTTTGCGGACCCGTAGCATCCCACCCCGTGGTCCGCGTCATAGAGTCGGGATGTTTCGAGGGAAATGTGACCAGCCCGGATCTTTCGCTAGATCGCGGACCTGCGCCGTGCGGTCAACCCCAGCAACGAGCCGAAAGGCGGCCATGTGTTGCAAAGCTCGCCGGATGGTGGGTACAGGAGGAACCGGGAGCGAACCAGGGGAGCTTGGATTGGCTAGGCACGCAAGCATCAACAGCCGCGCCCTGTGGCCATGGTACACGGCGGCGCATCAGCTGGGCGTCTCGCCCCAGCTCCAGCTTGCGCACCTGGGGCTGTCGGAGGGCCAACTTCGCGATCCGGGTGAGCGGGTTTCATACGCGACAACCATGGCCCTATTTGAGCGCCTGGTACGAATCACGGGCCGACGTGACCTGGGCCTCGTTGCGGCCCGCGCCGTCGAGCCGGGTCACTTCGAGCTGCTAGAGCTCGTCATGCGAAGCAGCGACACCCTCGGACTCGCCCTGAAACGGCTCGTGCGCTTCTTCGCCGTCGTGGATGACGGTGGCGCGATGGTGCTGAAGCGTGACCCGACCTACTCCGAGCTGTCGTATCAGGTGACCTGCGGATTGCCGGTCTACCCGGCATACACCGAGTTTCTGTCCGCGATGTTGTTGCTGGCCGCTCGCCGAGAGACGGGGGTCGATGCTCTTTCGGGCCATTCGATGGCCTTCCCCCACGCCGGCCCGGCCGATGTAGCACCCTACGAAGAACTGTTTGCGTCGCAAGTGCATTTCGAGGCCCCCGAGGCGGTTGCCGTCCTGCGCAATCACGACCTGGCACTTCCCCTACGTAGGGCCAACGCCGCGCTTCAACGGAGCGCCCTGAACGCCATCAC
>JAPPOR010000604.1:0-2417 GCA_028817905.1 Myxococcales bacterium
ATGGGCGGTTGGTCTGCACTCGTAGTCGAGGGGGCCGGGATCGAACGTGATGGCGTCGACCTCGAACGTGGGGTCTACCAGCTCGGACCGGACCGCGACGGCGCCGGGGTCTTCGCTCCCCAACACTGGGGAAAGGAGCGAGCCGACGGCGGCGAGCAGTATGGCCGCCGCCGCCGCGAAACGGGGCATGAAGGCATGCTTCGGAACCGCCAGGCTGCCGCAACTCGCCTCGTCGAGCGGTTCTTGTTCGCGCGCGAGCGCGGGAGCGGGTATTCGATGCGGAGCCTCGGCCTCGGGCGCGAGCCGGCATTGCGCGCGCTCCAGTGAGACGCACACGTCGGCCATACGCGCAGGTCGGTTCGACGGGTTGTCCGCAAGCATTTGATCGAGCAGCACCCTCAGCAGCGTCGGGATCGGACGGTCGCAGTAGCCCGGCTCCCTGGGCAAGTGCCCGAACCACAGCTCATGGGCCACGACCCCCAGCGCGTAGACGTCGAACCCGGGACTCGCTGGTTCACCGCGAAGCTGCTCGGGTGCGGCGTAGTCGAGCGTGCCCACGATGGCGCCTGCCACGGTAAGCTGCCATGTGCCGGGCGCCACGGACTTGGCGACCCCGAGGTCAAGCAGTTTGACACGCGGGCCTTTGGCGTCGAGGTCGTCATCGTTGCAGAGCATGATGTTGGCGGGCTTGACGTCCCGATGAATCAGTCCGTGCTTGTGCATCTGCGCGAGACCCCGTGCCACCTGCTGTAGGATGGCGACCGAGTCGCGCATTCCGACTGGGCCACGCGCCAGCCGGTCTTCCAAGGTTTCGCCGTGCAGGTACTCCATCTTCATGAATAGCCGTCCCGTGCCCGGGTCACGGTCGAGGTCGTAAACCTTTACGATGTGCGCGTGGTCCTCGATGCGGCTGGCCGCGAGGACTTCGGCGTGACAGCGCGCCTCGTCCATCTCGACATGAAAGTCCTTCAGCGCGAGCATGCGCCCCGTCCGAATGTCCTGCGCGAGCCACACGCTGGCCTGGCCGCCCTCTCCGAGAGCACGGATCTTGAGGTAGCGGCCGGCGATGAGCAGCGGGTGGCTGCGGGACGCCGATCGCACGCCGCTGACCTGGGTGCGTGCGTCGGGATCCACCAGGCGAGCGCCATCGTCGCCGCAGAAGCGATCGTTCCCCCCATAGGTCTTCCTGCAGCGCGGGCACTGCCGGACCGACTCGATCTTGTTGGCGTCCATACGGTTTGCCTCCCGTCAGTTCCGACGGCCGCCTACAGCTCTCTATTCACACGAGTCCCGGTCCGGGCCGCTAGCGGCCGCGCCCGTGCCCGCGCCCGTGCCCGATCGCGCCTGGGCCTTCTTGGGCTGGATGATCCTCAGCAACCTGCAGCTGTGTCCGCTGGATGAGTAGCCCTTTCGGGCTCCTTCGTGGCACCGGGATCCGCCCTGTCGGGTATTGGCGCTACCAGTCCTCGTTTACCGTGCCGTCCGCAAATGCCGTTCTTCCGCCAGCATAGGCGCCGGAATCGGAATACCGGTTCAGGAACTCCTGATCAAGCTTGCCGGCCGGGTCGTACACCCTACCTTCAATCACGGCGATACCGTGGGCAGCGCGATACTCGTCCTTGTCGATGAGGTCGTGCACTCCTTCGTAGTAGTCCTCCACGCTCATTTCCAGCTCTTCGACAAGCGTGCCGTCCGCCCGAAAGGCTCTGAGCTCCACCACCTCCGTCTTTCTCCGCTGTCGCATTGCCGTGACCTCGATCGTCAAGGAACTCTTTCACCTCCTTCGCCCGATCAGGAATGTTTCCTGTGGATCCTCCCATACCGATACGAATCCGATAGAGCTGCCCAAGGCAGGTGGTCAGGCCGCGCGCTTTGGGCCCTGCCATGATCGTATCTATGCCCATGGCAGACGACGTCTGTGGACGCTACTCGTGGGTCTCGATCGGGAGCTCGCAGACCTCCCAGATGGTCGGTTCGTTGTCGTTGTCAGAATGTCGGCGCGACCAGGCGAACATCTCGAGGCCTTCGTGGTCTGGGTTCATCGCTTCCGGTTCCGTACGGAAACGGACGAGGGGAGCCGGGTCGTCGGGGAGCAAGTAGTTGCATGCCAGCAGGCCGCTGCTCGCGCCACAGGATGGTCCGACCACGGCGGAGCCGGTCACGTCGAGCCTGAAATCGCCGCCGATCTCCAGGGTTCCGGTGAGCTTGACATGTCCCGAGTCGGCGTGCGTGCAATCGACTCCTCGCTCGTCCTCGCTACCCGTGCAGGTCAGTCCCGAGGTCGTCTCGATTTCCAGGCGGTAGGTCTTGGAGTCGTGCGTGCATGGTTGGTGGTCGGCGAAATCGGTTCTGTCGGACGCGTTCTGGATGGTCCCTTCGAAGATGCCTGTGCACAGGCGCTCCATGTCGTCGAGGTG
>JAPPOR010000604.1:3270-4444 GCA_028817905.1 Myxococcales bacterium
CCGAGAGGGGCTTGTGGACCGGTTCTTGGGGGGCTGGCTGGAGGTGCGAGGAACGAAGTAGGGCTAGCCTCGGGTCTTGAACACCCGCCGTGCGTTACGACGGGGCGCTGAGCTGCTTGTGTATGTAGCACTCGACGCGGAGCCGCGCCGGTGGCCTGGGAGAGAAGTCATTTATGCCTCCGGCCTCGCGGCGCTTGCGCTCGGCTTCCAAGGCGCAGCCGTTTACGGCGACGAGAGGACCATTCGTGACTTCGACGCCGCCTCGCCTATTCTCGGACTCCACGGGATTCTCGCCGCCTCAGCGTCTTGACGAGTTGTCTCCTGCAATTGCGAACGGATGGCCGCGCTCGTATTTCTCAGCGCGCGGCGTATCAGAGGTGCCAGTGGAGGCGCCGTTCCGATGCCAACGCTCGTAGCGGAATCCCCGTTGTAGGCAACGCAGCGCGCGAAATTCTCATGCAGGCGGCTCCCTGGCTCACGTACCGTCCATCGACGGCAGTGCGGTGTGAGCGCATCGTAGAGCGTTGCCTCTCCCGCGAGTACCTCATCGACAACATAGTCGGTTGATAGTCCGGTCTGCTCATTCGCAAGCAGCGCAATGGGGGCGAGAAGATGGAGCACAACTCCGAGCTCATCCGCGATTCTCTGGTCCTGGACTGCAGCCGCAGTATAGTGTGTCAACGCTACGCATTCATAGATCTCTCCGGCGATGAGGACCGCGAAGTCGCCATAGACATCGAGATCCCCGAAGTCACCAATGGCAGTCCTAGCACACGTTCTCGGGCCGACGGCTGCCAGGTTGTCAATATGGTCCAGCACTGCATCTCTTGAGAAGTCGATTTCACTCAGGATATGATTTCGGGCCTCTTCAAGCGTCAGATCGTTGTCTGCGTAGCTGCTGTAGATTTGGTACCCCGCCTTGGCGACAGCTATGACGACGTCTATCGGGCTTTGCGCGAGTACTTGCTTTGTCGTGCCAACGGCAGCGACGAACACAACCATTGCTAACAGCGTTTTCATAATGTCTCCTATTGCTCGAGAAGCGGATGCTCGATCCAAGCGATCTGATGAAACCTGACGCCTGCCTGGTCGCCCATCGCGACGACTTGAACTTGGTGCATCGCTGCCGCTGCGGCAGTGAACTCGCCCACAGCGCATAGGGCAATCGCGCAGG
>JAPPOR010000253.1 GCA_028817905.1 Myxococcales bacterium
ATGGATGGCTGCGGCTGGCACCCGGCGTTGCGCCAGTAGCAGCTGGGCAAGCTCCCGGTGGCCGTCCAGGCGCAGCGGATCTGTGGACAGCGCCGCGCGATAGGCCGAGATGGTGCGGTCGAGGTCCGTTGTTCCGAGTGTGCGCGCCATTTCAAGCTGGGCGTCCACATTGTCATTCTGGGCCTCCACAGCCTTCTGCAGGGAGCTCACGCGCGCGCTCGGTGCCGTCTGGGAGGCCGCGATCTGGAGCCAGTGATAGCTAGCTAGGCTGTCCAGGTTGCCACTGCGGTGGGCTCGGGATCGCTGCAACAGGTCCTTTGGTGCCGCGAATCCGAAGGCCCTATCGATCGGGTCGGCGTGGCTGCGAAGCCGCTGGGCGAGCGAAAGCGGCTGGCGGTCGAAGTGCAGCAGCGCAAATTCCAGAAAGGGCCGGTCACTGCTGTACTCGGGGCCTTCTCCTACCATGGTCGAAAGGCCATCGGCCATCAGGAATGCCCCGCCCAGGCTTGCCGGTAGGAAGAGACGCTGCTCGGCGCCTCCCCAGTACGAGCGGTCGAGATTCTCGGCGAGCCTATGATCTCGCACCATGGCACCGATCTGATTCCGCGACCATGTGAGAGGCCGGTCTTCGGACCCCATCAACAGAAGCTCGCCTCGATTGAACCAAACGCTGGTGTGTTTGAACGAACGGACGAACGTGCGCGCAAGCAACGCGAACTCTCCGGTGCCAACGTGGGCCACTGACAGCATTTGTACGAGGACACCGCCAGTCTGCAGCCTGCGCTTGGCAGCACGGTAGAACTCGCGGGTGTATGCCTTCGCGACCACCGGACGAAACGCCTGACCGAGCTCGACCGAGATGATGTCGTAGCGGCGGCCTCGGTGCTTGAGGAAGGCGAGTGCATCGTCGTAGAACACGCGCGTCCGTGCATCGGACAGCCAACGTGCGTCGAAGTGGGAGGCGATCAGCTCCGTGACTTCGGGCTCAAGGTCCACGGCCTCCAGGCGTGTGAGTGGATGGCGCAGGAAGTGCTTGGCGGTCTGGCCGGCGCCGACTCCCAGAACCAGCACCTCGGAGGCATCGCCGTGTAGCAGTGCTGGCAAGTGCGCGGCCATTGCTTGGGTGGTCGGCAGTTCGCTGCCCTGCCACATGCCGTCGACGCGTAGCTCGGTGACCCCTGAGTGTCGTTCCACGGTCAGTAGGGCGGCTCGACCTTGGCGCAATGCCACGAGCTCTCCTCGCACCTGAGCCGCGCGCAGGACCGCTCCATGGCTGCCCATGGCCAGAAGCGGGATGCCCGTGCTGGCAACCGCTATCAGACGCCATCCGACAGATCCGGGGCCCTGCAACCGGTCGAAAAGCGCGCGCGTCGCTGCGACCACCGCGCCCACCGAAAGCAACCACGCGCAGCCTACGATCCCTAGTAAGCGGAGTCCGAATAGACCCAGTCCCACGGCGCCCGCGATGCCCCCAAGTGTGTTGAGGGCCAGCACCCGCCCCAGGAACATGGGCCGGTCGCGCTCCCCCAGTCCGGGCATGATCAGCAGCCAGGGGAACGCTGCTCCAACACACACGGAAATCGGGAACAGGAGGGCCGCGGCAAGCAACGCCTGGGCGCTGGCGCTCATATCGCTCGTCCAAGCATGAAAGAGGCGCACGTCTAGCCCGAGCAGGAGCAGGATGGCGAAGGCTGAGGCGACCATCGGGAGCGCGAAGGCGTAGTGCGGGTCGGGCTGGCGACGCAGTAGCCCCCCGCTCACCAGGGCGCCAGCCGCGATGCCGAGGATCGCCACGGCGATGATGCCCGTTTCCACCACTGCGCTGCCTGGGACGAGTACGTGCACGTAGCGCGCCCAAACGACCTCACTGCCGAGCCCCACGGCACCTGCCAGAAGCGCTGGCGTCGCCCGACTACCCTGCGCGTCCGAGCCAAGCCTGGGGGCTGTGCTGAATAGGGCTGTGACGGTTTGTCGGAGGAAGCGGGGCAGCGGCGCGGCCCGGCCTGGGTTCGAACCAAAAAGGCGCGAAAGCCCGTAGAGCGTCACGCCTTGGGCGCAGCTGAGGCTGGCTGCCACTGTCAGGGTGGTGCGGATGCCGGCCTGCGGGATGAGGATGACGCCGGTAAGCAGGCAGCCAGCGAGTGCCCCGAGATTGTTCGCCGCGTAGAGCATCACCGCGCCGCGTCCCGCGTCCTGCCTGCAGTCGATACTGGCGCGATAGGCCAGTGGAAGCGCACCGCCCATGAGGACCGCCGGTGGCGTGATCACGAGCGCCAGTAGAGCGAAGCGCAAGGCGTTGCGAAGCCAGAGATGATCCAGAGCGTCGTCGTAGTACGCTCCGTACGCCATTTCGCTGACGCCAAGCATGGTTGGCGTCGCGAGGCCCCAAAGGCCGATCGCTATTTCCAGAATTCCCCACAACCTCAGGCTGTCTCGAGCTTGGTTGAGGGGCTTTCCGAACCAGAAACTGCCCAGGGCAAGTCCGCCCATGAAGCAGCTCAGCACGGTTCCGAGGGCCTCGCTGGTGGCCCCGAAGGCCTCAGACGCCATCCGTACGAAGACCAGCTCGTAGCTCAGCCCAAGGGCACCCGTCAGCATCAGCATCGCCGAGAGCCATCGCCGATCCACGCGCCGATCATACCTCCTGGCGGAAAGCGCGTGAAACCCCTCGGGAACGTGGCATGCTCTGCCGCCTTGTGGGACTGCTGTCGATCGATTCTGAAGCGCTTCCGTTCGTGCTCGCGCTGGGCGCCCTGGTGCTATCGGGGGTGTACAACCTGCTGTTTCGCATGGCTCATCAGCAGCCGCTGCACGAACCAACCTACATGGTGGTCCAGTCCGGGGCCGTCTTCGCTTCGCTGCTGCTGATGGGCGCTTCCGGGCTAGGGTTTCGCCTGAACGCCGCGATGGCGGCGCTGGGCGTCGTCTCAGGTGTGTTGGGGTACGTCACCGGCTGGAGTATGTTGTATGCCCTCGGTCGGGGGCCTACTTCAGTGACCGTGGCGATTCGCCACCTAAGCTTTGTCATCACGGCCGGGCTGTCGGTGCTGTTCCTCGATGAGGGGCTGACCGTGGCAAGGCTCGTGGCCCTCGGGATGGCCGGGACGGCGTTCTTCGTGATGGGCGGCGAGCGCAACGAAACCGGGCGTCCCCATCCAATTATCTGGCTGACGCTGCTGACCGCAGGCGGCATGAGCTTCTTCCACAAGCTTGCCGCGATGGCCGGCGTGTCCGCCTCGGCGTTCTTGATGTGCCAGTCGGGTACCGCTCATATCACGGCCCATCTGGTGTGTATGCGCCAAGGTGGATATCGGTTGGGGCACCGGATTGTCGGCTTCGCCTTGACCACGGGTGCCATGATCGCCGTGGCCATGACGTTCGGCCTGCATGCGCTCCGTCACGCCGATGCAGTGGTGATCAGTCCGATGCTGCAGCTGGGGTTCCTGATCACCGCGCCCGGCAGCTTCTGGTTGTTTGGGGAGCCGGTGACGGTCCGCAAAGTCTGTGGGCTTGGTCTGGGAGCTTTTGCGGTCATCCTTTTTCGCATGTCCATGTGAGGTGCACGTAGGAGTACGGGTGCCCGGGCAACCGGGCACGGTGGCGGCACCGGGCCGGGTGCCCAAAAGTCCTGTGAAAGCCGAAGCCCTGGACGGCCCGGCGCTGATAGGTGAACCGGGCTGTGGCCTGGCCCGCGTCCCCCACCAACCCCGCACCGCCTCGCTTGCCCTTCTACTTCGCAGCGCTCTTTCTGGCACTGTGAAGCTGAAGCCGCGCGGTGCGATGCGGCGTTGATAGATGACCGGGCTCCAGGATGGCCGCAAGCATCACCAAAAAGGGCCATGATCGTGCCACGAGGGAATGCTTGGCGCATTTCTGACGCCTGTGATTCGCTGATGGATCGTTGGCGACTGGATGCCACAACCACGCTCCACGGGGAGGCCGCTACGGCTGCGCCATCGGCTCAACAGTAGTCGGCATCCCACTCAAGTCCGGCCCGAGCTCGCCAACCTCCGGGACCCCGCTCTGCACGGGAGCAGCGATTGCGCCTCCGGGAAGGGCCGGAGCGCTGCATGGCCGCGAAAGCCAGTGCATGTACGCCGCCTTCCTTAGCCTTCGAAGGGCCCGCGCGGCCCTAAATAGCCCTACGCCGCCGGAGACGGCACTGATGCTTTCATCATCGAGTTCTCGAATTCCTAGTCTGGATGGGTGTTGCAGCGTGTCGATGTTCATGGGGCTCACTCCTTGTTCATAGGGATGCTGTTTGCCTGCGTGCAGATTGCCGCAGCTCCGAGATACGACCGCAATGTAGGAGCAAAGGAGGGCCCGACATCACCCCAAGGTGTTAATCACCGGAGAAAGCAGTAGACAACGCGGCAGATTTCTCCCCGCCTAGCGCATGGATACCTCGCGACATAGCCACGACGAGTCGCAAGGTCACT
>JAPPOR010000943.1 GCA_028817905.1 Myxococcales bacterium
CGCTCGAAACAGCCTGCCGCCGGATGATCGACCGCGGGCATCTGCACTAGCTAGCTCGTTTCCTTGGCTGCGGGCTTGGTGTCGTCTACGATCTCTGCATCGGTGGGCTCGTCACCACCAAGCGTGTGCTGCCTCGCCCCCGGAGCGGGTTGTCGGGGGGGCTCGTCCGCAGGGGCGACGGGTTTCGCTTCAATCCGGTCGTCTTGCTCCAACCCACGCTTGATCCTGCGGATCGCCTTGCCCATGCCCTCCCCCAGCTGTGGCAAGCGAGATGCGCCGAAGACCAGGACGAGGATCATGGCGATGACGATAAGCTCGGGCAACCCGATGTTGGGCACGATGTGACTCCTGGTGGCAACGAGCCCGGCTCACGTCCCGGCTACGCGACTCCTAGACTACGCCCGGGCCCACGAGTGCGGCAAGCGGAGCAAGCACGACACCACCGAATGCCCCCCCCCTCCGCATCCTGGGATTTGCGGCCTCCGGGACTGCTACTCGCCTTGGGCCTGGCACTGGCCGCACTCTCGAGCTGCCCGACGGGGAACCCGTCGGACAGCCGTGGCGACACCGAGCGCGCTGGACCGGAACAGCTGACAACCGCGCTGGTAAACGCGTGGGCAGAAGATGATCGGGTCACGCTTGAATTGCTAGCGACCCCCGGCCTCACCACCCGGCTGTCGCAAGACCCCGCGTGGCGCTGGCCCTCGGTGACTCCGGCGACGGTGGGGGCGCGACTGCAACTGCACGGCGCGGAAACGGTCGCACCAGGGCGCATCGTGCTCGCGGGAACAGTGCAGTGGGGTATGGACCGGCGAGGAGTCCGAGTCTCACTGGTGGATCACATCGCAGGCTATCGAGCCGTGGTCTTGGAATGGGACTCCGGGCCAGCGCCATGATAGGGGTGGGGCAATGGCGAAGGAGCCCTTTCAGGAAGGCACCGAAGCCCACTACCGCGATGGTCGCTACTACGACCACCGGTATCGTCAGCGGCGCCACGACGTTCAGCACTATGTAGAACTGGCACGCCGGAGCGGTGGCCCCGTGCTTGAACTGGGTGTTGGCACGGGCCGCGTCGCGATGGCCATCGCCGCGACCGGCGTCGAGGTAGTCGGCGTTGACAGCATGCCCCCAATGCTCGAGCGGGCACGAGCCCAGCTCGAAACCAAGCCGAAGCGCCTCCAGCGACTCGTGACGTTGACCGAGGGAGACATGCGAGAGGTTCGCCTAGGCAGGCGCTTCCCACTCGTGATCGCCCCGTTCAATGTATTCATGCATCTGTACACGCGGAGGGACGTGGAGCACGCGCTCGCAACGGTCAGCACCCACCTCGAGAATCGCGGCCGCCTCGGGTTCGACGTCCTGATGCCAGACGCGCGTGCACTTTCACGCGATCCGAGCCGCATCTACAAGTGCCGCCCGATTCGCCATCCCGTCGACGGCCGCCGCTATGACTATCGGGAAGCTTTCTACTATGATCCCGTAAACCAAGTGCAACTCGTCAACACCATCCTCGAGGACCGGGACAGCCCGGGGAACGTCCAGCTGAGTCAGCTCAACCACCGCCAGTTCTTCCCGCAAGAACTCGAAGCCCTGCTCCACTACAATGGGTTCCGCATCCTGGAGCATCGCGGTGACTTCGAAGGCCGCAAGATCCATCCACTGGCCGAGAGCCAGGTGGTCGTCGCCGAACACCACCTCGGTCCGGGTGTGGCAGTTGATCGCCTTGGCCGCGTCACGTAAGAGGCCTGAAATGCAGGACAACCTATTGTTTGTGGTCTCGCCACCGCGCGCCGGCTCCACGTTGCTGCAACGCATGCTGGGGTCACACTCTCAAGTGCTCACGCACCCCGAGCCGCACTTGATCACGCCGTTGGCTCACCTCGGGTACCACGATCTCGTAGATGCAGCGCCGTACGACCACATCAATGCTGCCGAGGCGGTCCGCACCTTCGTCCAACATCTCCCGCAGGGCGAGCAGGACTATCTCGACGCGCTGCGCGCATACGCAGATACCATGTACGGGCGCATGCTGGCCCCGAGTGGGCGGCGCTATTTTCTGGACAAGACGCCCGCGTACGCGTTGGTCCTTCCGTTCCTGCGCAAACTATATCCGAGCGCACGGTACGTTGTGCTGACACGCCACCCTTTGTCGGTCATGAGTTCCTTCGCCAACAGCTTCTTCAATGGCGATTGGCAGAGTGCCAACGACTTCAACCCAATCGTGAACCGCTACGTGCCTGCCATCGCGACGTTCCTGAGAGACCCTCCGCAGCATCTGCTGCATGTCCGCTATGAGGAACTCGTCGCGCGACCGAAAGACGAACTCGCGAAAGTCTTCACCTTCTTGGGGCTGGAAAACGAGCCTGAAGCCGTCAACTACGGAGAACGCTTTGAAGCGGGACAGTCGGCTACTCAAGGGATGGGAGACCCGATAGCGGTGCACGCGCACAGCCGCCCGGTCGCGTCCTCACTGGACAAGTGGGTCGACGAGCTAGCGGGAGATGATGACAAGCTGCGCCTGGCAGAGCGGATCGTCGCCGAGCTGACCCCCGAGGACCTCGAACGCTGGGGCTTCGACAAAGCGTCAATGTTTGCGCCGCTCACCGAAGCGATCCGATCGGGGGCCGTCAAGGCTCACCGCAAGCCCAAGACGAACAACTACATCCTGCAGCGCCGCATCATGTTGGCGCTCAAGAAAGACATCGACAAGCGTCCGCACGGCAAGCTCATTCGCCGCGTCCGCTACTACTGCAACGTCTTGCTGAGAGAGTAGCAAGCCGGGCGTCCCATCAACTAGCGAGTGCATGGACCCAGAATTCGCCCCAGACAGCTACGGCAAGTGGGGTGAAATTTGTGGGTGTGGGGTCGGGGGTCGGCCCCACGAGACGGCGCGTCGCTGGTGACCGTTCCGGCCTGTCTACACAGGCAAGGCCTGAAGCTTCATCTGCACGTCGCTCGACCAGTAGTTATCGAACGCCTTGACGCATGTACTCAGGTACCGATCGTAGTCCTCATAGACCTTGTCGCCGAAGCGCTCCCGAATATGGCCTTCGTGTTTGTGGAGCCGTGCAAGCCACTCGGCGGTCGTCTTCCCGTAGCTGGTGCGTTGGGTGCGAAGCTCGAGGATCTCCCAGTACGGGTTGACCGCAGCCACCAGTTCCTCGAGCCGAGGGTTAAGCCCGCCGGGGAAGATCACATCGGCCGTGAAACGCAGATCCTCTAGATCCTTGCGATTGCGGGGCACCCGATTGCGCAGGATGGCCTGGAATCCAAAGCACGCGCCCGGCTTGACCCAGGAGTGGCACTTGGCGAAATAGGCGCGGTAGAGATCAACCGCTTGGCCCTTGTGTGACTGGGCGGGCGAGCACAGGTGGTCGATCATCTCAATGGACTGCAAAGCATCGTACTTCTCGGTCGGCTTGAATTCCTTGTAGTCGACCACCTTGGTCCATACACCGGGAAGGTTGCGCGCCTCGATCTCCTCATGCTGGGCGGTCGAGAGCGTGATCCCGTGGATTCGCTTGACGCGGCGCGAAACGAGGTACTCGATGTTGGCACCCCAGCCACAACCGATATCCAAGACCAGCTTATCCGAGTTCATCTCGGCGAAGTTGTAGAGGATTGCGCACTTCTGTTGCTGCGCCTGCTCGAGCGCCTCGGTCCCGCTCAGGTAGCTGGCACTCGTGTAGTGCATGCGGTCATCAAGCCATAAGCGAAAGAACTCGTTCGACACATCGTAAGCAACTTCGATTTCGGACTGGGTCGAGGTCATGAGCGGGAAGATGACAAGAATCCTGACGAATCGGAAGGCCCGGCCTCCACGACAAAACCACCGTCAATATCACAATTTTGCACCTCGGCCTGGGTGGGATCGGACACTGGACAACCCGGGCCCGAAGCGCTAGACAGTCAGCCCTTCCCGGCGGCAGCTGGGGTAAGTCTGCGGCGCCGTAGCCAAGTGGTAAGGCAGAGGTTTGCAAAACCTCCATTCACCGGTTCGACTCCGGTCGGCGCCTCCGAGTTTGCTCCAACAGGCGGTGGCCATGGACCCCGAACTCGCGCGCACCATCTATGACGCCGTGGGCGCCGTCCCCCCGGGACGAGTCGTCACCTATGGCCAAGTCGCCGAGCTCATCGGCCGTCCTGGGGCCCATCGAGTGGTTGCGCGGGCCCTGCGCAACTGTCCCGACGATCCAAGCCTTCCGTGGCACCGAGTGGTGGGCAAGCGATCGCAGGCGCGCGCCCACATCAGCATTCCCGATCCCGGGGGCGCAGCGCGCCAGCGGGAACGACTCCAAGCAGAAGGAGTCGTGATGGACTGCGACGGCCGAATCTGTCTGCGCACTTACGGTTGGCTGCCATCGTAGCGACGCGAACTAGCTGACCTGAAACTTAGGCTGCCACGTCGAACAGAGGGACGACCTTCAGTCCGAGA
>JAPPOR010000765.1 GCA_028817905.1 Myxococcales bacterium
GAAAGCGCTGCGGAGTCGAGCAGTTGTGCGAGGGCGCGTGATTTGGTGATGGATGCGGGCTAGGGTCGAGTTTCGCGCTGACATTTCTTCCCGCGTGCACCACGGAAAGCAGAGATGCGACCCGCAAAACGCGGGCGGCATGTTCATCGCGCTCTCAGCCCGTGTTCAAGTACTTGAGCGGATCGTCACGAAACCGCTCGAGGCAACGCTGCGAACAGAAGAAACTGCGCGCGCCCCCATGCTCCAGCACATGACCGGAGGTCCAAGGGTCAACGCTCATCCCGCACACAGGGTCCTGCACGAGTTCGTGCGCTTCCTCCTTTCGGTCCCGTAGGTGGCCGTCCTCGAGCCACATAATGCGGTCGGCCACCTCCTCCAGGCGCGGATCGTGCGTGACGATCACAACCGCCCGGTCTTCGTCGCGTGCGATGTCGTGCAGGATCATCATCACTTCCTGTCCACGTGCGGAATCGAGATTGCCGGTGGGCTCATCGGCGAGGATCAGCGGTGGATCGTTGATCAGTGCCCGCGCCACCGCCACCCGCTGCTTTTCTCCACCGGAGAGCTCTCGTGGTCGCGCGTGTCGCCGCTCCTGCAGGCCCAGGCGTTCCAAGAGCTCCTCCACACGGCGGCGCTGCGCAGCGGTCGGCCTTCCCACAAGTCGGCATGGGAACAGGACATTGTCCGCGGCGCTGAGAGCGTCGAGTAGGTGAAAGGCTTGAAAGACGAATCCGATGCTGCGTGCACGCACGCGTGGCAGATGCCGCTCCTTCATGGCGGTGATCTCATCACCGTCCAGCACGATCCTACCCGAGGTCGGCCTCAGCAGGCCCCCAAGCATTGACAGTAGGGTCGTCTTCCCGGACCCCGAAGGCCCCATGATAAGAACGATCTCGCCTTGGCGAACGCCGAGGCTGACGCCATCGACAGCTCGCACGGCTGTGCGGCCCGCTCCAAACACCTTCACGAGGTCGCTGGCATCGAGGATGGTCTTGCTGATCACGCGAACACCTCAGCCGGATCGAGTTTCAACACGCGCCTTGCTGGGACAAGGGCCGCCAACAGAGCGACAGCCAACGCCACCAGGCCCAGGCGCAACAGGCTGTTGGCGGAAAACCCCACAGTCACCTCGGGCACGGCATGCGTGACCAGGCCTTCTACGGGGAGCGCGACAACGAGCGCGATCCCGTAGCCGATCAACGTGAGGGCGAGTGCCTGCAGGGCGACAGCAGCAACCACCGCGCGATTGCTCGCGCCCAGCGCCTTAGCCACGGCGAGTTCGTGGCGCCGACGGGATACCAATACAAACATTGTCCAACCCACGACCAGCGCGCCCACCACGGCGCCGACCAAGGTCATAATCGCGATCAGCTCGGCACCCATGTGGAGGGCCAGTGCACGGTCCGCCGCCACGAAGGTCGCCTTGTCGAAAGCCGCCACTTCGTCGACCTCGCGAGCGATGCGCCCAGCCAGCTCGACTGGAGATGTGCCCGTTTTGGCCTTGACCAGGACATAGCTGGCGCCGGTCTGCTGACCGGTAAGGTCAGCGACGTCGTCCCAGTGCAGGAACACCACCGAATTGGCCATCGAGAAGGTCTCCTCGCTGAGTCCGACGATCCGGTAGCGGCGGTCGGTGATCGTCACCTCGTCGCCTAGGTCGAGGTTGCCCTTGGCGGCGAGGATGCGTGGGACGACGGCCTCGCCCCGTTGTGGAACGCGACGCCCCTTGACGGCCGCCCAGGCGCGGCCTCGCGGAGCGCCCGGCATGGTGCCGACAATGTAGGCAAACCAGTTGTAGTCGTCGCCAACCTCCACCATCGTGTTCAAGTAGAGGATCGGCGTGGCTTCTGCCACGCCCTCCATGTCGCGCACGGCCGCCAGGGAGCTGGCCGCTACGAATGAGGTCGCCATGTGCATGTTGCGGACGCGCTTGCCCATGACCCACACCTCCGCGTCACTGCGCTCGAGATAGCGCACGACCTCCTCGGAGATGCCTACAAAGACACCCTCGAGAAAGGCCACCAGAAACAGGGCGGTGGCCAGTCCCAGTGCACTTGCGAGCGTGGCAGCGGGCTCGGCCATCAGCGTGCGGAGTGCCCAGCGGATCACGAGACACCTCCGCGCAACACAGCGTCGGCCTCGACCCTGGTAAGGCGGCGCAGCGCGGGCAGTACGCCGAGCACCGTCGCTGCAAGCGCGGCGATCGTGGCGCGGACCACCACCTCGGGCTGCCAGGGTAGCGGGCGCCAGGTCGCGCTGAAGGCGACCACAAACTCTCCGACCGACCGCGACAGCACCAACCCGAGCGGAATCGCGACCAGGGTCATCGTCAGCGCAGTCGCGAGAACTGCGATTGCCAGCGCCGCGGGCGACGCACCCAGCGCCTTCAAAACGGCGTATTGCTGGAGCCGTGCCTGGACCGAGCCGTAGTTGCCGACCGCGATTGCCAACAGGGCAATCACCCACGCGATACCGATGAGCAGCCCCAGGGCAGGACCGAGCAACAGGTCGCCCATCGCTGCGTCGCTCCGGCCCAGCTCATCCGGTGTGAAGACGTCCACATCCAAGACCGTGCGCTCGATGGCCGCCCGTACGACGTGCGGGCTTTCGCCGTCTTCCAGCTGGACGAGCAGCGCGCCCAGCAGCGAGACGGAATCAGGACTCATCGGAAGGTCCGCGTTGAAATATAGATCGATCAGTGTCTCGAAGCTGATGAAGCCGTAGGGCGCGAAAGGCGACTCCGAGTCTCCGGACAGACCGACGACCTCGAGCTTGTAGCCGAAGAGATCGACCTGCGTCCCCACATCGATCCCGCTGTGCCGTGCAATACGGCGGTCGAGAACCATCTGGTGCTTGCCGTTCACATTGCGACCCACCACGACGCTCCGAGTGCCGCCTACCTCGTCGTGCACCAGCAGTTGAATTGGGATGCTGCGCCCGCCATGGTCGAAGATCACCGGTAGCACCAGCAGGGGGTGCGCGATCTTGACGCCATCGATCGCTTCGACGTCGTCGCGCGTCATTTGTCGCAGCGCCGAACGTGCCATGGTGAAGTTCTCGACGCCTTGCTGGACAACCACCAGCTGGGCGGGAAGCGACGCTGGGAAGCGGTGCAGGCGATCGAGGATACCGGCATGGAAGCCCTCGAACAGCAGCACGATCGCGATCGCGCTGGCGATGGCCAGCAGACTCAGCAGCCCCCGACCACCCTGGCGTAACAGCTCCCTGTAGGCCAAGTAGAGCATCGACCGACTCCCGGAAGAAGCTACGCCCCGAACGCGGTCCTGCCAGCCGCGGGCCAAGCGACGCCAATCAGGGGTTGTCGGCCGCGTTGGTGCAAGCCTGTCCTGAACTCGCGCATGCGTCCTGTAACCAGGCGAGTCATCAATTGGCCAAGCCAGTTACCTCGTATGGCCTGCACAGATACGAAGTAACCCACCGAGTTACTCAGGGTGCTTCTCGTGTTGTGCGTGCGTGCCCGCCCTATGCTGCAGCGCCATGCCACATATCGGGCACTTGCCATCGCCACGTTCCATCGCAGCGTAGTGGACCGTGCCACCCATCTCACACATCCACGCTCCCTTGGGGATCTGCCCGGTCTGGACCGCGGGGTCGAACTTCGTTCCGTCCCGCGCCACCTGAATGGTACCGGGGGCCTTGTGTACCTGTGTCGACGTAGCGTCACCCGCTGAACTGGACTTTCCGGTGCGGTCGCTAGGCTCCTGAGACCGATTGGGAGCAGCTTCGGACTTGCCGCCTTGACCGGAGTCGCAGGACTCGAGCCCTGCAGCGAATGACACCAGGACAGCGGACGCAATGATTCGGAAGAGCATCGTTGGCATATGTGGCAAGCCTCCTCTCGGCAGTGTCTGCCAGTTTCGGTACACCCCGTGTGCGACGAGTACGGTAGCCCGGAACTCCGTCCGGGTTTGACTGTACTGTGATCGGAAGCACGGCAGACGTCGACCGAGCCCCGGGCTTTGGTGCAGCCTCCAGATCCCGAAGGCCCTCGCCAAACCCGGATCGCACTTGCGGTCTGCTACGGGACGTAGGCACGCTCGATTAACCTACGCCCCGTTTGGACGGGTGCTTGGCATGTGCATTGCTATAGCTTTAGTAGGTGCGTATACCGCTCGGTCCGTGCTCGCAGACGCGCATCGCTGCAATATGCGGCTGCAGGCTCCGGTACAGAGCGATCGCGAGGCGGCACCGCTGAGCCGGCCTTGCGTATCCGTGGAGACAGGTGCATGACCGCGATTTCTTTCTTGGGAGCCACCGACACCGTGACCGGGTCCCGCTATCTCGTTGAGACCCCGCACGCGCGCGTGCTCATCGACTGCGGACTCTTTCAGGGATATCGCAAGCTGCGCGAGCGCAACTGGCGGTCGCCGCCCCTGGCGGTTCGGTCGCTCGATGCCGTCGTGCTAACCCACGCGCACATCGACCACAGCGGCTATCTCCCCCGCCTCTGCAATGAAGGCTATCGCGGACCCGTCCACTGCACCCGCGGCACAGCCGACCTGCTGGAAGTGCTGCTTCCCGACGCGGGCTTTTTGCAGGAAGAGGACGCCCGTCGGGCCAACCGATATGGCTATTCGCGTCATGCACACGCCGAGCCCCTCTACACGCGCGAGGACGCCGAGAGATCGCTCCACCAAGTGCAACGACATGGCTTCTATCAATGGGTGGATGTTGCGCCGGGCGTCCGAGTGCGCTTCACCCGCGCCGGGCACATTTTGGGGTCGGCCTGCGTAGCCCTCGAAACGGAAGGACAAGTCCTCGTGTTTACGGGAGATGTGGGTCGCCCCAACGATCCCATCATGAAGGCACCGGACCCGCTTCCGCACGGCGAGTACCTTGTGACGGAATCTACCTACGGGAACCGTCTCCATCCGGACAAGGCCCTCGAAGACGCGCTCGCCGACGCGATCGGTCAGACGGCCAAGCGCGGTGGAACCGTGGTCGTGCCGGCGTTCGCAGTGGGTCGGGCGCAACACCTGCTGCATTTGGTCGCCCAACTGAAGTCGGCCGAGCGCATCCCGGACCTGCCGGTATTCCTCGACAGCCCAATGGCGATCGAGGCGTCGCAAATCTTTTGCAGGAACACGGAGGACCACGGGTTGACAGAGGTCCAATGCCACTCGATGTGCCACGTCGCGAGCTACGCGAGAACGCCCGAACAGTCCAAGGCGATCGACGCCAGCCTTGAGCCAAAGGTCGTCATTAGCGCCAGCGGGATGGCCACCGGCGGCCGCGTGCTCCATCATCTGCGGCGCTTTCTTCCCGATGAGCAAAACACTATCCTGTTCGTGGGCTACCAGGCGACCGGCACGCGAGGCCGTACGCTCCTCGAAGGCACGGAGGCACTGAAGCTACACGGTGAATACGTCCGGGTACGAGCGCGGATCGTGCAGCTCCCGGGCCTGTCGGCCCACGCCGACTATAGTGAGTTGTTGAGTTGGATGGCCGCCAGCAACGCGTCGCCCCGGCGGGTATTCGTCACCCACGGCGAGCCGGCGGCTTCGGATGCGCTAAGACGTCGATTGCGAGAGCGCTTTGACTGGGATGCCATCGTGCCCGAGGACGGGGCACGCTACTCCCTGCCAGGCCAGGAGCGAGCCAGCACACAACACGCGGAGTCGCCATGACAAAGGACGACGGAGTCGCCTACCTGGATGAGGACTTTCTTGCAAGCGATGAAGGCCGCCCTATGCGCATCCTATCGGAGTACCTTCAGCCCCACCGTGGCTTCACGCTCGAGCGCATACAGGACACGATCGTCTTCTTTGGCTCGGCGCGACTGGAACCGGAGGGACCGCTCGGTCGCTACTATGCCGATGCTCAGGAGCTCGCCCGTTTACTGTCTGCCTGGTCCCTATCACTTGCTTGCCGCGAACGCCGCTTCGTCGTGTGCACCGGTGGAGGCGGGGGCATCATGGAAGCGGCCAACCGCGGTGCACACGAAGCAGGTGCCCGCAGCGCAGGGCTCAACATCGGCTTGCCACACGAACAGCGCCCTAACCCCTACATTACGCCGGAGCTCAGCTTCGAATTCCACTATTTCTTCACTCGGAAGCTCTGGTTCGCCCACCTCGCCAGGGCGATCGTCGTCTTTCCGGGGGGCTTCGGGACCCTCGACGAGCTGTGCGAGATCTTGACTCTGTCCCAAACCAAGAAGCTCGCCCGCCCGATTCCCGTGCT
This sequence comes from Myxococcales bacterium, assembly GCA_028817905.1. Lineage (GTDB taxonomy): Bacteria > Myxococcota_A > Polyangia > Polyangiales > JAFGIB01 > JAPPOR01. The sequence continues at coordinate 6,202 of JAPPOR010000765.1, forward strand.
GCTCTACGGCGAAGCCTACTGGCGCGAGGTCATCAACTTCGACGCGCTGGTCAGGCACGGGATGATCGCCGCCGAGGACCTCGACCTCTTCGAGTACGTCGACACACCGCAGGACGGACTGGTCGCCCTGCAACGATATCTGGCGCCCCTGACAGGCACATCGGGTTTCAGTTTCGCCGAAAGTGTCACGTGCAGGTGCGCTGTCGTAGAGGCGCGCACGCCCGGGGAGGCTGCGGCACCGTGTCCGGCGTGTGGAACGCCGGCCGCGGCGCCAGCAGATGACATGTGACCAGTACGGCCCGGCAGGTCCGTTGACCAGCCTTCGCGGCAACGGTGCTCGAAACCAGTGGACCCAAGTGTTGTGATCGTTGCAGGCCGCGGAAGCCCCCGCGCCTGCTCGCATGGGTCGCCCCGGATCATTCATGACTTCGACGCCGGCTCGCTGGTCCTTCGACTCCACAGGACTTTCGGCACCCCAGCAAATGTGAGTATTCCCGTCGGTTGTCGAAGCCCGATCTGCGCGCAGTGTTAAACCCAGCGCAGCGAAAGGCGGTGGGGCATGAAGTGGAGGCACCTCGTCATTGCATTGCCGGTCGGCGCGGTCATCGCGGTCGCAACACAAGCATGGCGAACGAATAGCGAGGCGCAATCGTACGAGGAAGCGCTGTCCCGGTATCTCACCCAAGGCGCGGATGCGACAAGCGTGCCCAGGGGCAAACAGCCGGGTGCGGCCTACTTCTCCGAGGGCGCCGACCGCACGAGCGTACCCACCAGCGACGAGCCCGGCGCGGCCTATTTCTCTGACGGTGCGGACTTCACCAGCGTACCCACCGGCGACGAGCCCGGCGCGGCCTATTTCTCTGACGGTGCGGACCTCACCAGCGTACCCACCAGCGACGAGCCGGGTGCCGATTTCTTCTCCGGCGGCGCCGATGCCACCAGTGTATCGGCAAGTGGTCTTCCCCTTTGGACGCCAACAAGCCAGCCTGCGGAAGTTGGCGAAATCCCGTCCTCAAGCGTCTCCCAACCGCAAACGTCTGTGCCTTTGCCGCCCATGCCGGTCGAGGGCACGACGAACGCGATGGGAAAGGAAACGCTGCCCACGGTGGGCCAGGACCACGCGGCGACGGTTTCGGCCGCCCAGCCTACCCTGGAGTCCTCAGGCGCCGCGAGCGGTACCGCAAGGCGCCACCTATCCGGCGCTACCGACATCCAACGTCCCGTCATCACCCAGGACTCGCATAGCCCTGAACGGTCGGCTCACCTTGTCCGCAAGGGCGGCACGCGCTCCGCACCATCCCGTACCGACCACACCGAGGTTTTCTCGGGACCGGGAGCCCTCTTCCGTGGAGCCCGGATCCTGTCTGCTCTCCTGATGACCTCGCTCGCGCTCCTCGTAGCCTTCACGGGTGGCTGGGCCATCATGCGCTGGCATCGCCGAGGGCAGCGCCCACTACGAACGAAAGCCGACGACTCGATCAACGATAGGGTGGCGGACCCATTGTCCCAAGCGTCGCGCCCCAGCCACAAAGACACCGGGGACGCGAGCGGCACAGCCACACGGAAAGACCACGGCGATGGAGCAAGGACACGACGTGGCCGCCTACGGGCTCTAGACACTGGTGGTCGTTAGCGCCGCGATCTTCATCCCGTTTGCCTTCAGTTTCTTCAAGCGAAGACGACGCGTGACTGGCGCACATTCAGGGCCGCGCCCAGTAACCACACGAGTCACAGTATGGTTGGCGTGGCCACAGCGAATGACCGGACGGGGCACTCTGTGACCCACTCGGACCCTGCAAGCCGTACCACAAGCGGGCGAATGATTGTCGGAGTGTGAACGAACTTCAGCTTGCGACACGCCAACGAGGCGGCGTCGTGGTGATGGACAGCTCACCAGTGGTTTGAGCGAATAGGCAACCGAAGCGCACCTTTGCCTGGCACGTCACTTGCTGGTGTCCATGTGAAGTGCGGCGCCGCTTCGGACAACCGCACGAGCACTGCCAGAGGGAGCCACCGATGAAAGCTACACATGTGACGTTCCCATGCGCGTTCCTGGTCGCAGCTTGCGGACATGGAGCCGGTACCAAGCCACACGACATGAGCGCAGCCGAGCACCAGGCTGCGGCCAACCGGGAAGCACGCATCGCCGATCAGCACGCCGCTGCATTCGATCCCGCCGCGTCCGAGCAGGCACTGGTATGCGACGACACCTCGCGCGACGGATCGGGTTCTCCGATCTGTTGGACGGACGTTGTCAATCCGACCGAAGAGCACCGGAAACAGGCGGAGGTACACCGCGAGCTCGCCGCAAAACATCGAGCGGCCTCGGCGGCGCTCGTGCAGGCAGAGGCTCAAGCATGCAACGGAATCGCTGACCCTGACAGGGACATGTCACCCTTCGCACACCCAGCCGATATTCGGTCAGTTTCCGAGCTGCGAGATGGGCGCGCGCCCAATCCGAAGCGAGCCAGCGAGCGCCTCACCGGCGCGACCGTGACCCTGAATGCGGTCCGGGGGCTGACCCAGGAATGGCTGCAGCGGCTGGTCAACTGCCACCTGGCGCGCAACGCAGCGGTCGGTCATGAAATGCCAGAGATGCCCTACTGCCCGCTGGTACCCAGGGGCGCGACCGCACAAGTCCGCTCGGTGGGAGATGGATTCGCTGTCGATATTCAAGCCGACGACTCGGACGCCGCCGGGGAGATTCTTCGGCGAGCACAAGCACTCTACCGGAGCGCAGCCGTGACCTCCAGCTCGGCAGCCCAATGACCATGTCGTCGACTGCATCCGCCGGCCCACGTGCGGGCAGTCCCAACAAGGAGTTAAACCATGGACCAATCACGCAACGACTTGCTCTGCTATCGCCGTTCGCTTTGGGCGCCGCTTGTCTCGCTGTCCCTATGCCTCCTGTGGGCGTGCGGAGAGGACGACCCGCCGACCCTGCAGCACTACAGCGATGAGATCGGTGCCGCCACGAACGCACTTGAGGCCGCCGTCGAATCGCACTACGAGACCATCCGCGAAGTGACGGACATCGAGGAGATGCACGAACTCGAGCAGCATCACATCCAGGACGCCCTGGGATTCATGGGAGCGATGCAGGACGCGCAGTATGGCCTGCAGACCTGCAGCCGCCACATGCGCATCGGGATGCACTCCGGGCGCCTGGCCGCGCTGGAAGACCCACGGCAGGCCATGCATCAAGCCATGAACGACATGGAGGTCGAGCTCCAGCACCATGCGGATGTGATCCGAGTCGAAGAGGACATCGATACCGGTAGGGCGGAAGAGGAGCGCCATCACGACGCGATCCTGGACCTGCTGGGAGTGGTCGCCGGCCACCATCAGAACATGCTCGCAGTCATGGGCACGATGGAGCGCGAAGGTGATTCCATGATGTGCTCGATGGATACCCACATGCACCGTCAATGGTAGCTTGGCACCATGACAGACCACCGAGTTGCGCCAGCCAACCTATTCGAGCAGGCCCTGCAGCGGTTGGATTCGGCTGCAGCCGTCGCGGACGTTGACCCGGAAGCCGTGCAGCGCCTGCGTCATCCCAAACAGGTACTCCAGGTTTCGATCCCCGTTCGGATGGACAATGGAACACTGCGAGTATTTCAGGGCTTCCGCGTTCAGCACGACGACACGCGTGGCCCCACCAAGGGCGGGATTCGCTTCCACCCCAACGTGACCCAGGCAGAGGTACAAGCGCTGGCCTTCTGGATGACCTTCAAGTGCGCTGTCGTGGGAATCCCGTTCGGTGGGGGCAAGGGCGGCGTCATCGTGGACCCGAAAGCACTCTCGAAGCTTGAAATAGAACGGCTGAGCCGCGGATACATCCAGCGCATCGCGCACAGCGTCGGCCCCGACACGGACGTGCCTGCTCCAGACGTCTACACGAATGCGATGGTGATGGGCTGGATGATGGACGAGTTCTCCAGGATGCAGAGGCAGAGGGTGCCTGGCGTCATCACGGGCAAGCCCCTTCCTCTCGGCGGCAGCTTGGGCCGAGGCGATGCCACTGCACGCGGCGCCTACGTCTGCGTGAAGCATCTGGAGCGCGGCCGGTCCTGGAACCCCTCGCAGACGCGCGTCGCCATCCAGGGGTTTGGAAACGCGGGACGGCACCTCGCACGCCTGCTCGCTGCGGACGGGTACCGGATCGTGGCGATCAGCGACTCCAAAGGTGGCGTGTATCGCTCGGACGGACTCGATATCACCACATTGATACGCCAGAAGGAGGCCTCCCTCGCGCTTGGGACCGTCTATCCTGCAGGGTCTGTCTGCGACTGCCCGCACTGCGGCGCCGTGGACTGCCACTGCAAGGAGCGAAGTCATGGGGGCGTGACGCCGATCTCCAACGAGGCGCTCCTGGAGCTGGATGTCGACGTCTTGATTCCCGCCGCGCTGGAAAACCAAATCACCGCGCAAAACGCCCGCAGAATCCGCGCTCCCGTCGTGCTCGAAGTCGCCAATGGCCCGACCACGCCGGAAGCGGATGCGTGTCTCATCGCCGCGGGCACGACCGTGGTGCCCGACATCCTCGCGAACGCCGGCGGTGTTACGGTCAGCTACTTCGAGTGGGCTCAGAACCGATGCGGCATCACCTGGTCTGAGAACGAGGTTCACCAGCGCCTTGAAGCCATCATGGGCACCGCATTCGACCGCGTACATGCAACCGCGGATAGACACCAGACCGACATGCGAACGGCCGCGTACATACTCGCGCTCGAGAGGCTTGCCGCCGGTATCACCTGCTGCGGGACCGAGCGCGACTTCGCGCGGCACGCTTAGCAGCGTATCAACGGGAGCGAACACACGCAGTCAGAACCGCAGCAAGATGCCATTCGGCCGAGCGTGCCAGCCCGCCTGAGCTGCGTTGAGATCTCGGGCGACCGACGCCGCGTGCAACCCTGCAACCACCTTGACGGCCACGTATCCTGCCAGCAGGCCGATCACGAGTCCTTGTTCCGTCGAGCTCCAGCGGCCATCGGCGTCATCGCCGTGCCCCATGTGCTGACCGAGGAACCACATCCCGGGTGCCATGATCGAGACTTCCACTGCGGTGCACGCCATGGCCCAACCGATGTCCCCTACGTACAAGTTGCCGAAGTCGACCGGGAGAGGTGTCAGGGAAAGCGCCGCGGCGAGGCCCGGGCTGGGGGTGGGTGTGACGCCATCTGCATGCGAGTACGCATGCATGGCCATTCCGTGCGCAGGCACTATACTCGCCTGCGGCACAGCCGTCGCTCTAGCGTGCGACGCCGACCCCAATGTCACCATCGGTGCCGCGGAATCGCTACCCTCCCGTATCTCATGGGCGGACTGCGTAGCAATCGGCTGCGCGGCGGCAGGCGAAGCCGCGAGGACGACTACCGTGCCACATGCAACACATCGTGCAAGAGCGCGAAGATTCCAATGAACGGGGTGATGCATGCTGCCTCCAGCGCACGAGCGTGATACGCATGGGCTTGACATAGCCTCGCGAGGGCCGCTGGCAACCTTGCTGTCAGCTCGTTCGTGTGGCCGGCTTGGGCACACTGGTTTGGCAGCGCCAACGACCTTCCGCGCCACAAGTAGCGCACGCGGTACCTACCCGCTCTGCTTAACGAAGATGTCGCGCGCGACCTCGTGGTCGAGCGCCAGCGTGGTTTCGCCGATCTCAAGCACGATCGATGGGTACCGCTGCCGCAGGTGAAGCTCGACGCCAGGAATCAGCCCGAGGGACGATAGCTGTTCCAGCCGCGCCGCAACTCGCCCGTGGATGAAACTGACGCGGCCCCGTTCGCCAGGCCGGAGCTGTGCCAGCTGTACGACCACCGGTTTCAGCTCCGTTCGTCGCGAATCGCAACAAGGCCCGGCCGGTATGGGCCTACCTCCCGGTGTCGTCGGCGGATGACCGAGAAGCGTGCACAGGGCATCTGCCACCTGAGGGCCGATCGCGTGCTCAAGGCAGCATGCCTGCTCCTCGACAACGTCGGGCGGAAGTTCCAGTACGTCCGCGAGCAATCGCGCGGCCAGACGGTTGGCACGGACAACGCTGCGGGCCTGCCGGCGCCCGCTCGATGTCAGCTCGACCCTGTCGTCTCGCTCGACGACGAGGCCTTCCTGAACCAGGCTTTCCAGCTGGGCTGGCGCAGCTTGGGGGCCGGCCCGCCTCAAGAGCTCCGCTCGGGTGCCCCCGCCTTCCTCTTCGAGCACCCACGCTTGCTCAAGCAGTTCCTCCCTCAGATCGTGGCGAGACCTACTCACCTTTCCTTGGTCCCTTCGTTGCTGGCGGGCCGCAAGCACCGCTTGAGAAGCTGTGCGAGCCGTGAACGCTCCGGATCGGGGAACTCGTAGCCGCAATGAGGACATCGCAAGAGAGAACATCGCGACGCCAGAGGACACGCTGGCCGGCACGAACGCGTTCGCTCGAATGACCTCGCGCATAGCGGGCAGCCTAGTGAGCGCTCATTGTCGCACGCTCGACTCATAGCAGCCATCCCCTGAGTGCTAGGTTCAGCGTTCCTCCCACCACGAATGCAAAGGGAAAGACGAAGGCGCACATGCCGAGTGCGGTCCTGTAGCCATGTTCCCTCACAATCATGAGGACGTTGGCAATACATGGGACGAAGAGCGTGATCGTCACCATGGAAACCACGATCTGAATCTCAGTCTCGAGATCCGCGTTCCCTGTCCGCAACGGATCCTGGAAGATGTCAAATAGGCCCGCAGCGCCGTAGTCCCTCCGGAGGAATCCGACCAGGAAGGCGGCCGTCGCCTGTGCCGGCAGACCGAGAAAGCCTTGAACCAGGGGGGAAGCAACTCGCTCGAGGGAGTCGAGCACCCGCACGCGGTCCGCGCACCATAGGACGAGCGTGCCGAGTAGAAACAGGGGCACCGCTTCCTTGAGGTACCATTCGATCCGGGCCAGCGTCTTGATGACGACGTTGTGGATCGAAGGACGGCGAACGGGAGGCACTTCGAGGATGAAGTCCCCACGCTCTCCTGGTAGAATCTTGTCGGCAAGCCAGCCAACAGCGAACAGGACGCCTACTACGGTTGTCAACCAAACTCCCGTCGCCCACCGGCTCAGCCCGGCGAGTAGTCCGAGAATCACACCCAACTGTGCTGAGCACGGAACGCCAAGTGCCAACAGCAACGTGACCATCACGCGCTCTTTCCTCGTGCTCAGGATACGTGTGGCCATGGTAGCCATGGTGTCACATCCAAGCCCCAGAACCATGGGCAGCACCGCCTTTCCATTGAGCCCCATGAGCCGAAACGTGCGGTTTAGTACGATAGCGAGGCGCGGAAGATAGCCGGAGTCCTCCATCACAGAAAATGCGATGAAGAAGAACCCCACGATCGGAAGAACGATGGCGATCGCGTAGGAGAGAGCCATCGAGATCAGGCCGTAGTCACCGATGAGCAACCCAGGGCCGGTTCCCGGCTTCACACCTGCCGGACCCACCAGCAAAGGCTCAGCCGATCCGGGAAGCACGGCGCGCAAGGCGGCGTCGGCCCACGGCGTCACATAGTCGCCGAACACCTTCAGTTCCAGGAAATCCACTACCTCGCCCGCGCCAAGGACGCCTACAAAGAGATAGACGGCGTAGAGCACAATGGCGGCGACGCCGAGACCCCATACCGGATGCATGGCAGCGTCACCAAGGCGCCTCGACCAAACTCCCTGGGTCTTCGCCACCCGCTTCGCTATGCCACCGACAATACGATCTGCCGCGGCCATGCGAGCACGATGAACCGAAAGGCGCGGTGACTCTGGCAGCCGTCGCGTCAGCTCGGCCCGAATGGCATCGAGTCTGTAGAGACGATCGCCGAGCAAACCCGTCGCCCAGGGCATCAAGGAGCGATCGCCGCACAAGAGGAGAAGCGCTACACCACGGCGGCCTCGCAATAGCCTGACCGGTAGCAGCTTGTCGATCTCAGAAAGAGCAGTCTCGATTCGTTCGCTGTACTCGACGCGGGGGCGCGCCGGCCGAGGGTCGACCTCGCCAGCCAGGAGCGGGCTGACCCCTTCGCGCTGCGTCGCCACGGTACCTAGCACAGGCTGACCCAGCTCGGCCGCCAGCCCCTCCAGGTCAATGTCGATGCCGCTCGAACGGGCCTCGTCGAGCATGTTCGCAACCAGGATCGCCGGCGCTTCGAGCTCTGCCAGCTGCAGAGCAAGAGCCACCCCACGCCGAAGATTCTTGGCGTCACAGATCTGGTAGACGGTCAAACCAGGTTCCTGTAGGTGCTCAAGGAGAACGTCCCGCGTGACCCGCTCGTCCTCAGAGGACGGCAGAAAACTGTTGGCGCCCGGTGTGTCGATGACCTCGTGCCCCTGCTGGTCGCTGCCCGTGGCGATTTCAACGGTGGTTCCAGGGTAATTCGCCACGTGTGCATATCGACCAGTCAGCAGCCCAAACAGCACGCTCTTGCCCACGTTTGGGTTGCCTACGAGGAGTACACGGACCGAAATCCCTCCGCTCTTGGATGGAGGCGATGCGGCGGTCCCTCGTTGTCCGCATGATCGAGTATCCGGAAGGGGCATGAGCTAGCGAAGAGCCGCCCTTTCGCCGGAAATAAGCTCGAAACAGTGCCTGCGTCCCCCTTCGGGGTACCGCGTTGCGAATCGCAACACGCGCCCCCTCACATCCGGCGGCGACTGGCTGGCCTCGGCGAGTTCCTGACTCGTTGGTCCGTTCAGAAGGGTCATGTTCCGTCTGACCTGCTCGCGCGCGAAGGATGCGCCACCACCCAACGCCGCAGCCATACAGACATCGGTGCGTTCCGAAGTGACAGCCGTGTTCATCGGATTGTACCGCCAGCCATCGCGCCGCATCTCGTAACCATACAGGACACAGGATGGTCCATGGAGTCACAACAAGCGACAGCACCGGGCACTGTGTGACCCGCTCAGGCCGGAGCATGACTGTGCGCTTGTCGGCTTGGCCAAACGCATCGCCAACCAGGAAATGTTGCCACGTTTGAGCGGCAGATCGACGCTCGGAGACGGATCTAGGGGCAAGGCCACCAGGGTATCGTCTAGCACATCCCTTGTGGGTGCCCATGTTGTGCCAGAGTCGATCTGGACCGCGACCTCAAGCCCATGTAGCAAGATGGCCTCTGACGAGCATCGATCATTTCATCCCGCCAAAGGTGCTGTGAGCAAACGTCCGGCCGGGATCCAATCAGACAACATGAGCTCGCCCAAGCACCAAGGGATCGCCAGCCACCGTTGCGAATGTATCGGCGGTGCCGCGCTGGGTAGGGCCTTCGTTCCGCAACGACAAGAGCGACCACGCCGGAAGGACCATCTGTTGTGTGGACGTCGTCAACCCGATCGGCCAGCACTGCGACGAAACCGGGAGGCGCTGCGTGCTGTCAGCAAGCCATCCCTTTGCAGCAAGCCTCGTCCTCCGCGGCCTCTGGTTTCAACAGCCGGAAGGCCCACCCGTTCTACTCCTCCGCGCAACCCACGCGAACGCTCTCAGAGAGCATCCAGTTCCCCGCGGCGAGCCCGCCCTGTGGTTCCAGCCGTGACAGTTTGGTGTCAGAAAGGACCCGTCCCATGATTGTTTCTCGACCATTCGTCTGTGTGTTGGCCTTCACTGCCTTCGGGTGCGGGCACGCCGCCGGCACGCACCCTTCCGATATGTCTGCGGCCGAGCATCAAGCCGCCGCGAAGCAGGAGTCGCTCAGTGCGGATCATCATGCCTCACAGTTCGACCCGGCAGCGACCGCCGAGGGGCGCTCGACCTGCGGCGGTGCGCTGGACGGTGGGGACACGAACCTATGGCTCGGCGTTTGCTGGACGGAGCTCGTCAACCCAACCGAAGAGCATCGCAGGCAAGCGGAAAGGCACCGGGAACTTGCCGCAAAGCACCGCGCCGCAGCAACAGCTCTCGCCGAGGCCGAAGCCCGAGCGTGTGAGGGCATCGCCGAGATTGACCGGGACATGAGCCCCTTCTCCCACAGAGCCGATATTCGCTCGGTTTCCGAGCTCTGGGACAATAGCGCACCCGACCCGGCGCGCAGCAGCAACCATCCCGCTGGCGCCACCGTGACACTGAACGCCGTTCCGGGTCTAACGAAGGAGTGGCTGCAGCGGCTCGTCAGCTGCCACCTGGCGCGCAATGCCTCGGTAGGCCATGACATGCCGGAAATGCCGTACTGCCCGCTAGTACCCAAGGGCACAACCGCGGAAGTCCGTTCGGTGGATGGCGGATTCGCTGTCGACATTCGAGCCGAGGACTCAGGCGCCACCGCGGAGATCGTGAGGCGGGCACAAGCCCTCCGGAATGCCCCGGCCAAGGCCGCTGCGACGTCGACCTCGCCATGACCTCCAATGCCTCCCCGCCTAGGTAGCCCGCGAACGGTTCCAGCAAGGACGATGGACCGGGGGCACAACGACCCAGCTGAGTGGAGCCAGTACCTGGAGATCACAAACTTCCCGAGCGGATCGCAATGAGGTTTGGCGTCATACGGCAAGTGGATGTAGTAGCAGGAACTATGAGCCACCAAACGAGCCGCACGAGCTGCGCTCGGGGTCGTGATCAATCAGGTAGCAAACGGCTCCGCGCAGCTACCCAGGGCCACCATCTTGCTGAGGCCCCAACGACGCATCCAACTCACCGAGATTTCTTGTGTTTGGGGTTTCGCACGGTCGGAGGGTCCCCGGACAAACATCCCTATGCGGCCACAAGCGATGTAATGCCAGAATAGCACCCGCGTCAGCCCCGATGACCCATCAAGGAGGCGCCAACGTGCACTGCGATCACCGCCATGAATGCCACCCAACAACAGCCATGACGGGCCCTGGAACCGGCTCCCCGCGTGAGGACTCCCGCACGGTCAGTCAGGTACCGCGGGCAGCCGGCTCTGCGCCGGCGACCTACGTCTGCCCGATGGATCCGGAGGTGCGAAACGAAGGTCCCGGCGACTGCCCCAAGTGCGGCATGGCACTCGAGCCGGCCATGCCGGCGGGGCTACCGAACGCGAGCTCCGAATACGTGTGCCCAATGCACCCCGAAGTCGTGGCCCGCGAGCCGGGCAGCTGCCCTATCTGTGGGATGGCGCTCGAGCCGCGCCAGGCGAGCCTGGAGGCACCTGAAAACGTAGAACTCGTGGATATGCAGCGGCGTTTCTGGGCGAGCCTTTCGCTTTCGCTGCCCACGATGGTGCTGGCCATGCCCGAGTTCCTCCCGGGCTTCATTGCGCGACACTTACCCGCCCCGGCGATCAGCACCTGGCTGCAGTTCGCGCTTGCTACCCCGGTGGTGCTCTGGGCCGGCTTTCCCTTCCTGCGGCGGGGCTACGCGTCGGTGGTCAATCGCCACCTGAACATGTTTACGCTGATCGCACTGGGAACACTGTCGGCGTTTGCCTTCAGCGCGGTCGCCACGGTCGCGCCCCAGGTCCTCCCACACACCCTGACCCACGGAGGCGCGCCCCCGGTCTACTTCGAAGCGTCCGCCGTAATCATCACGCTCGTCCTGCTCGGCCAAGTGCTCGAGCTGCGTGCCCGCAGCGCCACATCCGGCGCCATTCGGGCCCTGTTGGGACTGAGCCCCAAAACCGCTCGACGCGTTGAGGCGGATGGCTCCGAGGCCGACGTACCGCTTGATGAGATCGCCGTCGGCGACCTCCTGCGAGTGCTCCCAAGCGAAAAGGTCCCGGTCGATGGCGTCATCGTAGAAGGAGCAAGCGCCGTAGATGAGTCGAGTCTGACGGGCGAGCCGATTCCTGTCGAGAAGGCCGAAAAGACCGCAGTCACAGGGGGGACCCTCAACGGGACTGGCACGTTCGTGATGCGCGCTGAACGTGTGGGCGCAGATACGCTGCTTTCTCAGATTGTGCAGCTCGTCAGCGAAGCCCAGCGCAGTCGCGCCCCCATCCAACGGCTGGCCGACGTGGTCTCCTCCTGGTTCGTGCCAGCAGTTGTGCTGGCGTCAGCGCTCACGGCGATCGTGTGGGGCTTGTTTGGACCGGAGCCCCGGCTCGCGTACGCGCTGGTCAACGCCGTGGCGGTCCTCATCATCGCGTGCCCGTGCGCGCTCGGGCTCGCGACGCCGATGTCGATCATGGTGGGAACGGGACGCAGCGCCCGCGAAGGTGTGCTCGTAAAGAACGCCGAGGCGCTCGAACGGCTGGAAAAGGTGGATACGCTCGTGGTCGACAAGACCGGAACGCTGACCGAGGGCAAGCCCGAGCTAGCCACGGTCCTACCGGCTGGCGACTACGATGAGACCACGGTGTTGTCCTATGCGGCGGCGCTCGAACAGACCAGTGAGCACGCACTGGCAGCAGCAATCGTGGCAGCAGCCCAGGCACGCGGCGTCGACGTTCCAAAGGCCTCCACCTTCAAGTCGGTCGTGGGCCGCGGCATCGAGGGCAACGTCGGCGATATCGAGGTCGCCCTCGGAAGCCCGGCCATGATGCGGGATAGGGGACTCGACACATCCACCCTCGAAGGCGCTGCCCACCGCCTGCGCGACGAAGGCCAAACCGTGGTCTTCCTCGCAGTGGGCGACCGCCTGGCCGGAGCGCTTTCCGTGAGCGACCCCATCAAGCCGTCCGCGGCCACCGCGATCTCAGCGCTACATCGGGATGGACTCCGGATCGTCATGCTGACCGGCGACAACGCGGTCACGGCCAGGGCCGTGGCAGGAAAGCTGGGTATCGACGATGTCCGCGCCGAGGTACTCCCGCAGGACAAGCACGACGCGGTGGTGAAGCTCAAGCAGCAGGGGCGGGTGGTGGCCATGGCAGGAGACGGGACCAACGACGCCCCCGCCCTTGCTGCAGCCGACGTGGGGATCGCCATGGGGACGGGCACGGATGTAGCGATCCACAGCGCCGGGATCACGCTCGTCAAGGGCGACCTCGGCGGGGTCGTCCGCGCGCGGCGCCTATCGCGTGCCGTCATGAAGAACATTCGCCAGAACCTGTTCTTCGCCTTTGTCTACAACTCGTTCGGCGTCCCGCTGGCAGCCGGGGTTCTCTATCCGGTCTTCGGCCTGCTGCTCAGTCCGATGTTCGCCAGCGCCGCCATGGCGTTCAGTTCCGTCTCCGTGATCGCCAATGCGTTGCGACTGCGGCACGTTCGGCTGTAGGCCCCGCTGGCTTGCGAACGGGTGCACTGCGTGGCATGCCCGGAATGTGACAGAGCCAAGCGATCGCGACCGAGCCCACACCGACCCTCCCGATGTGGTCCAGGTGCTGGTGGACAACCACCGAAGGTTCTTGCGGTTTGTCGAAGGTCGTATCGGAGACCGGGGGCTCGCGGAGGAGATCTTGCAGGAGGCGTTTGTTCGAGGCCTGAATAGGGTCGACCAACTGCAAGACCAGGGTTCCGCGGTCGCCTGGTTCTACCGCATGCTACGGAACTCTGTGATCGACGCGCACAGGCGACAGGCATCGTCCCGACGCGGCCTCGATGCCTTCGCCACGCAGCTATCGCTGCAAGCCGAACCGGACGAAGTATTGGACCGAACCGTCTGCCAATGCGTGATAGCACTGGCCGACACGCTCAAGCCCGAGTACGCCATCGCGCTCAAGCGCATCGACGTGGACGGTCTGCCCGTCAAGGACTTCGCCCTCGAAGCCGGAATCTCGCCCAGCAATGCCGGGGTGCGCGTGTTCCGCGCCCGGCAGGCCCTGCGCAAACAAGTTGCTCGCGCATGTGGAACCTGCGCGGAGCACGGCTGTCTCGACTGCACCTGCCATGTGAAACCAGCTTCGACGGAGTGAAACAGGGGCAGGGGCCGCAACGCAGCTAGCTCGCACACGGTGTCATCTATCAAGCCCCCTGAAGCTGCCCGGAGTTCTTGATGGTGTCCTTCAGCGTGTTCTCAATGGCGCTGCACTGCGAGCGTTCATCATCGATGAGCAAGGTCCCGTCTTCGATCGTGAGATCACCCTCCGTCATGCAATCGGTCACCGGCAGCGCTTGAAACCACTTGCTCACGTCGAGCATCAACAGCGCTTCACGGGCCTCCCCCTCGCCGAGCACGATGCCCTCTGGCGCCTCGAAGCGTGCGTCCTCGTTGAACTTCAGCAGTAGCTCAAAGGTCATGTCCGATCCGTCGTGCTCAAGATCCCCGATGGCGTGCATGGTGTGGTCGGCCAGCGTCTGCGCGTCGCCCACCAGGCCCTCGTCCGGGTCGGCGTCATCAAAGCGCACATCGATGCGCCTGTAGTCTCCCGCCGGGATGCGCAGCGCTGCCAGCGAGGGCTGCGAGGTGCCCTCGATGAGGTCCACGAGGAAGGGGCCTGAGATCTCGATCTTGTCCTTTTCGCAGGATACCGGGTCTTGGAAGGCGAGGTCCTGTTCGGCACACGACTGTCCCGCGGGAAGGTCAAGCTGGATGTGCCGCACGTAGGCCTGTGCGGACTCGATCGTGAAGGGCGTGCCTGCCTCGTCCTCGAAGGCGACGGCACCGGGCGCACTGCCTTCGGGCGGCTCGCTGGCCGTGAGCGCCATGCGCATGGTGACCACGGCCCCACCGTCCGCGGCCGGATCGCCATCGGAGCCGCAGGCGGCTACCAAAGAGAGCATCGCGAGTGTGAGAATGGTTCTGGTTACAGTCAGTCTGGTCATAGTCGGTCTCCTGTTGTCGCGAGGGTGCACGCCCCCCGGTTGAGAGGACCGATTGGTCCTCCGCAAAGCACGTCGTCGCTTGTGTTGCCCCAGGGGCCGCTGGCGCCCCGGGCCGTCCCTAACCACCCACCGCGAGTGGATTCGACCGCTCGTCGTCGTCGAGCTGCCCGTCTTCGTCCAGGTCGCGGAAGAGCTCTAGCGCCTCCCGCATGTTCTGTTCGAACTGGTCGAGCAGGTCCCGGTTGTCGTCGTCGTCGATGACGATGCGTCCATCGCCGTCGTCCTCGGCCCCAGCCAGGTCCAAGCCCTCCAGCCAGCGGCCCACGTCGAAGGCGAGCAAAAGGCCGGCCTCAGCACCCCCCAACCGAAACGGCTCCGATCGAGAGCGTACCTCGGCCTCGCGTTTGTCCCGACTGCGAACCTCGAAGGGCGTACCGTCTGCGAGGCTGCCGATCAGCACCACCGCGTGGTCCTCGAGAGCTTCCGGTGCACTTCTGGGGACTTCGTCGGCGCGCTCGAGCGGTAGTCGGACCCGGCAGTACTCCCGGTCTTCCACCTCGAAACTCAGAGGCGCTGGGTCCGAGAGAAGTTCGACGACGGTCGGACCGGAGATGTCCACCCGCCCCGCATCGTCGTGGCCGCTGTCGCAGTCGTTGCCTGGAATGAACCGCACGTCCCCGAGTACGATCCAGGCTTCTTCAACCAGAACCTCGGCGTTTCCGCCGGGCTCGAGCTGCACCTGGGCCGCACTGCTGACCGCGGTGAGCGCAAGCCGCTGCATGGCAACGGGGTTTCCGGTCTCGGTGGCCGCACAACCGGTCACCCACGCCAGCGCAGCTGCATACGATAGCAACCTCATCAGGACGCTTCCTCCTCCGGCACCACGCTCAGCGGATAGAGCTGGAAGTTCATCTGCACCACGATCGTGCCCTGGCCATCCGCACCCTCGAGACCCACCAGCTCTCGCCTAAACTCCTGCACCCGCTTCTTTAGGTCGGTCAACCCCTCCGAGGTGAGGCAGAGCGTCAAGGCGGAGATGTCCCGCTTCGAACGGGGCACCAGGTCCACCGCTTCGATCGCCCTGTCCATCATCGTCCGGTGGTAGTTTACGATGTGCACCCCGGCGGTCTCAGCACCGGTGGACACGACCGCCTCGCTCTGGCCCAGCTTGCCGTCCGCGTCCCTCACCAGGAGCCCCATGGTCTCGAGAAGCTGCAAAGCCCGCTTGGCCTCTGCTTTCGAAATCGGAGGCAGCAGCTGCTTGGCGAGCCACGCTGGATCTTCGCGGAACCCTCGACTGGCAGCAAGCTCGCGAATGGCGGGCAGGTACCAGTTTTCGTGGTACTCCGCCTGCGCCACGTCGAGCTTGTGTGCCCTGCGAAACCCGCGATAGCGGCACAGGGATTCGTACCGGGCACGCTTCTCGCGCGTCGTCTGCGCCTGGTTGAACGCTGCAAGCTCGCAGAAGTAACGCGCCTCGTCTCCCTCAAAGCCACAGGCGTCCGCGAAACGCATGGCCATCTCTGACGGCAGATTGCGCTCCCCGTCGATGACGCGCTTGAGGTGGTTGGGGGAACGGAGCCCCGCGGCAGCGGAAAAGGCTCGGTAGGAGAAACCGCGCCCGTGCTTCTTGCGATCTTCGTAGTAGTCGCGAAGTAACGCTCGGTAGTCCAGGTAGCGATAGACATCGATGTTGGAGCGTCTTGCCACCCTTGTATTGTGCGGCCCCTGGGTCGGAGACACCAGCTCAGCAAAGCAGAATAAGCATCCACTTTGGATACAACGAGCAGCGCACGTGCAGCGTAAAATACTGGAATCAAACAGCTCCAAAAGCGCTGCTTGAGTCAACTTTGTCAGGCATCCGGATACAGATCCCCACGCTCGGCATAAGCGTAGGTCGCGCGAAGCCCTGGGTCGAAACGCAAGCGCGGCAGACTCCTCAAACCCACGGAACCGGAGTCGACGGGCAATGATCGGAAGCCGCGCCCAGAGCGCTAGCCCGGATGATTCACGAACCCTGCGTCGGATCGCGCAGGGATTCGGCTTCACACGGCTTTTCGGCGACCGACGG
>JAPPOR010000312.1:0-2737 GCA_028817905.1 Myxococcales bacterium
GCGTGCCGGTCCACGCGGGGTACAACGAGCGGTGGCCGTCTTCCGGACCCACTAGTGCCTGCGGGTCGGGTCGTTCGACGCAATCGCCTGCCGTACGCCGCTGTGGCATCGTGGCGGGTTGCCCGGCATGGGCCTGGGTCCTGTCATGCGCTTGGCGCACTACGGCTGACCCTGCCCGGTGCGACAAGATGCCGCACGTGGTCGGCGATGGAGGCCGCTAGGCTCGGGCGGACCTTGAGCGTGAGCGACGATCGTGCAGACAACCAGTGTGCAGATAACCAGGCTGGAGGCGCAGGCGCTCTTCGCGGCCGGGCGGGGCGGTGAAGCCCTAGCGCGCCTTCTGGATGAAATCGACGGCGACCCCGACCACCCCGGGCGAGCGGAGCTTGAAGCCTGGGTGCGACAGACTGCGGCGACCGCCAGCCAGTCATATCGAGACCTCGTGCTCCCCCATGGCGCGGGTCCGCGCGGGGTGCTCCAGTTGGCCGGCCGGGTGGCAGTGCTCGGAAGCCATGGCACCGCGTTGTCGCTCCTGGCCCTCGCCCGTCGCGAGCGCGACCCCTACTTTGCGTACTACCGCGCAAAGTGGGCGATGCGTGCGGGCCGCTACAAGGTTGCGGTGGCTGCATGCGACGTCGCGCTCGAGACGCTGACGGGGCGGCGGCAAGCGTTCGACCCTTTCGTCGAGGGCTGTCTGACGGCGCGACCAGCCGAGCCCCCGCTCCAATTCCGCCCACGCGAGGTGCTCGCCACCCCGCGCCTGCGCGAGCCACTCCTGTGGCGCTGGGAAGCCCTCAAACGCCTGGGGGACCGCCAGCGCGCTGGTCGCATGCGCGACCTGTGCATGCGGCTGTTTCGCAACCAAGTCTCCGTATGGGTCACCGCAGGCAACCACGCACTCGACGAGGACGACCTGGACTCCGCGACGCGGTACTTCAGGGGCGCTTTGGCGCGCGACCCGGACTCGGTGCCCGCGCTATCGGGATGCGCGATCGTTGCCGAGCACCGAAAGAACTGGCCGGCAGCCCTCGAACTGCGCACCGCCGCCGCCAACCGGGGCCAGGCGTGGACGCGCAACGACCCCGCCAGCCTGCACCGGGTCATCCGCCACGGCGCGGCGCTCGGGCGGCTCGAGCGCTGGGACGAGGCCGGGCCACAGCTACGCGCGAGCGTTCGACGGGGAGCCTACACCGTCCTGCCGGCCGAGCGACCGGTCCTGCTGAAGGTCTTCTCGGGGCCGCTCTTTTCCCCCTTGATGATTGCGACAATGCTTGGCGGCAAAGGCTCCCTGGGAGCGGCAAGCGGTGATCCAGCCGTCCAGCTCGCCCTGTTGGACGCGCAGGTACTCGCGGATATCACCCGGCGGGTCAAAACAGCATCCCTAGAGCCATGCGAACGACGGCTGCTCCTCGGCATGTGTGCGTGGGAGGCTGGCGACCCGGAAGCAGCCTACGTTCACATGGACGAGGTCGACGCCATGCGTGAAGGCGACATCGAAGCCAACTACCTGTTGCTTGTAGCAGCGATCGCGACGCACGCGAACCAGCGGACGACCATCGAGCGCTTCGCCTGCGACCTGGCGCGCGCGCGACTCAGTGACGACAATGCAAACCCATACGAGCGCCTATTCGCCACCCTCACCTTGCAGCGGGCCGAAGCCCCCTACCCTCGCGCTGCGCTGCACGCCCATCCTCTCCTCGGTCAAGCTCGCGCGGCTCAAGCCCAAGCGCGGGCCGCATCAGGAAGCGTGCCGATAACCCTGCCTTCGCCGCCAGACCGGTCCTGGATCGGGCGCCTGCGCTGGGGCGTGGCGGTGAAGGAGAGCTACCGCGTGGCCGGCGTCCCGACCACAGACCTGGCGCTCGCCTGCGCCCGCGCCCGAGTGACCTGGGCAAGGGCACAGGCGACGACATAGCTTCTACTCTTCGACCTTGCCCGGCCGGTCGTTGATGTCACTGACCTCGATGTCTTCGGGGTCGAAACTTCGCATGTACTCGACGACCCGTTGGATCTCTTGCTTGGTCAGGTACTTGGCGTACCCCACCATGTTGACGTAGGCCGTGCCGTCGTCACGGATGCCCTGGGCGCCAAACGCGACGATCGCCTCCTGATGCTCTGCCGAGCGTTCCGTCCAATTGTCCGCGTCGCGACCCGAGTCTGGCCACAGCGGCAGACGCATCTTGACGTAGTCGAACTCGTACTCCATGGAGTCTTCGTTCAACTCGGCCTTGATGTGACAGGTCCGGCAAGGCGCCGGTCCATACTCGCCCGCGCGCTCCTTCCACCAGTCCCCGTCCAGCTCCATGATCTCCTCGCCGGTCATCCCGCCGTCTTCGGGCTCCTCCGGGCCTACAAGACAAGAGAGCCCGGCACATCCGTTGACGCCGGAGCAGGAATGCTCGACCAGCTGGGAGCCCTCGCCCCAGTCCCCGTAGAAGAAGCCCTGGCAGCTGTTGACCCCAGCGCAAGACGCATGGATCTGGATGAACCCGTCGCGGTCGTCGCACATGTCCTTCAGCTCCGCGTACGTGTGCTGCACGTCCTCGGTACTGATCTCCTTGTCGACGAACTCGGCGTCGCCATCTCCGTCGCCATCTCCGTCGCCATCTCCGTCCCCATCACCATCGCCGGATGCGGTGACGTTCCCGTCGCCGTCGCCGTCACCGGGGCATTCACACGCGACCATCTCCTCCGCCGGCTCGCCCGCCGCGTGGTGGTCGTGCTCGTCCGGGGCGTC
>JAPPOR010000312.1:2747-4429 GCA_028817905.1 Myxococcales bacterium
CCGGGGCATTCGCACGCGACCATCTCATCAACAGGCTCGCACGCATCGTTGTGGTCGTGCTCGTCCGGGTCGTCCTCGCCCGTCCCATCGTCCTCGCCGCAGGCCGCCGCTCCCAGCCCCAGAAGGCCCGAAACGGCTGCCCTCAGCAGGAGCTTCGACGGTCGCCCTGACCGCGGGCGCGCTGCGACGCCCTCCAGCGGTGATGTTGCTGGATTGAGATCGATGAACGACTCCGTTGACTTGTTCATTGCGCTCCTCCTACCGACTAGGGCATTTGAGCGAGGTACTACACGGCACTCGCTTTCGCCGTGTGGCTTATTGTCGCGGTCGGCGCACCGTAGTCCGCAGCCTCAACGGAGCGTCAGCCGCATAGTCACCCAGAAAAAAGGTTGCGCTATGCCATAGGGAACGGCGCGGGCCCGCAGGACATCGATCGCCTTCGCGCCCTATTCGGTGGCTACCGCATCCTGGGCGAAGCAGTAGAAGCCCCCATAGCCCCCGGAGCACCCCAGACAGTCACCTTGGCCCGTCGAGGCCCCCCCCGGAATCGTTCCAGCCCTTGCCACAGCCGCGCAGGGGATGGGCGCTCAGCCAGTTCAGGTTCCCAACCGGCCGCTGGTGACCACCCATGGGCCCGGGTTGCCGGGGTCCAACGTACGGCGTCAGCCCGGAAGCCACAGATGCGCGGTCTGCATCCCAAAACGCGCGGCCAGGATTCCCATCGTGACAAACCCGGGCAAGGCCATGGCAAACCGCCACTTGACGTCATTCCACCCGACGAACGCGAACGCGTGCAGGTAGCGACTGCCCGCGAAGATCCACGCAAGCGTGAGCTGGACGCTGTCGACCTCGCCGGCTCCGATCATGAGCGCACACACGGCATAGAATACAAGCGGCACCTGCATCAGGTTGTTGAACGTGCGCGCCGGACGCTCGACCCAGTCGGGAATCGCAGCGCCATCGAAGTTGCGGAAGAATGCGACCGGGGCCGCGCCGAGCATCACCGCCAGGTTGCGCGCCACGAGCATCAACAGCCACACGATCGCAGTCAGCGCCAGTACGGCGAACACGGGGCCGAGCAGCACCCGCGGCTCGGCGATGGGGCGAGCCTCGCGCAGCGCCACGTGAACGATGTATGCCATCGTCGGCACCACAAAGAGGCTGATGGTCGCGTACTGGCGAGCCACGGACGGGGTGGCCGTCGCGGCGGGCTCTTCCGCCCGGTGCGCCGCGCCCAGTTCGCTTGTCGTGATTGGCTGCATCATGCTGGATCCCGCTCCCTTCCCTACGCCATGTCTACTGCCCCCGAAGCCGCAGCACTATCGAGGACTTCTAACCCCATCTGTACCTCCGCTAATCCATGTAGGTAAACGTGTGTCTTCATCTTCACGCATGGACACCCTTACCTTGAACTGTCCATTTGCTCAGTTCACTTCGCTTGGGTCGCCCTGCTTCGTCCACGACGCACACAGCATCCGCCGGATCCTCACCCACCTGGGTCTGCCCACCCACGTCCCCAAACCGGCGTCCACGTCCCCTGAGTGGCTGGTGCTACCAAGAGCCTCGTTCGTGCCGGCACAAGTCCGTCCGCTCGCCCGGGGCTCCGATTGGCAGCAGTTGCGGGCGTTAGCCCGCATCCATCACCAAGGCACGTGATGATCGTGCAAGTGATCGGCTTCGCA
>JAPPOR010000034.1 GCA_028817905.1 Myxococcales bacterium
GCGGAGTCGAGCAGTTGTGCGAGGGCGCGTGATTTGGTGATGGATGCGGGCTAGGACGCCAGGCGTGTATCGCGCAACAGGGGAATGACGCGGCGCAGCGTCGCCTCCTCGGTGCAGTAGGCGTGGGCGAACTCGTACGCGGTATCCGCCAGGCGGTCATTGAGCGCCTGATCATCCATCAACGTTCGGATCCGGTCTGCCAAAGCATCCACATCTCCAGCCGGAAACATCATGCCGGTCTTGCCCTCCTGAACATAGTCAGTCAATGCCTCGCCGGCTGTCACGACAACCGGTCGGCGCAGATGCATACCCAACACCGCCGTGCCGTGGCCATAGGGAATGTCGGAGGGGTGCAGCGGAAGCACCATGAAGCGGCTGTGATAGAGAATGTTCAGTGTGTCCGGAAAGGGAACATTCGTGCGGACTTCGACGTTGGGTGGCACATCGATGCCTACCATGTTCTCGGGTGCCGCCACCACCACCGCACGCACGTCCGGAAGCTTGTGCATCGCAGCCATGAAATCACGATAGTTGCGGCCGGTGCGCCCGATCGACGTGATGTAGTCTCCTTCCACCTGGCGAGGCGCCTCGGGGTCCACCTCCGGCGGCACGACCCCCCAGTGGATCATCTCGATCCGCTCAAGCGGAATGCCAAAGCTCTGGGAGTACAGTTTCTGCTCGGCTGTTGAGTAGACAACAAAGCGGTCTACCCTGCGGTACAACCGCTCGGCGAACTGCTTTTGCAGACCGGTCGGCATGGGGTCCTGATTGAACGCAAACGCGATATGCGGAACCTTGCGCTTGAGCCCCGCCAAATAGAACTCCGTCCACTTGGTGCACACGGGCAAGTGGCTGACCACGACGTCCGCGGCGCCCCGGGCGATATGGAACGCTGCCTGCGCGCAGCCGCGGTGAAGCGCAAGGTTGGGGCGCTTCACCCGCCGCTCGATGTCGTTGGCAGGCCCACCGTAGCAATGGACGAAGCGCGCGCCGAGCTCAGGCGGCAGCTTGCCATCGAACCACTTGTGCTCGCCCGGGCTGGCCTTCGAGACGTTTAGGATCCGCAGCTGGTTGTCCATCACCCAAGGAGACCGTCAAAAGCCGCTGCGCGCAAGGGTCTGCACCAGTCCAAGATAGAAGGCAGGGGCATCTAACCCCCGCGACCAGCCAATCTGCGCCCAGTGGTCGGCCTGGGCGCTTCCCAACACGTCGCCCCAGCGCTGCGAGCTTGCCGGCACCAAGCCATCGTTGTGCCCGGCGCAGCGATTCAGGAATCGGTAGCCGGGCTGCAACAGGCGATTGACGGCTCCGGCGCCGGGTTCTACCCAACCCAGGTAGCTCATGTAGGTGACGGAAGGGACATCGGGCACGCTCTCGTTGAAGGCCTCCATCCGTCTAACCGTGAGATCGCGCAAGCCGTCCATGTCGGGACCCGTCATCGAGAGCATCTTCCGCACCCATGAGTCGTCACCGAGCAGCAGCCCACGATCGGCCAAGGGCGTCCCGCGATGAGGTGTGCCGAACGTGGTGAGAGAAGCCACGCGAGGCGCCATGCCGAGATGGGTGATGGCATAGCGCGCGTCAAGCCCGCCCATGCTGTGCGCGACGATATTGACCCGGTCGACATCGTAGCGGGACAGCTGGTCCGAGAGCTGTTCCGCCCGGCGCTTGATGCTCGCGACCGGGGAGACTTTGGGTACCAGCACCTCGTTGCCATGGTCCTCCAGGGCAGCCCGCACTCCGCGGAAGTACTCCTGGCGCAGCCCTGGCAATGCGACCGCATCAAAGCCAAACCAGCCGTGGGCCAAGACGATCGGGTACTTGGTATGCCGGCGCGCCGCCAAGCGCGCGCGCGCCAGGCGCGCCTCTCGCAGGCGAAAACCCCTACGGCGAGCGACGATCGCAAGGGTCGCGTAGATCGCGATCGCCAGAGCGACCAGGGCCCAAATCCAGAACTCAACGAATTGCCACATCGCGACGTTGTGTCGGCGAGTATCGCCCCCCAACCGTGCAGGTCAAGCGGCGAAATGCCAACCAGGTTGCAGGCGAAATGGCACGCGCCCTTCCCCCCGTCGCGGCAAAGCCGCCCTATTTACCTCCACCCGTCCCCCTAGCAACAATCCCCGAATGACCACCCCAAGAAGTCAAAGCGCGGTGGTTCCCTCGGCCCCCATGCGCACGTGGTGCGGGCTCCCGGCATCCTTGGCGAAGCTGCGCTCTTCCTTGAAGCGCATCAAGAAGTCGCGAAGCTGGTTCTGGTGGGACTCCAGGAATCCGAACCGTCGCTCGCACACGGCGCCCACCGCGCGAATCGCTTCCGCCATCGCCAGGATCGACCCAAGCGGGACGCGGCCGCGGTATCGGTCCTCATTCTCACCGCGCTCATACTCAAACAGAGGCAGCTGAAGCGCATCCCCATTGGCGAGGATCGTGATACCGCATCCGCGATACTCGTGGTTGGGGCTGCGAACCGACAGCGAGAGCCAGGTCGCGTCGCCCGGATCGGACGGCGTTGCCCGCAAACGCATGGTTACGTGGTCAGCCAGAGCGAGGGTCGCGTGAATGGTCCGTCGCTGACTTTCAGCGACCGCTCGACGAAAGGACGCGTTCACGTCGAGCTCGACACCGCACATGCGCAACCGCACGGCGTCCTGCTGGGACAGCATACTGAGAGCACCCGGCCACAAACGCGCCCATACGCGCTCACGCACAGTCCCCCGCCTCGGAACCGTAGCGCGGTACTCACCTGGCACGATGAGCGAGCGGCGAGAGGACACCAGCTCAACGCGTGCGCAATTCTGCCAGTCCGGGCTCGGGCCTTCTCGGACGAGCTCGATCCGTCGGACCTGCTCGACCTGGGTCATCTGAAGACCGATTTCCCCGGAGGTTTGACTTGCGACCAGGCCGCCTTCGCGCGCGCCCTCCTCCCGCACCACAGTCGTGCCGGTAGGGCGGGCCTGCCCCGCCCCTTCTGCCTGCCCGTGGGACCCGTCCCCACGGCGTACTTCGCACACCGGTTGCCCATCGCCCTGGTGGCGAACCCGCCCCCACCGATCACCCTGCCGACAAACCAGGTTGGGACGCTGCGCGTGGCCACTCCGGGCATCCGCGTCCCCGACCACCACGTAGCGGGCCGGTCCCCGTACTTGAGAGCTGCAGCCAGTAGCGAGCGCAGCGGTAAGGAGGCAACTTCCGAAGACTGCAGCACATCGCTCGCTCGGTCGCATGCGTCGACAACCTCCCTAACACAGCAAGTCTATCACGTGACGTTCGGGCGACGCGCGCTTCGCCTGGCGGTTTCCCGGTGTTCGCGACGCGCAGACCGAAGGAGCCAACCCTTCCGACGCTGCTCACACGCGGTTCCCTTCGCCGGTTCCGCTATCATGCATGTGGCCCTGTCGTACTTAGGGCACCTACTTGTCACCCCAACTGGCTTGGTCCATCATGGCGACATGTCACATCAGATGGTCCTGTGTGTGGCCGAGGTTGCGTGGATGGTCAGCTCGACCTCCACACGGAGGAAAAGTCGATGGGTATGGCTTCCCCACTGCGGCCTAAAGCCCGCGCCACCGCAACCGACCCGCAACCGACCCGCAAACCTGGCGTTCAGCTGACGTGGTAGACCCGTCCATCCTCGAGTCCGCCGCTGAGCTCGGGACCAACCTGTCTGCGGAACAGGGCGCTCGCCTCGCGCAGTTCGTGTCGCTGCTGCTACAGGCCAACGAGCGCGCCAATCTCACAGCTGTTCGGGACGTGGAAGGAGCATGGCGTCGACACGTCCTCGACAGCCTTTCCCTCTGCCCGTTTCTCCCATCCGAAGCCGACGCGCACGTCATCGACGTGGGGTCCGGAGGCGGCGTACCTGGGCTGGTGCTTGGCATTGCGCGGCCGGACCTGCAATTCACGTTGGTAGACGCAATCGGCAAGAAGGTGCGCCTGGTCGCGTCGATGGCTCGCGAACTCGACTGCTCGAACGTGATCGTACGTCAAGGTCGGGCAGAAACCCTGGCGCGGCCTGGCGAACCCGGACGCGAAGCGTACGACGCTGCCGTGGTGCGCGCCCTGGCCCCCATGCAGGTGCTACTGGAGCTGGTCACGCCCTTCGTTCGACCCGGCGGCACCGTGCTCGCGATCAAGGGCGAGCGCGCCGCGGCCGAACTGGCGGACGCACAGCGCGCCCTCGCAGTGCTCGGTTGCATCCACGACGCAAGTCACACGACTCCGACGGGAACCATCGTGCGCATTCGCAAACGCGACCCGACCCCAGCCCGCTATCCACGAAAGCCTGGAGAGCCCAAACGCCGGCCCCTTCAGTAGACTAGCCACCCCCACGCCGTACAAGGCGATGCGGGTGCCTAGCCCGAAGGTGGTCTCCTCGAAAAGGACACGCGCCCTTTCCTCGATGAATAG
>JAPPOR010000983.1 GCA_028817905.1 Myxococcales bacterium
GGGACACTCGCTCGTCCGGAGCGTTGCGTGCGAAAGCGGAGACTCTGCGGGCTGTCCGCTGGCACGCACATTGCAGCGACCGAGGCGCAGGGTGCGGTGCGTGTGCCGAGGTGTGCCAGGTGCCGGCGAAGGTGGTTCAAGGAGCGCAAACAATGCGGAGTTTCTGGGAATCTCTTGGTCTCTCGGGGCGTGTGAGCGCCGGTCGCGCTGGGGTGCTTATGGGGACATTGGCGGCCGCGGGGGCTTTGGCGGGCCTTGGCTGGCCGAGTTCGGCGGCGGCCTGCGGCGGGTTGTTCTGCAACAACAGCCAACCGGTCAACCAGACGGCCGAACGCATCCTGTTTGTCGACAACGGTGACGACACCACGACCGCGGTCATCGAGATCCAATACCAGGGCCCGGCCGAGCGCTTCGCTTGGGTCCTGCCGGTTCCTGAGATCGCAAACCCGGACGAGGACATCCGCGTGTCCAGCGAGCTTGCGCTCGATCGGCTACAGCAGGCGACCAATCCGCAGTATCGTCTGACCGTACGGTTCGAGGACGATTGCCAGCGCCCTGGAGCCCAGATGGTTACGGGCACAACCGCAGGGCCCGCAGACCCGGCAGCCACGCCACCCCCCAACGCCGCGATGGAACCGGCGGTTGTCGTTGAGGCTTCCGGTAGTGTGGGTCCGTTTGACTGGGAGCTGATCGCCACCAACCCCGATTTCGACGATCCCGCCCAGGAAGCGATCGACTGGCTGGAGGAGAACGACTACGACGTGGGCGATCTGGGGCCGGAGCTGCTCCGGCCGTACTTGGCGGACGACAACAAGCTGCTGGCGGTGAGGCTTACCAAGGGAAATGACACTGGTTCGATCCGTCCGCTGATGATCACCTACGCCGGCGACAAACCCTCGATTCCGATCAAGCCGACGGCCGTCGCCGCGGACCCCGACATGGGCATCATGGTCTGGGTGGGCGGCAAGGAGCGGGCGATCCCCAAGAACTACAACCTGCTCGAGCTCAACGAGGCGCTGATCGACTGGTTTCAGCCCATGCGCAACTACAACGACGTCGTCACCGCGGCCGCTGACGAGGCCGGCGGCCATGGCTTCGTCACCGAGTACGCCAACAGTTCGACCACCCTCCAAAACACCGTCGTGCCCGTGTTTGAGCGTAACAACTGGGCTAGCTTCAGCGGTCAGACCTTTCCTTCGGGCATCCAGATGCTGAACCGTGCGAGCGGCCTTTTTGGTAGGTGGGATGGCTTCCGCGATGCGGTCAGCGGCTCGATCACGATCCCAGACGGGGCGGACTTTGACATCGAAGATGTCCTGGGTTGCCCGAACTGCTACCTGGGCACACCGATGTCGGCCCAGGAGGACGCACCGCGGGCGAGCCTGGACATGGAGCTGCTTCGGCGGCTGCTGTTCGAGCAGGTCGTGCGCCCGATGCTCGAGACCGACGCCCTCGTACAGAGCCAGTCCTGGGTGACCCGTCTGTACACCACCATGAGTCCAGAGGAGATGACGGAGGACCCGGTCTTTGACTTCAACCCCGACCTCCCCGCGGTCAGCAACATCCACACCCAAGAGCGCATCGTTGGCTGCGATTTCAACGGGCCCTGGCGCGTAGAGTTTGAGGCCGGTGTGGTGCGGGGGACGGGTGTAGGCGTCTGGCCGATGCAGATGGGAGCGGACGATCTGCCGGCAGCGCTGCGCATCTCAGTGGTGGGTACCAGCGGTTCGCCCACGGTCATGATCGACAACACAGACGAGATTCGAAGGGCTCTGGACATAGATGGGTTGGACCGCGACGAAGCCGACGATGACGAGGACGACGACGTGGGTGCCGACGAAGCTCCGTCCGCCGGCGCGGGGGGCGACGGGGATCGAGCCGACGACCCAGACAAGGACGAAGACGAGGACGAAGATGAGGACGTCGACCAGGGCGTAGACGAGGACCATGAAGACACGGGGGGCGACCGGGTCGGTGACAGCGCCGGGGGGGACGACTCCAAGGGAAGCGGCGGGGACGATGGCGGGCTGTTCTGCCATGTGGCGACCCCGGGTGCAGGGAGTGGGTTAGAGGCTCCGTTCTCCACCGTGCTCGTCGGGCTACTGGCATCTGGCTGGCTTTCCCGGCGCCGCCGGCGCGCCCACGGTCGTGGCGCTGGCGGTTGGACCTCGTAGCCCACGGGCAAGCGGCCCGAGATGTGCAGAACGCTGAGAATCGTAGGAGGAAGGTGACAATGGACTCGATACAAGCGAAGCGAACGGGTGCGGCGGGCTGTGTGCGTCACTCGCGCGGGGTGTCGGCCATGCCGTGTCTTGGCCTGTTGTCGGCGGGTCTGCTCCTGTGGAGCTTCGCGGACCCCAGCCCGGCTGCGGCCTGTGGCGGTCTGTTCTGTAACAACAACCAGCCGGTGAACCAGACCGCCGAGCGGATCATCTTTGTCGACAACGGCGACGACACCACCACCGCCGTGATCGAAATCCAGTACCAGGGCCCCTCCGAGCGTTTTGCGTGGGTCCTGCCGGTGCCCGATATCGCGAACCCGGATGACGACATCCGGGTCTCGAGCACGATCGCCCTCGACCGGCTTCAGCAAGCCACCAACCCGCAGTACAATCTTCGGCTTCGCTTCGAGGACGGCTGTGCGGTCCCTACGGCCATGCCGGCAGCCGGAACACCGGGCGCGGGAGCGATGCTGGCTCCGGAGACAGCCGCCGCGGACACCGCCGTCACGGTGGAAGCTTCCGGTAGCGTCGGCCCCTTCGACTGGACCTTGCTCGGGGTGGATCTGGAGAAGGGCGATGACCCCGTGCAGGAAGCGGTCGACTGGCTCGAGGACAACGACTACGACGTGACCGCGATCGGGCCCGACTTGCTGCGGCCCTACCTTGAAGCCGGGAACAAACTACTGGCCGTCAAACTGACCAAGGGCAATGACACCGGCGCCATCCGGCCGCTCATGATCACCTACGCTGGCGACAAGCCTTCGATTCCGATACGTCCGACCGCCGTGGCAGCCGAGGACGATATGGCGATCATGGTGTTCGTGGGAGGCGGCGACCGAGCGATCCCCAGGAACTACAACCTGCTCGAGCTCAACGAAGCCTTGATCGACTGGTATCAGCCCATGCGCAACTATAACGAAGTCGTCACCGCAGCCGCCAACGAGGCCGGCGGCCATGGCTTCGTCACCGAATACGCCGACTTGGCGAGCAACTTGCAGAACATCATCGTGCCCCAGTGGGAGCGACAGCAGTGGGATGAGTTCAGCGGCCAGTCATTCGCGTCGCCGCTACAGATGTACAACCAGGCGGGTGGCCGGTTCGGTAGCTGGGACGGTTTTCGGGAAGCGTTCACCGCGTCGCTGACCATTCCCGAGGGGGCCGACTTCGACATCGACGACATTCTCGGCTGCCCGAACTGCTACTTGAACAACGACGCGACCCAGGACGATACGCTCGCGACGCTCGACATGGAGCTGTTTCGGCGCAAGCTCTTCGAGCAGGTCGTGCGGCCGATGTTGGAGACGGAGGCCCTGGTACAGAGCCAGCCCTGGGTCACGCGCTTTTACACCACCATGAGCGCCGAGGAGATGACCGAAGACCCGAGCTTCGACTTCAACCCCGATCTGGAACCGGTCAGCAACATCCACACGGCCGAGCGCATCGTCGCGTGCGAAAGCGGCTTCAACGGGCCCTGGCGGGTCGAGTTCGAGGGCGGCACGGTGGAGGGAACCGAAGTGGGCACCTGGCCGCTGGAGGTGGCCACGACCCGTATGCCGGCGGCTCTGCGCATCCTCACGGTTGGCACCAGCGGCCCCCCCACCGTCATGATCGACAGCGTGGATGAAAGCCGCGAAGCCATGGAGGAAACCATGGATGAGGACATGGATGAGTCCATGGAACGCCGAGGCCGATCCGGTGACGGGGATGGGGACGACGACGATGCCAGCGAGCCGGTTGCCGGCAATGGGGGCGCTGTCGGCGATGAGGACGAGGGCGACGACGACGAGGGCGACGACGACGAGGGCGATGACCCGAAGTCGCGCCCCGATGGCTCGGACGACGACGACGGTGGGCTGTTCTGCAGCGTGTCGGCGCCGGGGCGCTCGCACCCCGGGCCCAGCGCTGCGTGGGCCTTCGGGGTACTCGGATTTGCATGGGTCAGGCGCGCTCGCCGTCTCCGCGGCCGATGACGACTTGCACACAGCGGATGCACTGTAGGCGCATCAACCTTCAACGCACGACGCCTCCAGTCCGGATCATTCGACAACGTTGCGGTAGGTTCGACGGCTCGCTCGTTGTCCACGGCTGAAGTCTTCGTCTCGCCTGCAAGGGGGGTGAGCGTGCCGTCGGTTGCCGAAAGCCCCGTGAAGCCGAATCCCTGTGCAATCGTCTCGCGTCTTGA
>JAPPOR010000722.1 GCA_028817905.1 Myxococcales bacterium
CGCGCCCTGCGTCTGGCATCCGTGTTTGGTGCGCTTGGTGGCGTGCCGGTACCGCGACCGTCGTCGCGCCAGGGACGGACCGAAAAACCGAAAGAAAGGACGCGATGGCTAGCGGTTTGCTTTCGGTTTTTCGGTCCGTCCCCGAGCCCGACGCCGGCCTCGGCAAGTTCCGCTCCCACTGCCGCCGCCCGTCCTTCCCGCCGTTCACGCAGCCAGACCACTTGACCCTCAATCGTTTTCCAGCCTTCTTTGACCTAGGAGCACGGGCCTCCAGACGCGGACATCCTTATTTGTCGAAGTCGATACTCAAGGGAGGCTCACGGAAATGCTGATTCTTGTCTTGCTGATCTGTCTGGTCTCATGTGGCCCGGATAGCCAACCGGCAGGGACTTCCGGTCGGGGGCGCCCAGCCCAGGGCGGAACCATGCCCGGGTCGGACGCAGGTCTTCTGGACGCCCGTGCAGACGCCTCCGCCGTCCCTGGGCGCGCTGCGCCTGACGGTCGCGGCAGAGGTGAGCACGACGCAGGGGCAATTGCGGATGCAGGTGAAGGCGACTCGCCGGACGCGACCGTGTCTCACGCCGATACGAAACCCGGTGGAAAGGCCGACGCGGCTGCAGCGGAAGGAGGACCAGAACGGGATGCCTCCGGTGAGGCATCGGAAGGCGGGCCGGCCGCCAGAGCGCCACCGATCGTCGGGCGATGCGTCCGGGATGGAGCGGCCCGCAACGCAGGAAGAGTGGCCTGGCTACCCTTTCGAATCGTCGATGCGGAATACAGCGCCGCCCTCGATCGGGTAGTGGCCGTCGTCACACCCGAACGCGCGCCCCCGGGGAGTTTTCTACCACCGAAGCCGCAGCCTGAGACGGGTTGCGCCCTGGCGATGCTGGATCCGATCGCGGGCACCTTCACGACCCTGGCGCTGCCGCGTCCCGGACACCTCGTCTCACTTTCTCCGGACGGTGTTCAGGTGGTGGTTGGACACGACGGTCTGCTCAGCGTTTTCGACCTCGACCGCCGCGAGATGAAGGGGGGCCACCCGGTGATCGATACGGAGGGCAAGGAGGTGGATCTCTTCGACGTCGTTCACGGCGGCAATGGCTATGCCTACGTGAGTCCCCGCCGGCCGTCGGGTGTGTCGTTTCCCTTGGCATCGATGACCGCCGTCGATCTCGCAACGGGGGAACAGCTGCGTCGCGACGGTCACTCCCTGGACCGTCCCCAGCGGCTTGCGGGGCATCCCTCTGGGAGCGCTGTCTACGCCCTGTCGACGGACATCTCACCGACTTCCGTAGAGCGCTGGGACGTCTCGGGGGGCGTCGCGCGCCTGGGGCGCCGCTCGGCCTCCTGTTCCGGCGGGCTCTGGCCACTCCGCGACCGAGATCGCCTTATCACCGGATGCGGCGTGGTGGTTGCCACCACGGCAGACCCCCCGACGGACATGGGCTATCGAGGAACCATCGCGATGCCCTATGACTACGACCCTATCGTGTACCTGACCCACGCCGATCACTTCCCGGCGGGTGGCCACATCGCCACGATTCCGACATCGGGACCGTCTGGCGTCAACCGGGAGGTCGTCGTTCTTGAGGACGTCTATCTGACGCCTCGCCAGCGCCTGCCTCTGCCGTCCTTTACGGTCGACGACCGAACCTACGCCACGCTCGGACGGTACGTCTTCTTCGCAGCCGACGGTCAGCAGTTGGCCGTAGTCGTCGAGGCCGGAGCCGCGGAGGTGGGAGAGCTGTCGTCAGATACTGGAGACGGGGGAGAGCACGGCCTCGTGCTCTTCGATGTGGCGCCGGGCGCAGTGTTGAGGTCCCCACCCGACGATCCTCCCGTGACCTCGGGCGCGGACGCAGTCGCGCTCAACCTTGCCGTGGTACACGCCGACCACAGCGACGCACGCGAAGAGATCGTCATCGTTGCGGATGACCCGCCCGAGCTCGTGGCCCTTGACCCTCGGACCTTCGCTACGAGCCGAATACCGCTCCCGCTTGCGCCTACTTCGGTGTGGCTCGATCAAGCGGGGCAGACAGCGGTCGTTGGCCATGCTGGTTGGGTCACCTTGGTCGACCTGAGGGGTCCAGCCATTGAGGACGTGCTGCCAGTTTCCTTAAACGTGCTGCAGGCCGTGGCCACTGAACGCTATCTTCATGCGATCTCCGCGAACTCCCTCACGAGCCTGGAACTCGCCAGTCTCAAGGAAATAGCCCGCGAGATCGATATCTCTAGCCGCGGCACCGGGTATCCTGGCCCTGGCATGACACTGCATCCGGACAATGCCCGGCTGTACATCGGCGGTTCCGTGACGCGCTCGAGTCGCTACGACGTCTCTTCTGGACCCGCTATGCGCGTGAGCCAGGCGCAGGACGAGATCTACCGTCAGCCATGTAGCCCGCTGCACCTGGACGAGGATGGTGCTCGCATTTTCACCGCCTGCGGTGGCGTGTTGAGGGTCGATCCGGACCCGGCGCTCGACTTCGGCTACCTCGGCCGGCTGCGTCCCGTAGCGAGCCTTCGGGACCCAATCATTGCCCTCGATCATGCGTCACGCGTGGGTCTGGCAGCCGCTCTGCCAACGCGAGGGACCTCCTCATCAGACCGAACGGCGAGGGTCCTGCGCTTCTACTCTGATCCGTACATGCAGCTGCACGCGTCACGCAACCTCCCGCCGCTGCAATACGAGGGCAAGGAGGTGGATTCGGACGGGCAGTTCGTCTTCTTCTCAACCGACCGCGGTCAGGTCCACGTGTTGGTTCGCGCCGACGCGCCCGCCCGTCGCGGCTACGGTCTTGTCACGATGGCGGTTCCCGCAGCGCCTGACGCACCCCCGGCGCTGAGTACTCCCGTTGCTTCGAGCCGTCCAGGGTTCGAAGTCCTCCCCTATCGTGTCGCCGACGCGGCCTTCACCGATGTGCTGGATACGATCGTCCTTCTGCCCGAGGATGAACCGGCGCTTTACTTGATCGAGGGCGATGACGGGGCCCAGCAGCGCATCGAACTACCGTTGCCTGGTAGGGCCGTTTCGATAGCGCCATCCGGGACGACTGCAGCTGTGGGCCACGATGGCTGGGTGTCTCTTATCGACCTCGCGCTGAGTCGGGTTCAAGCCACTCACCGGATTGCGCTGAACGCACGGGCGGTCGCTCTAGGCGATGATGGGTGGGTCTACGCGCTCGAAGAGGACTCTCAAGATAGCCTCCGCCTGCTGAACGTGAACTCGGGAGAGCAGCGCTGGGGCGACGCGTGGGTGAGCTCTGGATTTCTCGTCCTCGGACAGCACGCGATGCGCCATGACTCCACAGTCTTGTACGTGGGGAGCAACTTCGGGCTTAGGCGCGTCCGCGTGGGCGCGGGTGTTGCGAGCGAGGTGGCAATCCCGTCCGCTGCGCCTGTGTGCTCCAGGTTTGGTTTCCTTGATGACGGTTCCCGGGCGGTGACCGGTTGTGGGAGCGTCCTGCAGATCCGGGACGATCCGGCGCTGGACGCGGCCTCCATCGGCATGCTCAACCCCGCCGTGTCGCCGATCGCCTTTGACCACGCGGCATCCACCCGCACGATCGGAGCCGTGGCGAGCGGCACGGAGATGACGAACTACCGCGACGAGCTATACCTTTTCGATGACACGACGCTAGAGAGTGCCGGCAAGGTTGCCGTCCCGGACTTCGTCGTTGACGGGGAATCCATGCGCAGCACAACGCGCTGGCTATTCCTGAATCGCCCAGGCGACGTTGCCTTTCTCGTGGTGAGGGAAAGCCGCATGGTCGGCGAGGACGCGCTGGTCACTATCCCGCTGTAGCCGGCACGCTTCCAGAAGCAGTCTCAGCGCTGAACAGGCAATCATTGGGGAGCTTTGTACCCTCGCCCCAGGGGAGCCCGCGCTCTATTCGAGGGTGAGCAGGCCGGGGCGGTAGGGAAGCTGCCCGTACGGTACGCTCCTGTTGGGATCGCGCCCCTGGTAGAGGACCTGCATGTGGCAAGGATCGATCTCTACCCTTGATCGAGTACACCTAAATTCCCTCGAAGATGATGCTGCGGTCATCCATGATTCGTGTGATGCCGCTGAACGTGCCCGGGAACCGATCGAGCGGCATGGAGCCGCTATACACGCCGCCCGCGTCGTCGTTGAAGAAGATGTAGCAATCCGTGTCGTCGCAGATAATGGTCTGGTCGATGGGGCCGACGCCGCGGCCACCGGTCGGATCGCCACTGATGAGAGGCGTAGCCCCGCTCCACGAGGTGAAGTCATCGGGCGTCTTGGAAGTTTTGTACTGAAAGCCCCACTGGCGCGCCAGGCGCGCCAGGCGCCAGGCGCGCCAGGCGCCAGGGAAGGCGCCAGGGACGGACCGAAAAACCGAAAGAAAGGACGCGATGGCTAGCGGTTTGCTTTCG
>JAPPOR010000198.1 GCA_028817905.1 Myxococcales bacterium
GCCCGCGACCCCGATCGCCGCGTGAAATCACCTTCCCCAGTTCTCACGAAGAGCCGGTTTTCCCTCGGGAGCTTCAGTGCCTATCGCGTCCTACATACCGCAGTGGGACTCTTAGCACTGGTAGGACTGATCGCCCATACGGGTATGCACTTTGGTGACAATCTCAACTCGGCCCTGATGACGGTCTTTGTAGGGCTCGGGCTGGTGGGTGCCTTGGCCGGCATCGCTGCCGGCCTAGAAACCGGTGCCCTTGGTGGTGCGGGCAGCGCCTGGGCCGCTCGCGGGCGTCGCTTGCGCAGACCGCTGACCTGGGGCCACGTCCTGCTGTTTTGGCCTTTGCCTATCCTGCTCGGGCTCCACGTCTTCTCGGTCTACTACTTCTGATGTGAGTCGATGAGGCGCGCCATGTTTCTAGCAGCGGTCATCATGAGTACTACACTCGCCGGGTATCTGGCCTGGGCGTGGCAGCGGGACGAGCGATCGGCGTTCCTACCTGGGACAACCACCCATGGCCACTATCAGATTGAGTTGGCGTGTGACGCCTGCCATTCGCCTTTTGAGGGCGTTACCCAGGAAGCGTGTGAAAGCTGTCACGCCGAGGAGCTTGAACTGGCAGATGACTCGCACCCGCGCAGCAAGTTCACCGACCCGCGCAACGCCGATCGAATTGAGCGGGTGGACGCGCGCGCGTGCGTCACGTGCCATGTCGAGCACCGGCCCGCTCTTGCGGGTTTGATGGGAGTCACCCAGCCGAGTGACTACTGCTTTCACTGTCATAGCGATATTGGCGATGAG
This sequence comes from Myxococcales bacterium, assembly GCA_028817905.1. Taxonomy (GTDB): domain Bacteria; phylum Myxococcota_A; class Polyangia; order Polyangiales; family JAFGIB01; genus JAPPOR01. The sequence continues at coordinate 796 of JAPPOR010000198.1, forward strand.
CGGCCAACGCACGCAGGACTTCCCTTCGATGGATGTCAGGCAGTAGGCTGCCACAACTTTCATGACAACCGGGCGCTGCACGAGGACTTTCTCGAGAAGCACGTGGACGAGCCGTGGCTTCGGCGGGAGCCCCGCCTCGCTCTGCTAAGAACTAGCCGCCCGGTCCCGGACCGGGACCCGCTGCAGGTAGCCGACCACGACGCGCCGAGCGGTATTAGGGTTGCTGAAGCGACGATCGATGACTGGCAGCGCAGCGCCCACGCCGATGCTCGCGTCAACTGCAGCGATTGCCACCTCGCAGGAGAGAGTGCGGATGATGAGGAAGATTGGAACCCCGCGCCCGACCACGAGGTATGCGCCAGCTGTCATGAGCGCCCGGTCAAGGGTTTCCTCGCTGGACATCACGGGATGCGACTGGCGCAGGGTATGGAACCGATGCGGCCTGGCGATGCACGCCTTCCGATGAGGCCCGAGGCCGGAGACCGAGCGCTCGACTGTGGCAGCTGTCACACGGTCCATGCCTATGACAGGGAGGTCGCGGCGGTCGACGCGTGTCTCGGGTGCCATGATGACGATCACAGCCGCGCGTATACCGCCTCCTCTCATGCGCAGCTCTTTCGCTCGGAACTGCTAGGTGAGGTTCCGGAAGGCACCGGGGTGTCTTGCGCGACTTGTCATATGCCCCGAGAGAAAGCGCCAAGGGGGGTGTTTACTGTTCAGCACAACCAGAACGACAACCTGCGGCCCAACGAAAAAATGATCCGCAGCGTGTGTCAGAACTGCCACGGCATCGGCTTTGCCATCGACGCTCTCGCAGACTCGGAGTTGGTTGGTCGAAACTTTGATGGGCTGCCGAGCGTTCACGTCGAGAGCATTGACATGGTGAGGCGGAAGATAGCCGCAGCCAACGTTTCCCGGGCGCCCTAGGCGCCAGCAAGTACCTCTTCGACTCTTCGAGAGAATAAAGGACGCACCGATGAAGACCACAATACCGAACCTCTCCTACGTCTTCGGACGCACTCTGGCGCTGTCGGCGGTCGCCGCTACGCTCACGGCGTTTGGCTGCACGAAGGACAGCCAAGCCAAGGCGGCCTCGCCTGCGACGGATCCGCAGCCGGGCCTGCCGCCTGAGCGGGTGGCCGACATGCTCCACTCCGTCATGGAAGCAGACCGGACGGTGTACACGCGCAACGTCGTAAACCGTCTGGTGAAGGAGCAGCAAGTTCAGATCGTCAACCCCGATACAAAGGAGCAGGAGGCCTTCAAGGCGAGCGAACAGTGGAAGACCGAGCACGGCAAGCTGCCGCTTCCTGCCCAGATGTTCCGCATGGGCGCCGAGCGGGTGACCGACGCGAAGGTTGGATTCACCTATGCCCTTCTGAGCAAGTGGCCGATCAACAAGCAGAATAACCCCAAGACGGATGTGGAGACCAAGGGTCTTGAGGCGGTCGCGGCCAATGGCGGTGACAAGCCCTTTTACGGCAAGGAGGAACTTGGCGGAAAGAAGTATCTGACCGCCGTGTACGCAGACGTTGCCGTCGCTTCAGCTTGCATCGACTGCCACAACGACCACAAGGATTCGCCCAAACACGACTTCGAACTCGATGACGTCATGGGGGGCGTTGTCATTCGAATACCGCTCTAGCGAGCACCCATGGGTAGGTAGCCTTTTTGACAGGATTGAACGGAAGGGACTCGAGATATGATCAATCAAGAGCAGATCGAGGTAGTGCAGAGCACGTGGAAACAGGTGGTTCCGATAGCGGATGCGGCAGCGGACATCTTCTACACGAAGCTCTTCGAGATGGATCCGTCTCTGCGATCGATGTTTCCCGAAGATATGGCGGAGCAGAAGAAGAAGTTGCTGCAGACGCTGGGTCGACTGGTGTCCGCGTTGCATCACCTTGAGGACGTCGTCCCAGACGTGGAAGCGCTCGGTGTCCGGCACGTGGGCTACGGCGTGCAGGACGAGCACTACATCACGGTCGGAGGTGCCCTCCTGTCGACGCTCGAGAAGGGGCTCGGTGATGCCTGGACCCAGGAAGCGAAGGAGGCCTGGACAGCCGTGTACAGCCTGGTCAGCAACGTCATGATCGGGGCTGCTCGCAAGGCTCAGCTGGCGGATGCTTCTGCTTGAAAGGGCGCGGCTGGTAGGGCTGGTAGATGCTCCGGCTAGCGCCTCATGCCGCGTTCGACCATCACGCTGTAGACGGCACGTCCGATGCGATCGTAGGCAGCGCCGGACGGCTGAGTGTACCGTCTGGAATGTCCTGCACACGCAGTGCTCCGCGGCATCGCAACGCGGTGGACGAAATCGGACGCACAGGCGCGATCGGACCTTCGGGGATGCGATGAAGGCCAGTTTGAGCGGTAAGCGTTAGCTGGGGCGGGGAGGTGGACAAGCTCGGCGAACGACGCTATCCCAGCCACGATTGAGCGTGCCCGAATGCTTGCGAATGGGCGCTAGAAGAGGCGGGGCGGAGAGCAGCCATGCTGACGTCGTTTGATCACCATACAATCGTGGTGCGTGACCTGCGTACTGCCGTGTCGCACTACTCTGTTCTGCTGGGATACGGGCCTAGGTGGCTTGGCGTTCACGGCGACCTGGGTGTTGAGGCGGCGCTCTTTGGATTGGGCAACGGCATGGTCGAGCTGGTTGCTCCGAGGGCTGGTGACAGTCGAGCTCACGGGCTTGCCGAGCTTATCGAGCAGCAGGGTGAGGGGCTGACTAGCCTTGCCTTCGGCACCGGGGATGCCGACGCCTGTCGGGGGTGGTTGACGCAGCAGGGCGTTCGCGCCGCACCCGTTGTCGAGGGAAGAGCGGGCGAGCCCGGCGGGGAGTCTGGGGGCGCTAGTGGACAGGAGCGGAGCTATCGGGTTGTGGAGCTGAGCCCGCGGCAGACCAGGGGGGTCCGTCTGCAGGTGGTGGAGCGTCCCGATCGGGACCTGTTGGTGGCCCAGGGCCGGTCGTCGCCGGCGTGTGTGGAGGCGATCGATCACATCGTCGTTTCGACCGCCAGCGCCCAGGCCGCCATCGAATACTATGGGGAGCGTTTGGGGGTGCGGTTGGCTCTGGACCGTGACCTCAGGGGCGTGCGCATGCTGTTCTTTCGCCTCGGGGGGGTCACCTTGGAGGTTGTCGAGCGAAGTGGGATCGGCGATACGGACCGGCTCTATGGGGTCGCCTACCGTGTGCCGGACGCGGATGCCGCCCATGCGCGGCTCTCCGAGCTTGGGCTATCGCTTACTGAACCACGCGCGGGCAACAAGCAGGGCACGCGGGTATTCACGGTCCGCAGCGGCACCTGTGGCGTGCCGACGCTGATCATTGCGGATCCCTCCCGTCGCCGCGCGTAGAACTTCCCGGTGTCACGCGGTACCGTCGGTGAATCGCGGACAGTTCGAAGATGGCGCGTAGGTAGTCACCGGGACGAACCTTTGAGTGTCCTATGTCATGCCAGCGGTCGAGGGGGAACTCGTAGATGCTGCGCGCTTTGCCGCCGGCTTGTCGGAAGCGCGCGATCATCTCGACGTCAAAGATCCACCGGGACCCGAACGGCTCCCGCAGGACCTCTCGCAGTCGTTCGGTATTGCGCATGAGTTTCGCTCCGCACTGGGTATCGTATACAGGAATGCCCAACACGAGACTGGCCGCTGTTGCGAAAATGCGCCCCGCATAGTGCCTGGGCACGCGTCGGCGGATGTCGTGACCCAGCAGGCCGACGCGTGCGCCCAGGACCATCTCGATCTCCGAATGCTCGATCATGACTTGGGCTAGCTGCGGGATCGCCTCAAGTGGAGTGGACAGGTCGGCGTCCCAGAAGCCTACGATGGCCGGCGCGTGGTCCATCGCAAGCAGCAGGCCTCGGCGTACGGCCTCGCCCTTGCCGCGGTTCCGCTCCAGGTCGATTGCGGCTATCCGTGACGGGTGGCTCGCGGCAAGCTCCGCGAGCAATTCGGGGGTCCGATCGCGGCTGCCGTCGTTGACGAACACGAAGCCGACCTGGGGCACTTTGTCCAGGAACGAGGAGAACACATCCGTGGGCAGACGTTCCGCTTCGTTGTAGCAGGGCACGACTACGATCACGTCGTGGTCGGCGCCCGCGAGGTTGCCGCTCGTTCTTTCAGCTGGCGGGGTAACGGGCCACCTGTGGGGACGTACCGAGATCTATGATGCCGAGGGCCGACAGCAGCCGAATGATCGGGTAGGTCGGATCGAATTCGAACCAGCGGGCGGCAAAGTTTGGCGACATCCCGAACTTGTGGTGATTGTTCTGGAACAGCTCGCCCATGGTCAGAAAATCGAGCACGAGCGTGTTGCGCGATCTGTCGTCGGCGGTCGTCTCAAAGTTGCGATAGCCGTACTTGTGCCCGCACCAGTTGACGATCGCTCCGTGGATCGGGCCCATCAAGAAATGAACGGGCAGGAGCAGGTACCAGCCCACCGATGGCGCGAATGCGGCGTAGTAGCCCACGTACAGCCCAATGAAGAGCAGGTGGGCTGGCCATGTCTTGCCGAACTTGTCGATCGCGGGCCATTCGGGGGAGTAGCCGTCGAAGCGGGGCTCGGGATCAATCTTGCGATGGTTGAAGCCCTGGTACCGCTTGAGGGTCTGGACCATCATGGTGAACAGGTTCGTGTATACGTGCGGAGAATGGGGATCACGCGGCGTATCGCTGAATGCGTGGTGCTCGCGATGAAGAATCGCGTAGCCCCGCGGGTTTAGGTACGAGCTTCCTTGGGAGATGAACGTGAGCAGGTGGAAGAATCGCTCCCACCCCTTGCTCATGGTGAACATCTGATGCGCGCCGTAGCGGTGCAGAAAGAAGGTCTGACAGAAGACCGAGAGGAACCAATGGCCAAAGAAGAAGATCAGGATGGCTGTCATGTCTTGCTCCGGTGTCTGCGCCTGGTCCCCTTCGCACCCCGGACGTCGCTCCTTCAGCGGGCGGCGGTCGCGCCTTCAGGAGCCACGACCGCCGCACGATACCTGTGCGAGCGGAATCGGCAAGGGTTTTATTCCCCCTAGCGGAGTTCGCGCTTGAGGATCTTGCCCGTAGGGCCCTTCGGGAGTTCGGCCATGAAAACGTACTCGTTCGGAAGCTTGTACTTGGCAAGATTCGCTGACAGGTACTGCTCGATCTCCTCCTCCTTGAGTTCGGAGCCAGGACGAGTCGAGATCACAGCGCGAACCTGCTCACCTTTGGCGTCATCATCCACGCCCACGACGGCGGCTTCGACCACGCCTTCGAGCGTGTGCAGGACCTCCTCAATCTCGCGCGGATAGATGTTGTATCCGCCCTTGATGATCATGTCCTTCTTTCGATCGACGATAAAGACGAAGCCATCCTCGTCGATGTGTCCGATGTCTCCCGTGTAGAGCCAGCCGTCTTTGATCGTCTCTGCGGTGGCATCGGGGCGGTTGAGGTAGCCCTGCATCACGTTCCCGGAGCGCACGATGATCTCTCCCGGCTTGCCAATGGGCGTCGGATTGCCGGCGTCATCGACGGTCTGCAGTTCCACGCCTGGAAGCGGCTTGCCCACCGAGCCCGGCCTCCGCGCCTCTGGTCGGTTGCAGCAGATACTGACCGTCGTCTCGGTCAGCCCGTAGCCTTCGTAGATTTCTACGCCAAAGCGCCCTTCGAACGCATTCATCGTTTCCAGCGGCATCGCGGCACCACCCGAAAAGCAGACCCGCAGGTGCGGGAACTGCACGTCGGTATCGGCCGTGTGCTGCAGGATATAGAAGTACATCGTGGGCACACCGGCAAAGATCGTCACGCGATCCTGGGACAGGGAGTTGACCGCTGCTTCCAGATCGAAGCGTGGGTGCAGCACGATGGTGCCCTGGTGCCGGAAGGACGAGCACAAAACCCCGTTGAGGGCGAACACGTGAAACAGCGGCAGCACGCATAGCGTGCGATCACCTTCGACCTGAGGGAATAGATCGTCCGTCATGTCCATTTGGGTCACGACGTTCTCGTTGCTGATCACTGCGCCCTTGGGTTTGCCCGTCGTACCCGAGGTATAGATCGTCAAGACGTGGGCATCCCCTGCGTTGCGCACCGGTTCGACCGGTTGCGCCTCGAGCAAGCGAGGGTACGGGATATGTGCACCCGCGTTGCCGATGACGACTACCTTTGGCGGCGCATCCATGTCGCGGATTGCCTCTTCGACGGCCGGCAAGAACATCTCGAAGACTACGAGCAACTTGATGGAGCTGTCTTCGACGAGGTAGCGCACCTCTGGGCCCGTCAGAAGCACGTTCATGGGAACCACCACGAGGTCGTCGAACCAGGCGCCGTAGAGCACATCCGCAAACTGTGGGATGTTGGGCAGCATCAGCCCGATCGCTTCCCCCGCCTGCAGGCCCTGAGCCTTGAGGCCGCCCGCCATGACTCTGGCGTTGTGGGCGACCGTCTTGAACGGGATTTGCTGGCCCATGAATTCGAGAGCCACCACGTCCGGGCTCTGTTCCTCGGCCTCCAGCAGGTACTCGTAGACGCGCTTGGTCATCTTGCTACTCCCTCCAGGGCTTCCGAGAGTGGGGCACAGATAGGACTCAGGCGCACACCCTCCACACCGCGCCTATCTACCACAGCGTTGGGACACGGGGAATGACCGTTGAGGCTATCCGTCGATTGGAGGGTGAAGCTCCGGTGCGGCCCCCTGATCCCGGTCTGGTGATGGCCGCAAAGCCATCCGTATGAGCGGAGAAAGATGCGTGAATGCCAGCGCTTAGGAAAGGGCGCGTGGCCTTTCCCCCGTCGCGGCGAAGCCGCGCCGGGTCCCCCTTTCCGCGGGTCGCGCCGCTTCGCTTCGCTCCGGCTGCGACCGCAACCTCGAAAGGGCAGTTTTGGGATGGACACTAACTAACCCACCAGCCCCTGGCGCACCAGAGCGGCGAAGTGTGCGGCACCGTCCGCCACAAATGTCCAACGGTGCCGGTTCTGCAGGAGGTCAGCGAGCTGGACAAAGCCGCCCCATGCGACTTCGCCGTCTTCGTGGGTGATAGGCCCGTCCCAGCGGACCCGATAGATCCAGGTGTGCGTCCTCGTTTCGGACCCGTCGTACCGGTGCTTGAACAGCGGCTGCAGGACCGCGTCGGTGATGCCGAGTTCCTCGGCCAACTCACGCTGGGCCGCAGCCTCGTAGTCCTCGCCGGCGGACACGCATCCCGACGCGAACATGTCGTACTGGCCCGGGAACAGATCCTTGCGGTCGCTGCGGCGCTGCACGTAGATCTGACCGCGCCCGTTCTGGCACAGGATTGCGACCGTGCGGTGCCACAGATTCCCCGCCCGCATGTGCTGCCGCGTGACCGTGCCCACTGCCTGGTCGTCTTGATCGACCAGGTCTACCCTTTCATCGGCTTCTCCCATTTCGTCACGCGGTCAAATTGAGGTGAGGGGTCCTGATCTGAGATAGTATAGGCTGACGGTGTGCAACGCGTTCGCTTTCTAATCGTTGGGGGCGGAATCACTGGCCTGGCATTTGCCCAGCGTCTGCGCGGCGAGGACTACCTTGTGGTCGAAGCTCTCGACGACGTGGGCGGGTATTGCAGGACGATCAAGCAAGATGGATTTGTCTGGGACTACTCCGGGCATTTCTTCCATTTCCGCCACCCGGAGATCGAAGCCGAGCTGGTTGGTCGCATCGGTGCGGAGCAGGTCGTCAAAGTCGTCAAGGATGCCCGTATCCTCTTCAAAGATCGTCTGATCGACTTTCCGTTTCAGCGCAACATCCATCAGCTTCCGACGCGGGACTTCTATGAGTGCCTTGCCGGCCTTGTCGATTGCCATGAGCGTGCGGAGAGCCCGCCCGAGAATTTCGAGCAGATGCTGTATGGAAAGTTCGGGCGCGGTATCAGCGACAAGTTCCTCGTTCCCTACAACGAGAAGCTGTATGCAACCTCGCTTGCCTCACTCGACGTCGATGCCATGGGGCGATTCTTTCCTCATGCTGACCTCAAGGAGATCGTTCACGGCTTTCTGCGCGCGGACAACAGCAGCTACAATGCGACCTTCACGTATCCTGAGGGCGGAGCGATCGAATACGTGCGCGCGCTTCAGCAGGACGTTCCGTCAGAGCGCGTGGCCCTCGAAGAACCCGTCGTGGGCATTGACCTCGACGCTCGCGTTGCAACCACTTCGCGGGGCCGGATCGCCTACGAGCACCTGGCGAGCGCGGTGCCCTTTCCGCGCTTGCTGAGGATGTGCGGGGTCGCCCATGACCCGCGCGTCTACAGCTACAACAAGGTTCTCGTGTTCAATCTCGGGTTCGACCGCAAAGGGCCCGAGGGAGTCCACTGGATCTACTATCCGGACCGCGGTGTGTGCTTCTATCGCGTGGGCTTCTACGACAACATCTTCGGGCACGACCGCATGAGCTGCTATGTCGAGCTTGGATACCCGCCGGAGGCCAGGCTGGATGGCCAGGTTGTCGAGGATACGAAGCGGCGCGTGCTCGCGGACCTGACCAAGGTTGGGGTATGCGACGGACACACGCTCGTGTCGTCTCACCACGTCGTGCTCGATCCTGCCTACGTCCACATTACGAAGGCGTCGCTCGACGACGTGGCACGTAAGAAGTCTCTACTGGAACGTCATGGTGTGCACTCCATGGGTCGGTACGGATCCTGGACCTATTGTTCGATCGAAGACAATATTGTGGAAGCGCGTGCGCTGGCTCATCGACTCGTCCTCGGCTGAGGGTTGTCATCTCGGCTCATAGCGAGAGACTTTTTAGGGTCGACTGGGGGTCGAACACGGTCGCCATTGCGCTCGCATGGCCACCCTGGGCCACGGCCACGATGCAAATAATTTCGCACACCTGCCGGCGAAATGAAGAAGATCAAGTGGTTGGTGATTTGTTGGCACCGAGTTGTCTTTTGGGTTTGACGGGGCGCGATCTGAATCGTATTTAAGACCCGCCGTGAGAGCGCCGGATGGCTGCTCAGTCGTCTTCGGCCGCAGGGCCGGACAGGAGGGTACGATGGGTAGTTCAAACGCTCGAGGCAGCACAGATCGCGCCAGTCGCCCTGCCCGTCGCCGCCTTCTAGGCAATCGGAAGGGAAGGCCAGTTCTGGCTCTTTCCAGATGAGATAGCCGAGCATGTGCGGCTGGCTTGGATGGGCTGGCGGATGCGCGACCTCTCACACCCCCGCGCATTCGCCAGTCCACCTGGTTTAGGATGTCTCCGCCGCCAGGTTCTAGCAACTGAGGGGTATTGCCGTGAGTTGTCGAAAGGCCTGTGAACCCGAACCTCTGCGCGATCCGACCCCCGAGTCATAAGGGTACTATGGTCGATCGCTGAGTGTGCGCTGCCCCACTTGCCAATGTCGGGGGTAGTCACTTGGTAGTCTGCGGATGGTGAGCACTCGCGCGCCGGCTTGCGCGCATCTCCGACCCCACGACGTCCCCTAGCCCGCATCCATCACCAAATCACGTGCCCTCGCACAACCGCTCGACTCCGCGGGGCTTTCGCTTCAGTCGAAAGTACAGCGAGGATTCTCTCCTTCACCGAAAGCCCTGCGAAGCCGATCACTTGCACGGTCATCACGTGCCTTGGTGATGGATGCGGGCTTGGGATGGCACTTTCTGTGGTGCCTGAGGGTGTGCACGTTCGACGATGGGAGTAAGGATATATCCATGCCTCGGCAGGAACTCCAGCGTGCGCTTGGCACGCTACACGACGAGCTCGCGGCCAGCGCGCAGCATATTGAAGACGCTGACCGAAGGGCCTTGCTGCAGATTATGCGCGAGATCGAAGAGGTGCTCGCCCGCGACGAGGATCAGGGGGACGGCGCCGTCATGCCAGATGCTTCCCTGCGTGAGCGCATGTCGGCGCGCATCGAAGCGTTCGAGGGTTCCCACCCCAGGTTCGCCGACCTCCTGCGTCGGGTCGCTGAGAGCCTCTCCAACCTCGGGATCTAGCTAGCTAGAGCTAGCTGGTGCCGGTCTACTTCGGGGCAGCGGCGTGGTCGGCTATCGGAGGCGACGCCGTCTCGGTCGACTGTGTTGCGGCCCCGCCGTTTGCTGACGGAGGTAGCCGCTGCGCCCCCGGCTTGCCCAGCATGCGGTGCATTTGATCCACTTGCCAGGACTGGAGTCGGAAGTGCTCGTGGCAGATGTGCCCGGCGAGCTGGGCGTCCTTGTGCACCAGGCGGGCGAACTGTGCTTTGGGAAGCGCAACCTCTACATCCTCGACCACGCCCCGTTCGTGGTAGTGCCGGCCGGTCGCGCCTAGGTCAGCGTCTACCTCGATCGGCGTGCGCGTGTAGTGGATGTCATCGCTTGTGAATGCTCGGGTTCCGTCCGAGAGCGCGACCGTCGTGCATTGCGCGAAGCGCGGCCGTGCACTGATGTTGGTCGTGAAGACAAGCGTGACCTCGTCCGTGCTGTGGTTCGGACGAGGAACTTGGACTTCTAGCCAGAGCGGATATCCACCGTTTGTCCACAGGCGAAGGTGCTTGAGTCGCAGTGCACGTGCGTCGTCGGCGCGTGTGAAGCGTGCTTTGGACACATCGAGCGTTCCGCCGCAACCTTGTGCGTACAAGAGCATGAGGAAGCAGATCGCATAGGGCTCGGGTGATGACATGCACACTCGAACGCCGGACCGTCGTGTGTGCTGTAGGCCTGTCGCCAGCTCGGATCTGGGTTACCTCGGATCCTTCATCAACGGTCGCGGTTCGTCGCGTCCCGCACTTATGCCCGGGCGAGCTCGGTCGCGCGCCGACAGCGCGATCCGGCTTGGGGACTTGGGGAATGGATGAGGGACCTGGCGGGACGGGATCTCGCCCGTGCGCGGCGCGCACCACCCGCATATATGCTACGAAAGAGAGTATAGTATGATGCAAAATACGTCTTCTGGCGGAGGCCACGCCGGATCGCTGCCCTTGCTGTGTGGGTGGTTCCGGCCGTCGTCGCCTTGGTATGGACCGTGCTTGATGGGCGGGTGATTGTGGAAATCGACCACGACGAGTTGGCCGAGCTTTTGATGGAGCTCAAGCACGACTTGGGCAAACACATGCTGCTGCCCGTGTCGATCCTGCCTGCTGATGCCACGGATGCGGAGGTCCGTTCTGCGCTCGCTGCGGCGCTGCGCAGGACCCGACCGGGGATCGCTGGGCCCCGCAGCGCCAGGCGGGTTTTTCAAGATTTCCGACAGGAGCTTGGTGGGACCACCTTTCCCGGTCTGCCTGAGATCGAGATGGCGCTGGAGCGAGCCCTCGTCTGGGATGGGATGGTCGACGACTTGTCGGGTGGCCCGCTTGAGCGAGCCAGAGTGACCGCAGATCTGCGCGCTGTGGGAGAGGCGATCGGTAGGGCCGTGCGCATGCTACGCGAGGACTGCGGGGGTCCAGGGTGAGACGCGGGCGTTCGCGGGTACTTGTGGTGGACGATGGCGAAACCTACGCCCGGGTGGTCGAGGAGCAGCTGCCGGAGGTGGAGCTGGTGCGGCCCGGGGCGCGCACGCGTCGCCTGAAGGACGGCAAGGCGGCGATCGCCTTTCTCGAGGAGCACCCCGACGCGGTCGATCTCGTGCTCCTGGACATGCACTTCGACCTTCCCGAAGCGCGCCTGCTTCCGGTTCCAGGTGTGCAGAGCCTGCGCCGCAAGCGGCGCTATCAAGGGGTCGCTATCTTGCACGCGATCCGTCGCTTCTTGCCCGACTTGCCGATCGTCCTGCTCACCTCTCAGGAGGACCTATCGCTGCTCGACGCTGACGGCTCGCTCGGTGCGCAATCGATGACGTATTTCCTCGATGGTGACGACCTCGACGCCCTGCGGATTAGCATCCACAGAGCGCAGTCTGCCGCCGCTCTAGGTCGCGAGGAGGACGGGATCTTCTGGGGGCGTGATGCCCAGATGGTCGCCCTCCGCCGGCGGCTTGCCGTGTTGGCTCGTGGACGCTTGCCCGTGATCATCGAAGGCGAGACGGGCACAGGCAAGTCTTTCCTGGCCGAGCGCTTCGTCCACCGCAAGAGCGGACGCAGCGGCGCCTTCGTCGTCCTAGATTTGTCCACCGTGCCGCGCGACCTGATCAGCGCACACCTATTTGGGGCAGTGCGTGGCGCCTATACCGGCGCTGTTGCCGATCGCAAAGGCGTTTTCGAGGCGGCCGATGGTGGAACGCTGTTTATCGACGAGATTCAGAACGCTCCGCTCGAGGTGCAAAAGCAGCTGCTGCTGGTCCTACAGGACGGCAAGTTCAGGCGTCTCGGGAGCACCCAGGATGTCCCTGTTGACGTCAAAGTCTTGGTGGCCAGCAACACATCGCTTTCGGCAGCCGTCGCCGATGGGAGCTTTCGAGCGGACCTGTATATGCGTCTATCACCCGCCACCGGTGTGCACGTTCCGCCGCTCCGGGATCGGCCAGGAGACCTGAGGTTCCTGGCGGAGCGCTTTGTCGCCCAGGCGGGTGAGGATGCTGACCTGCGCGCAATGGGGCACTCGCTTGCGAGGGCCGCTGGGCTTCCGGATGACGCGTCATTGGCTCTGACGATCGGTCGAGGTGACGAGCCTCCGAAGGACCAGCTGGAGATCTCTCTGGCGGAACCGAGCTGGCGACGGCTGTGCGCCTACGAGTGGCCCGGCAATCTGCGCGAGATGTCGATGGTGCTGTACAACATCGTATCGTTCACGTTGGTCGGCGCGGTCGACGCGATGCACGATGGCACCCCAGTGCGTTCCGCGAGGCTGCAGGTCGATCCCGGGCTGGTCGGCGAGCTGTTGGGTGATGCCGGGGCCCGTGTGGATGCCGAGGCAACTCTCGAAGAAGCAGGCGTGCGGGTCGCGCTGGCTCCAGGCAGGAGCCTCAACGCGGTGGCTCAGGCCGTCGAGCGCCAGTACCTGACAGCGCTCTTTCGCCAGCACGGGGGCGATCTCGGAGCGATCGCCAACGTCCTGCTGGGTGACTCCGAACGTGGGCGTGCCGTGCGGCTTCGCTTCAATCAATTGGGGCTGAGTGTGCGCGCCTTGAGGCGTGGCTGAAGGTCATGGATGGTACCCGACAGCGGCGAGCCCAAGTATCTCATGAGCTCACCGGGGGATCGCCAAGGGGGCCTTCACGAAGTGTTGGGCGAGCAACCCAGCGGGGGCAGCGCCTATGGGGGGCACGAAGGCTCTACCTAGTCGACGGACAACTCTGGCCACGCACGTGCGCTGTCTCGCGTGCAGTCTCGCACGTTGCAACGTGCCTTGTCGTGTTGTGTTGTGGCTTGGGTTGGCAATCGCCGGCAGCGGCTCGGCCACTAGCGCCCATGCGTCCGGGACTTGAGCCGGAGGACGACCTCAAGAAGCTCGAAGAGAGCCTCGGCCCGGCCGTCGATCGAATCGTCGCCAACAGTCGCAAGTTGGCGCGCGTCCACCTCAGCAATCGCAACTATCCTGCGGCCCTGCGGGAGCTCACGACGGTTCACAGCTTCGTATCCGACGACCCGGAGGTGACCGAGGAGCTCGGTGAAGTTCACGAGATCGTCGGAAACCAGGAACAGGCGGAGCACTTCTACCGCGAGACGATCACGTTGCTGCAGGATCGCAACGTTCTGCAGGAACACGCCGCTGTGCTGCTAAAGCTGGTAGCGCTGCTGACGCGCCGCCAGGGGGACGGCCGAGAAGCACGCCTCAGGGAGGCAGACGGTTTGGTGGCCCGTGCTCGGACGTTGCTCGGCAATACGCCCCAGGTGGCCTTGCATGCGGCTCGCCTGTTCGCCGGCCGTGGCAACTACGAACTCGCATACCATGAGTATCAGCATGTCCTTCGGGCATCGGCCGAGGCTGGCCTGCTGCTTGAGGTTGGGGACTTCCTGCGTGACTTCGGTCACCATGATCTTGCCCACGAGCACTATCAGCGAATCCAGCGTCCGCCCGATGCGGTACGCGAGGCGACCCAGCGGATCTTCGAGCTCTTGGTATTGAGGGAGCGGCGTCAGCTCGGCCTTGACGTGCGTCGCGAACGCATCCCCAGTGCGGTGCTGAGCCTGTTGGAGCGTGCCCGTCAGGCGGCCGCAAGCTCCCATCCCAAGCGTGCCCTACCGCTGATCGAACAGGCGCTCGAACAAGCGCCCGTATTTCCCGATGCCCATGCCGTAAAGGCTCGCGTGCTACGCAAGCTCGACGATGACGTTGGAGCGGAGCTTGCGTATCTGCGCGCGCTCTCCATCGAAGGGGGTCGTCCCGATTGGCTGGCAGACCTGGCCGAGCTCTATGAGCGGCAGTCGCCGGCGCGCCGGGCGGAAGCCGCCCTGCTCTTGGGGCGTGCCCTGAAATTGCGTCCCGACTGGGCCGAGCTGCACTTGCGTCTTGCGCGCGTGGAGCGCCTGCGCGGCGATCTTCCGCGTTCGTTGGCCCACGTGAAGCGCTTTCTGACGCAGCGCAGGGAGGGCAGCGAGCACGTCGAAGCGATTCGCTTGCGCGACGAGCTGATGAAGCTACTGGGGCCGCGCACGCGTGCGACCGCAGCAGTCGTGCCCGATCCTCTCGAAGCGGACCCCTCGCAGAGGGCCCTGCAGACCGCTCGTGTGCATTTGGAGCGCGGCGAGACGGATGCTGCGCTGACTGTCCTGCGGTCCCTGACCAGGACCGCCCGAAGTGTGGAGGTGCGCCTGTACGAGGCGCAGGTCCTAAACGCGTCGGGACGTCCCGCCGAGGCTGCCCAGGTGCTCGAGCGATTGGTTCAGTTGCATCGCCGGCCGGAAGTGATTCGGCTGCTCGCGTCGACCTTGGTTCGTGCGGGGCGCGTCCAGGAGGGGCGCCGGTGGTGGAGTGAGGCGGAACGGGAGGGGGATCCGGAGGCAGCGTTCGAGCTTGCCCGTATGGATATGGTACGCCCTGAGGGAACGTGGGGCCTGCTTTCGGACGTGGCCCAGATGCTTCCGCTCCTGCATGCGCATCGCCGGCTTGACGGGTCGATCGTGGCTGGCGGCGACGATGGGCTCAAGCGTCGTGCGATGGCGCTTCGCGGACAGGTGACCGCTCGGCTTTCCATCGCGGTCGGCACCGTTGCGTTCATCGCTGCCCTCTTGACCCTGCTACCGATGTGGTGGTTGCGGCGTCGCGATGGTGGCAGCGACCTCTATGAGTTGGTCGCGCGGTATCCTGAGAGCGGACCCGATGTGCAACGCATCATGGCGGCGATTCGTCACGAGGTCCTCAAGCACAACACCCTGATGCTTGCCGGCCTTTCCAGCGCCTTGGCCTATGGTCAGCCGGTGGGAGATCACGGCACACATTTGCGCCAAGCGTTGTTCGGCGATGGGACCGGCCAGGGAGCCTTCGATCGACTCGAGACCTACCTCGGCCAGCTGCGCCGGCTGGGCCGTGGCCATGGCCTGCGTCTGAATCTGGAACGGCGCGATCCGGTGACGCGCGTACTCATCAGGGGTATGCGTGTTTTGTCTAGGTTGCGCACGCGCCTCGACCGGCTTGACAAACTACGTCCGGCCGCCCGCCGGCGAGTGCTTGAGCGCCTTCGCCGGGCGAACACGCTCCTGAACGAGCAAGGGTACAGCGAGCTGCGCTCTTTGCTGGATCACATTCGCGTGTACACGATCGACGAGCCCGAGCTCCTAGCTATTTTCGACCGTGTGCGGCGGGAGCCGGCGGTTGCGGCTCTCAACGTTGCTCCCCTGGCTATCGACGCGGATGGGCAGCTCCCCTGCACGGTCGACGTACCCCAGGCTGCCTTCGAGGACATCTTGGCAAACCTGATCCGCAACGCGGTGCAGTCCGAGGCGCGCCAGAAGGAGGTTACGGGCGGCGACCAGGCTGGACAAATCACAGTTGGGCTGTCGGTTCGGATCGAGCGCGACCCGGTGACTGCGCTCTCCCGCGTCAACTTTCTGGTGCACGACCGCGCGCGGCAAACGCTCACGCAGGAGGAGCTCCACGGTCAATACGTCGAACAGGGGCTAGGCCTGACCGCGGACCTGGTGTCGCGCTACCAGGGCAGTCTAGATGTGCGCTCCGAGCCCCCGGGCCGGCACAGCGGTTGGGTCAAGTCGGTGGTGCTGACAGTACCGCACGTGGAGGAGGCGTCGATCGATGAATTTTCCTAGAAGCCGTTTCAGGGCCTCGGCCAGGACAAGCGCAACGCTTCGTGTATCCCCCGGACTCGCCGCCCTGTGCCCGCAGCGCCAGCGCCCTCGATGCCCCCACGGGAGGTCTTGCGAATGACTTCTGACATGGGTCCGCGAGTGCTCGTGGTCGAGGACGGCGACGAGTATCTGCAGAACCTGACGCGCTTTGTCGCAGGTCCCGTTTATCTGCAAGTGCACACCGGTGCCGCCGCGCTCGCGGCGCTGGGTGAGCAGCCCGTCGACGTTATCTATCTGGACATGCGCTTCGACCGGATTGATCGAGGCGACCTGCTTGGCGACGTTGGTGAGGCAACTCGGCAGATGGGTGGCAGTCAGGAACGCGCCTATCGGCATCTACAGAATCATCAGGGACTGTATATCCTTCAGGCGTTGCGCGAGGCTGGCCATGGGCATCTGCCCGTGATTCTCGCGTATGATTTTTCCCACGAGCAGGCTCGATTTGCCCACCTGGCGCGCCTGCACCCAAGTCTCACCTGGGTGCCCGACGCGATCACGCCGGAAGCAATTCGCAGCCGCATTCTGCGTCTGTCGGGGGTCGATTGACGGGGCGTTTTCGAGCCCCTGCTACGAATCGTAGCTTTTATCGCCGCCTGCACCCCAGGGGAGCGAGGTAAGTAGCGAAAAATACGATGGTTTGGTCTGGCTCGCGCGATGGCATGCCACGTGCAACGTGCTGCATCAGCGGTTCATGGATGGGAGCGCGGACCATGGCGAGTCAACCCATAGAGCGTATGTTATGTGCCCTGGCTGTGCTGGCCTTCGGTTTGGTGGTGGCCGTTCCCAGTTCTGAACGCGCCGCGCGCGCTCTCGATTTCGGGACGGGTGCTCCGTCCAGCACGTTCGGTGACGCTGCGGCCGAGACAGGTGATCGTCATGGCATCGTCGCCGTCGAAGCCCCGAGCGGTGCGCGCGCCGTGGAGCTTCAGTTCTCCTTCGGTGCGAGGTTGCCGATGGGCTTCGATGCCGACCATGGCCATTGGCACGCGGTCGCCGATCTGCCCCCGGAGGTACCGGACGGGGTTCATCAAGTCTCGATAAAGGTGACGCTCGCTGACGGGAGCGTCCTATGGCGATATGCCGACTACGAGCTCCGCGCGGCCCCGTCGGAGTTCGAGCTCTCCGTCGACGACGTCGTCGTTGCCGGGGAGACGCTCGACCTGCTGGTCGACCCGAATGTTCCGCTCGCGAGCGTCACCGTGTATTTTGCTGGACTCGAGCTTCCTCCGAAGCGGTTGGTGCCCGACGTCGAGACCGGGCTCTTTCACTTGGAGGTGCCAGTGCCGCGCGACTTCGAGGGCCGCGGTTTTCGAGTTCGCGTCGTCGGGTCCGGAGAGGATCTCCGCACCTCCGAGAGCACCCGCACGATAGAGGTCATCCCGGCCATTGAGTGCTGTCACGAAGAGCCAGAAGAAGACTGCTAGGGGCAAGAAATGTCAGGTTTGAAGTCGTAGGGGAAGTCGCGCTCCGTCAGGATCGAGGACAGGTCGGCATCGAGCGGAAAGGAACGTCCGGTCTCGCACCGAAAGGCATCCAGGAGGTCTACTAGGTCGAAGTGCCTGGCTCCCCGGTTGGTGCGTGACGGAAGGTTCCGGTACACCGCATCGGCCGACAGTTGTTCGGCGCTCAGCAGGTCGTGGGGCTCGTTCGCTCCGTCGACCATGTCCCACACGACCATGGCGACCAAGTACTCGCTGACGTTGCCGGTGATCGTGCCATCATGGGTCTTGCGAAAGGCAGGGGACGTGTTTTCGTCCAGCAACGTGCGCGTTGCCCGTGTGTTGTTGTTGAACTTGTCCGAATACTCCTCATAGCCCAGGACCGCTTGTCCGAAGGCCGTGGCGAGCCCCTCGGAGAACGCCAAGCCAGGGGCGACACGCCGGTTGCCGCTGTGGCTTCCTCCGGGTGTCCTCACACCGACCAACTGATCGTACACGTAGTGCATGAACTCATGCATGATCACTGAATCATCGAACTCATCCGGGTCAGAGGCGTGCCCACCGAACGCGATGCGCTTCTTCACGGGATCGTAGTTGGTGCCCGACATCGCACCCCGCGTCCAGCGCGCCACCGTTGGGCCGAGTGGCGCATGGGCCCAGTGTGCGAACACCCAATCGTAGCCTCTGCGAAAGCCGTCGAGGATGTTGAAGGCCCCGGAGTCATCCATCGGCGAGATGGCGAAGTTGTGCTGTTGGCTGGTGCCTGGCGATGGTGTGATCACGTCCCCCTTCACCCGATAGGCCTCGTTGGAGTTCAACGGTGTGACCTGGGCGAGGGGTGCTCCATCCTCTGGGGAGTACGAGGCTTCCACGACGATGTAGTAGTCGTCGTCATCGGGGTTGTCCAACGAGATCGTGTAGGCGCCGTCGCCATCGGTGACCGCACGCCCGAACTCAGTCGTGTCGTCCAGTGCGCTGATAGCCCGTACCGGCACGCTGTGGGCCGGAGCGTCCTGGAGGGTGCCGAAGGGGTTCTTCTTGAACTTGACCACTCCACCGACGGTTTGGGCCCCGTCGATCTCCACCTCACCAGCCTGCTTGCCGGTGCCAGTCTGGTCGACTTCGTTGGAGTTGAGGACGCCAGATAGGTTGATGGCGCGGCTGCCGGCCCCATCGCCCGACTCCTTGAACTCAACACTGTCACTTGCGACGCCCACGATCCACCAGTTGATGTCGCCCTCGTAGCCGCAGGCGTCGAAGAGGTTGACGCGGATTTCATAGTCTCCTACGGGGGCCTGGCCGTCTTGCCAGGAAATGTTCTCGGCGAAGCTGGGGTGAAGGTCGCACAGGCTGTTGGCATCCAGGTTCAGGAGGCCCCCGTTGGCAGACGGATTCTCAAAATCGAGCAGTGTCCCGGCCGGGTCGATGACGCTGATGTCGAGATCGACCGGAGCGTCCCAATACAGCGTGACCTGCAGTCCGCCAAGGCTGACGTTGCGCGACACCAAGGTGGTCGTTTGCCACCCAGCGCTGTGGCCGGTTTCATCGATTGCGGCAACCCGGATCGTGAGCGAGTCGTCCCGGCCTGCCTTGTTCAGCGTGGCAGTGAGCTCCAGGTCTTGCATGTCGGGTTCGAGCGCCAGGACATAGTAGCCATGGAAACCTTCGGCTGCGACGACCAAGCGGTCCATTGCGCCATCCAGTGCATCTGGGAAATGGACCATGAGCGGCGCAGAAGCTTTCCCGATGAGAGGTACTGGAGCCTCCACGCTGGGGGTGGGAAGCCGTTCGCCAAACCGAAGCCGGGGAGCGGGGCGATCGATGAAGCGCGCTCCGGAAAGAGCGATTGGCAGGGCTGGCAGGCTACGCGTGGACACCCCGATCGGGCTGCTCAGGTGCTTTTCACCGTCGAAGGCGTTCAGCCGGACAATGTGGCGGCCAGGCGCCGCGATCGAGGCCGACAGCTGGTAGGTGATCCGGTAGTGGCCACCCCCCAACTCCTCGGCGGCGTGGGAAGTCGATGCTGCGTCATCCATTGCCGAAAGATCAACGGTTACCTCAAGGCCCTCCCGATCGTATTCGGCTAGCAGCTCGAGCTCGTCTCCCTGAGCGTAGGCCTCACCGTTGAGACCATAGGACTGCAGCCTGAAGTCGGGATTGTCGAACGCGACGTCGACGGTAGTCCGCCATGCATCGCCAGCCCCGTCGCGAACCTCCACGACCAGGGTCTGCGGTCCGTTCCCATGGGCGGTTGTGTCGAGCTCAAAGCGTTCCGCGAAGAACTTGGCGAAGACCAATTCATCGCCGGCAAGGCCGAACCCGATGCGGGCGTCGTCCGGTAGGTTCCGTCCCACGACCGCTACCGAAGCGCTGCCCGACAGGACAGCGCCCATGACCGGTTCGATGATCTCGATGTTTGGCGTGGCGTCCATTTCCCCGGCGCCACCCTTGTCCGCCTCGTTGGGAGCGCAGGCCACCGCCAGTGCCAGGGTAGGAGCCGCTACGTGGAGCCATTTGCGTGTCGCATTCATGTCCGGGACCTCTTCCTGATGCACCTGCAGATCGGGCGTCGGCGTTGGTCGCCGGGCGCGTACTTTCCGGGCACGTCCTCCAGCAAGCGCCGTGCCAAGCGGTGGGCGGACAGCGAAGAGCCCAGGAGCTGAGCGCGCTTTCCCCTGGAAACCCTTTGAACCCAGACAGTTGTGTGATGAGGCAGCTGAGCCGGAGACCAGGTCACTGGTCACGAATCCCGCACCATCTGACCAGCTACCGTGCGTAGGTGACCAAGGAGAACTAGCTAGCTAGAGGGCGTCGCGAAACGGATAGTGCTTTTTGATTTCACTCAGCCAAGTGGTCATGGCGACTCTTTTGGCGTCGGCGGAGGGCAGCCTTTCAGCCCAGCGACCGAGCTCGAGATAGGCATCCCGAGCGGCGCTTGCGTCGACTTCAGATAGGGGGATTGCCTGAAAAAGCGCTTCACAGGCGGACATCACACGGTCGAAAGCAGCGGACTCGACACCGTAGTTGTGCACGCGCTGCGCTTGACTTGGCGAGACTACCTCAATCACGCGCGTGCGCCCGTCCAGGAGGTGTTCGTCGACCATCTGTGAAGGCAAGCCGTAGAAGTCCGCCAGCCTGGCGGCGAACCGGGCCCGCGCGCCGTGGTCGACCTGTCCGCGACCCAACCGCCAGGCGCTTCCCTCGTCTTTGATCACAAAGGCCTGCCCGGAGGGAAGCATGAATCGATGGCTGGTGCGGCCCTTGTAGTTGGCGTGGCAAGAAACCACCACGACGTCGAGGCTATCGGGTACCGGGGCCGGCGACCGTGTGGCGCCGCTGGCCGGGGCTTCCTCTGATGGCGCGAGCGTGGGGCCAGACTGGACGGTCGACTCGGCAGCCGTTTCGTCTCGCTTGGCCTCCGACGGCGAATCGCATCCATGCAAGACCGTGAGTAGCGACAGCGACAGTAGGGTTTTCATGAGATAGCGCGGAGTGCCCGTCGACCGGCGCCGGCTACTACGATCAGCATGGTAGAGCCCAATGCGGCGCGGCGGGGAACGTGGTCAGTTCAGTCAGGCAGGCGTTCGATGACATGGAAGCCGAATTCGGTTTCGACCACGTCGGAGTGCTCACCGGGCTGAAGTGCGAACACGGCCTGCTCGAAAGCAAGCGCGAGCAAGCCGCGCCCCGGGTTTCCGATATCACCGCCACGCTCGGCGGAGCCATCCTCTGAGTGGCTTCGGGCGAGTTCGGCAAAGTTGGCGCCTGCCGATAGCTTGGCGTGCAATGCTTCGGCGTGCTCCCGCGCCTGCTCTCGGCTGCGTGTTATGGAACCCTTCGCCCGCTTTGCGCCGGCGTAGCGGACCAGGATGTGGCGAGCACGCACCTTTTCTACGGGGCACCGCTTTAGCACCACGAACCCGTACGGCGCTTCGATGATCTGATCCGCCACCTGGCCGATCGCCAGTCCGAATAGCGGGTCCAGGATCGCTTCGTGCAGGTCGGGCCAAGCGCTTCTTTCGTAGGTACCCACGGTTCCGCCACGGGGGGCGCTGGTTGGGGCTTCAGAGTGGCTCGTGGCGAGCGGTCCGAACGCCTCCCCAGCGTGGATGCGTGCCCGCAGGCCTTCAGCCCGTTTGCGGGCTTGCTCCGCGGTGCGGGTGACCTCGGGCTTCGCGAACTTCGCGCCGGCATATGCACTCAAGATGATCTGCCCACAAGCTTCGCTGTTGTCTTCGGGCGGTCCCATTGGCGCGGGCGTGCTGTCCTGCGGACGTTCCTCCGTGGGTGCGCCGGTGGCGTGCTCGGCCGAGGTCGTGTTGCCTGGCTCGCCGGCTGCAGGTTGACCGCTGCCGCATCCCGCCGCCAACCACCACAGCGCGAGTGGGCCGATGTGTGTTGCCCGGATCCCCATGCGCCGGAGCCTAGCCCGGATTGTTCATGAACTCTGCATCGCCTCGCTTGTTCTTCGACTTCACA
>JAPPOR010000047.1 GCA_028817905.1 Myxococcales bacterium
TCCGGCCCCGCCGCGCTCGGAAACCCGCTGAAAACGAATATAGGGACAGGCCCTAAGGCGGCCCCTGGACCAAGCCCCTCCTCTGTTGTGGCGATGGCCGCTCTTTTTGGTGAGGAGGTTCACAGACCGATAGACAGCGAAGCGGCTTTCCTCGGGCTGGTGAGCGGTTCTCGCGGAGCGGGGCAACTTGTTTGTGCGCCCGACGGCACTCTTCGGATGATCAAGACGCACCCAACTCCGTTACACTGGGGTTTCCTAGGAGCGCGTGCCGGGTCCTCCGAGCATGACGACCAGACGGGCTCCCGGATGCGGCGGGAACGGAAGGCGGTGAGCGTGCTGAGGTAGCGGAGTCCTCGCGATGCACCGATCGCCATAGTACCCCTTTTGGGGGCTGAGCCACCATCGCAGCAGAACGCGCAACCGTAGAGAGTCCGAGTCGGCACGAGCCAACGATGAAGCGGGAGGAAGCTAGACGGGGGTCGTATCGCATTCGCATGGGCCTCGTCCTGTTGGCTTGCTCGATGGTTTGTTCCCTGAGCCTGGCGGAGGGCAGCCGGTACAGTCCAGACGACGTGACGGCGGCCATGCTGGTCAAGCTGGCATCCTTCATCCGCTGGCCACCCGACCACGGGTTTGCGCAGCAGCCCGAGCCGCTGCGCATCACAGTAATCGACGATGCGCCTCTGGCTTCGGCCTTGCGCCGGCTCTTCCACGCGGGGGGCACGGGCGGTCGGAAGGTCGAGGTGCACGCCCAGCGAACCACCGACAATCTTGCGCCTGCTCACATCTTCTTCGTCGGAGACGGCCAAGCCCATGCCCTCAACTACATCGTGGAGGTGGCGAACTCGTTGCACGCGCTGACCGTCGCGCGTACGCCGGGCTTTGCGCGGCGCGGCATCGGAGTGAACTTCTATCAGGAACGCGACCGAATTCGCTTCGAGGTTAACGTCCGCGCGATAGAAAAATCGGGGCTGCGCGCGAGCTACAAGTTGGTTTCTCTTGCTCGCGTTGTGCAAGGCGGGGGGGCGCGATGAGGGCTTCCGTGACCGCGCTCGCGGGTTCTTCGCTGCGCGCCAAGCTCCTCCTGGCCACGCTCACGGTACTGATCGTGGCCACGGCTGGCAGCGCCTGGCTTCTGCTCCGCAACCACGAACGTTCCCTTCGGGCGGCCGCGCGGGAACATGCGGACGCGATGGCAGCCATGATCGCTGACTATGTCTCGGCGCCGTTGGTATTCAATGATCGGCAGGGCGCTGGGGAGATCCTCGCGCAGCTCGCGGGCAACAAAGGGGTCGCGCGAGTCGCCATCTATGACGCGCAGGGTCGCCTGTTTCATCGACTGGATCCCGGGTCCGCGGGGCAGGCCCGTGCGAGGCTCGCGCGCTCCGAAGCGGCGTCCATGGGAGTGGGCGGCAAGGGGTTGCTCTCCGTCGAGCGCACGATCGAGCATGCCGGGCGTCGCATCGGCACGCTGCAGTTGACCACCTCGGCTGTCGGCCTCGATGCACGCATTCAGCAGGATTTCATCCAGGTTGTGGCGGGATGCATCGTCCTCGTGGTGTGTTGTGGGATTGTCGCGTGGCGGCTCCAGAGTGCGATCACGAAGCCGCTCCTTGGGCTGACCGGCGCCATGCGCCGGGTCACGCAGCACGGAGAGCTGGACGAGCGTGTCCACTATGTCGGTACCGACGAGATCGGTACCCTGTACCACGGCTTCAACGAAATGTTGCAGCAGCTACAGCTGCAGAGCGAGGCCCGCGATCGAACCCAGGCGCGGCTTCAGGCGCTTGTCGACGCGTTGCCAGACATTGTCTTTATCCTCGACGAGGATGGCAAGTGCATCGACGTGCTCGCATCGACGCCGGAGGCCCTCGATATGTCACCAGCCGAGTTGGTCGGGCGCTCGGTCGCCGAGTTCCTCAGTCCAAGGGACGCGAACGCTACGAAGGAGGCGCTGGCCGCCACCCTTGCCCATGATGAGCACGTGCGGCTGGAGTACCATCGCGAGATAGCTGGCGGCGCGCGGGACCTCGACGTGTTGTGTGCGCCCATGCGCGGTACGTCGGACGCTGGCAAGCGGCTCGCCATTGTGGTGGCGCGTGATGTCACAGAGCGCAAGGAGCTCGAAAAGCAGTTCCGCCAGGCCCAGAAGATGGAGGCGATCGGGCAACTTGCGGGAGGTGTGGCGCACGACTTCAACAACCTGTTGACCGGCGTCATGGGGCTGGCCGAGCTACTCGACCAGGACTACTCGGAGGACGGTAGACCGCGTGAAATCGTTCAGATCGGTCACCACGCTGCCGAGCTGGTACGCCAGTTGCTGGCGTTTTCCCGTCGCGCTCCGGCCCGGACCAAGCTCACCGACCTGAACGAGCTTGTCCGCAGTGTTCAGCAGATCCTCGGCCGCACGGTGGATCGCAGAATTGAGATTCGGATGGACCTTTCGTCCGACAAGTGCATGATTCTCGGAGATGCGTCGCAGCTCCAGAGCGCATTGCTGAACCTCGGGATCAACGCGCGCGACGCGATGCCCGATGGCGGGACCCTGACGCTTTCCACGCGGCTCGTGACACTCGCGGAGTCGATTCCGAGCCGCGGCGGGGTGGTGCCACCGGGCGCATATGTAGAGGTTACCGTCGCGGATACGGGCGCTGGTATCCCAAAGTCCATTCGTGATCGTGTCTTTGAGCCCTTCTTTACGACAAAGGAACAGGGCAAGGGCACGGGGTTGGGGTTGGCTGCCGTGTACGGCACCGTCCAGAGCCATCACGGAGGACTGTGTCTCGCGAGCGATGTAGGCCGCGGCACGGTATTTCAGATCTACCTGCCTGAGAGGCGCGAACCGGAGCGAAAAAGCGACGAGCACGTGCGTGCTCCTGCTGTCGGCAAAGGGCGCATTGTGGTTGTCGACGATGAGGAGGTGGTTCGCAACGTAGCGGCCGCGATGCTGGAAGGCCTTGGCTACCACGTGGATGTCTTCGCGGACGGGGCTGCGGCCGTTGACTGCTACAGTCGCGGCGTCGGTGCCATCGACCTCGTGGTGCTCGACATCATCATGCCCCGCATGACGGGGTTGGAGGTTGCGCGGCGACTGCGGGAGGTGCATTCGGGCGTGCGGATTCTCTTTGTCTCGGGCTACCCCGAGACCGATGCGCATGCACCGCCCGGCTTCAATGATACTCCGTTTCTACAGAAGCCCTTCACTCGTGACCAGCTTGCGGAGGCCGTCGCTTCCGTATTGCGGGTCGATCGAGTGGAGGTGGCGTCCTGATGCGGAGGCCCCGGCCCGCGGCATTGCTTTCGAGCGTGCTCGCCTGTGCTTCGGTTGCCGCTTGGGCTCAGCCGGAACCCGAGGGGGCGAACCCGCCATCCGCCGGTGCGCGGCCCCACCCCGCAGCGCCACCTGGGGACGCGGGAGCGCAGGTGCAAACGGCTCCCGGTGCGGGGCCGGTGGGGGACGGGGGTGGCGCGACGGAACGTGTCGAGAGGGCAGCCCGCAAGGATCCTTCTACGCTTGCTGCTCCGCGGCCGTCCAACGCCGAGGCGGAGCAAGCTGTTGCCCCTTCCGTCGAGATCGGCGAGCAACTGTCCGGCTCGGGCGCAGCGACGGTCGGAGACGCGGAGCCCCCCGCACCGTCCATCGCGCTCGAGCTGCTTCCGGGTCCCGCCGACGCCGAGGAAGCGCCCCGCGCCTCCTCCGCGACTGTGGGGCGCGCCGAGCCCCAGCCGATGCTTGTGGACATGTCGATGGAGGAGCTCCTCAATGTCGAAGTCAAAGTCCCATCTGCGATCACAAAGCTCCGGAGTCCGGAGACGCCCGCGTCGGTGACCGTCATCACCGCCGAAGACATTTGGAATGCGCCTGCGCGCAACATCTACGACCTTCTCGAGATCTACGTTCCCTCGGCGGTCTGGCGCACGGACGAGGAGGGTCCCCTTCTGGGTCTTCGGGGATCGATGGGCCACCGCAACTATCGCTATCTGCTGATCGTGAATGGGCGCGTCCTCAATGCCAAGGAGCGCTATGGGGCGCGGTCGGAGCTGGAGCAATGGGAGTTGAGCGACATTCGCCGCATCGAGGTGGTCCGCGGTCCCGGTTCTGTCACCTATGGGGCGGGTGCGATGGCGGGCGTCATCAGTATCACCACCCACGATGCTTCGTCCGCTCCGGCTGCGCGCCTGGGCGCCCGGGTGGTGAGCGAATACGACTCGCTGGGTACTTCGGGCAGCTTCGGTTCTCGTGGCGAGGACGTATCTTGGTACGCATTCTTCAGCGTCGTGCGCACCCGCGGACTGCCTGCTCGACATTTCAACGTGAAGAACCTGGAGAACTTTGGCTATATCGGTGAGGATCTCGAGCCGCTGGTCGAGCCACTTGACTA
>JAPPOR010000708.1 GCA_028817905.1 Myxococcales bacterium
GTTCGCCTTTGCCCTGTGGCCACGCCATCAGACCTCCGGGCGTGCAAGCTAGCTATGGCGTTCGAGCGAGAACTTCTCTAGGTCATGCTCTTCAACGGCCAGCGGAACGCCGGGTACTCGCCGCGCGAGGCGAAACAGCAGGCGTTTGGCAAGCGGTACGGGTCCGTCGATAGAGGTACTGCGGATCGGCAAGCCAAACCACTTCCGAAGGTGGCGATTCGAGACGTATGTGTTGCGCTTGCGCATCCCTTCGGGGGTGTAGTGCTCCGTGGTCAAGGAAACGTTGAGTCCACTCAGATTGTCAACGCGGTGAGGCGAGTTGTGTGGCCAGCCCACGAATTCCCCCGGCGCCAGATCGTACGCAGTTGCGTGGGCGTCGAACGCGGGTTCGTAGGGCAGGTCATCGTCGGACTCACGTGTATAGATCTTCTCGAGCCACGTTTGCGGAATAAAGCGCTCATCCCTCGGATACACCCACACGCGCTTGTCCCCGCGCAAATGCCAAAGAAGATTGGCCGGCGCGTCGGCGTGATAGTAGACCTTGGCCCGAGGCGAGGAGACCAGAAGGTTGGCACTGCGCCACACGGCTCGAAAGCCGGGGACCTTTTGCTCAAGCTCGTCGTACACGTCGTCCACCAGCTGCCCGATGCCCTCATGTTCGTCGTAGATGTTGAGAATATTGAGCCACAGCCGCCCCGCCTTGACCGCCTCCAGCAGCTCTCCGGCAGTCAGCTCTCCGCGACTGCCCAACTGGAACTCGTCGAGCTTGTGATGGTCGTCGCCCATTCTGTAGACACGCAGCTGCTCGGGGTCATAGCGGTCGAATAGCGCCATGAGCTGCTCGTCGTCGAACAGGCCCGTCTCTGCTAGCCGATGCCGCCCCCGAATCACCACATCGGGAGAGGCCGACTGCGCTGGCCAATCGACATAGGGGCGGTCCACCAAGACGAAACTCCTTCAAGTGCACAGGGTAGCACAGTGGTTCCGAAAGTGTGGGCAGGGCCTGTCTGCGCCTCACTGCTCACCATTGTCGGCCTGTTTTCAATGCGATACCTAGTACGACAGTTTGACAGGGATAGAGTCGGAAGTCATCGTTGGCCCGTGATGGGGTCCGAACCGGGGAGGACATGGGCTCGCGTGCGTGGACTGCGATGGCTGCGGTTTCTCATGCTGCTTTCGTGCGTGGCTGGAGGCTGCGAGTGCATTGCAAGAAGGACGCCCCAAGCGCCGCGGCCCGCGCACGAGCCAAAGGGGGTGCCCACGCCCCCCACCGACCCCTCAGAGTCGAGCGTCCGCAGTCCCAGTCACACGGCTCAGACCCGTTCGTCGGTCGGTACCAATCTCGCGGGGATCGGCTACCCGACGTTCGTCAATCCGTTCATCGACCTGATGAAGGGCGCCGAACCGTTCTTCTCAGGGAGCGCGGAAGCCTGGCGCGACGGCAGACCACTCGCAAAGGATGGGCGCGGGTACGTACGCAAGCTCGATCCTGGCCAGGTCGCGCGTTCCTTCGTCTTGGGTGAAGGCGCTCCCCAACCCGCGGGCAAGGTCACGGTGCTGTACAAGGGCGAAGGCACGCTCGAGTACCGCGAGCGCGTGACCAACCTGAAGCGCTCACCCGGGCGTGATGAGTTCACGCTCGACGGCACCGGCGGCTTCTACCTCACGCTCACAAGCGTCAACCCGCACAACCACCTGCGCGATGTGCATATCTACATGGACTCGGTCGGCGGACCCGACTCGGGAACCTTCAGCAAGCCGTTCCTCGACAGCGTCCGCGAGTTCTCGGTACTTCGCGCCATGAACTGGACCGGCACCAATCGCGAAGCTGGCCTCGTCGACGGGGAGCAAGAGCCGTTTCCCTATCGACGGTGGAAGGACTACCCACAGCGGGATGCCATGGTCTGGTCCCCCGCGCCCTTTGACGTGATCACCGAACTTGGAAACACACTGAATCGGGACATATGGCTGAACGTTCCGCACAGCGCGGACGACGACTTCGTCAAGCGCATGGCCCAGCAGGTTCACGATACGCTCGAGCCCGAGCGGACCGTCTACGTGGAGTACAGCAACGAGACCTGGAACGACATGTTCGACCAGGCATTCTATGTCGGCCGCCGGGGCTGCGAGATGTTCGCGAGCGACCCCGTGGCAGAGTGCACCGTGGAAGGCACCAGCGGCCTGTGCCAGCTCTCGGATCACGGCGTCAACGCGGGCTGCTACACGTACGGTCTCAAATATCACGCCGTCCGCACGGCGGAAGTGATGGCGATCTGGGAGGCGGTCTTCAGCGACCGGCGAGACAAGCTCATCCGGGTGCTGGGCGGGCGGATCGGAGGCATGCAGCAAAACGGTGTCGCGCAGCTGAACCTGAAGTGGAAAGGCGAAGAGCCCGTCCACAGGCGCGTCGACCTGTATGCTGTAGCGCCCTATTTCTACGGTGACCTGACCACGTCGGTGGATGCCTTTTTTGCCACTGCCCCGAAGGGCACCAATGGTATCCCCAAGGCCATGCCGGCTGCCCTAGCTGGCTTTCCCGATCCCGATCTCGGCCTGTACGCATGGATCAAGTCGGACGTCCAACTGCTCAGCGCGTTCCCCAGTGTCTCTATCGTCGCATACGAAGGCGGACAGCACCTGATGTCCTACGAGGACCCGGAGCGCAAGCGGGTAGTGGAGATCAACCGCGACCCACGCATGAAGGCGCTGTACCTCGCATACCTGGACATGTGGGCTGAGCTCAGCGACGGAGCTCTGTTCGTGCACTTCACGAGCCCCGAAGCCTGGACCGAGTTCGGAGCATGGGGTTCTAAGGAATACCCCGCGCAGCCCCGCAAGCAGGCGCCCAAGCACGACGCATTGCTGCTCTACATCGAGCGAAGCGCGAAGCGAACCACGCACGCTGAATAGCGGCTGCGCCCGATGCCAGGTAAGCGTTCCAGATAGATCGTGAACCCAACCACCAACCCTCGGGCGGTCCCCTGGTTCCGCCCGAGGGTCGGGTTGGCCCCCACAAGACGTCGCACAACGCCCATCCGCGAAGGACGACCACAACTATTGCGAACGAATGTTCATTTTGCAAGAGTGCAGCTACCTCTGGCCAGCTGCGCTGGGTAACGCGCTGGCCCATGGGAAACGGTCCTCGGTCCGCTGTGCGGGTAACACAGCAACCGATGGGTAACCGCCGCGCTCGCGTGGCAGAAAGTGCTGGTGGCTGAAATGGGGAACAAGGATTGGGGATGCAGTTCAGACGTAGGTCTCTTGGGACGGCTCGTTACATCGGCCGCCATGGCGGCGTTGATCGCGGCGTGTGCTGCCGAAAACGGAGAAGAAACCACGGGCTTGGACAATCAGGCGGCCACGGTCGCCGGGCCGACGGCGGGCGCAAGTGGCGGCAGCCCGCCTCCACCTGCTGAGTCGCCCGCGAATCCAAGTGCCGGCGCGGCCTCCACCGGCATGGGGGCTGCTTCGGACCCGCCGGCCGCGCCCGAACAACCGCAGGAGCCTCCCAGCGGGGGGCTCCAGGCGGACCCGAAGATGACAACACCCGCCACCGCTGGGCCGGATCTGCCGGCGGCAACCCCAGCGATGATGGAAGCCGACAGGCGCCCCGAGGAGATGATGGAGCAGACCGGCGATCCGGGTGCGGCGCCGAACAGCACGGATACCGAGGATCCACAGATGCTTCCCGAGGTCGCCGACCCGCCCGCTACGCCGATGGACTACGGCGAGGGAGATGGTAGCGACGTGGTGACGATCGGCGATTCCTGGATGGACTATGCCCTCAGCGGTGGAGGCATCGAAGGCGCCCTGCGACGCGCCGGAAAGCAATATCGGAACTACAGCCGCTCAGGCACGCAGTTTCTCAACGGGGTGATTCCTGGGCAGTACGCTCGAGCCAAGCGGGCCAATGCCGATATCAAGACGGTAGTCATGACCGGCGGCGGCAACGATATTCTGCTGGGTGGGTACAGCTGTGATACGAGGGAGCAATGCCAGCGGTACGTGGAGGCCCTTGTCGAAGGCCTGAACGAACTGTGGACCGAGATGTCCAACGACGGCGTCCAGAACGTGCTCTACATCAACTACTCCCGTGACGCGGGGAGCACGCCCGACGATGCGCGGCCGGCGATGAGACCCGTCGCGGAGATCTGCGAGTCGGGACCCATCCGATGCCACCGGCTCGAGACCACCGATCTGGTCATGGGGAGCTTTGTAGATGGCATCCACCCCACCCGCGCAGCAAACGAGAGGATCGCCGCCGCAGTGATGGAAATGATGGAGCAGGAGGGCATGCGGCGCTAACGACCTTGTCCAGACGCTTCCATTCGAGGCAACGCGATCAAACTTGACGCAAACGCCCACGAAACGCTGACT
>JAPPOR010000892.1 GCA_028817905.1 Myxococcales bacterium
CGCGAGCTGGGTTTAGAACGTCGTGAGACAGTTCGGTCCCTATCTGCCGTGGGCGTAGGATACTTGAGAGGAGCTGTTCATAGTACGAGAGGACCTGAATGGACGTACCTCTGGTGTTCCGGTTGTTGCGCCAGCAGCATAGCCGGGTAGCCATGTACGGAACGGATAACCGCTGAAAGCATCTAAGCGGGAAGCCGGCCTCAAGATTAGGTATCCCGGACTTCGGTCCCTAAAGGCCCCTTCTAGACGAGGAGGTGATAGGCCAGGTGTGGAAGTGCAGCAATGCATGGAGCTAACTGGTACTAATCGGCCGTGCGGCTTTTCCTTTCTCTAAGGCTAGCGTTGACCGATTGGAGGTCAGGGTTGGGAGCAAGAAGGTCACAGCGGAATCTGTGACGCTGCCAGCCTCGCAATATGTTTGTGGTCTGTGCCCGACGCCACGCGTTGGATTTGTGGTGCTCTCGAAAGTTTTCGGTGGCGATGTCAGAGGGGTCATACCCGATCCCATCCCGAACTCGGAAGTCAAGCCCTCTAGAGCCGATGGTACTGCGTGGGAAGCTGCGTGGGAGAGTAGGACGCTGCCGGGATTAACTCTAAAACCCCGATCCGATCAGGATCGGGGTTTTTCTTTTGGATGCGGGCATTTCCGTTCCACGGTCGGAGTGTCATACTGGCGCGTCCAGGGCCATTTGGGATGGACGTCGGCTCGCTTCTCCAGCATTTACGCACCCACGCCAAGCTAGTGATCGCTGCCTCCCTCGGGGGCGGGTTGGTCGGCCTCGCAGTTGTTGCTTGGTTGTGGCTGCCAGGGTTTGCGAAGTTACAGGCTGCGAGGGTCATCGCTGCCAAGACTGGTCTGGCGTTTGCTGCCCGCAAGGCCTCGGTCGGGCTTGGCGAGATCACATTCGACGATGTCACGCTGCGCTCGCCCGCTGGTGGCGTGAAGGCTTCGGTCGCCCGGATCAAGCTGGATGCATCGCTGTTCGATCTGCCACTCAAGCGAGTGGCGGCGGTCACCCGCGTAGTAGTTGTTGGCCCTACGGTTGAGCTCGAGATCGGCTCCGATGGCCATCGATCGCTGCTCGAGCGGGGACTGTCAGCAGCTAAGCGCGGGTCCGCTGGGAAACACCCGGGGCAGTCTGCCCAACGAGGTATGACGGGTCCGCGCGCGCCGCGCCCGCCGGTGGTGGTCCGGAGATTGGCCCTGGCGGCGCGCGACGACGCCGGCTCGTTGGTGGAGCTCGAGGCTGGCCGAGTGAAGCTGGCAGGTGGCCGCCTGGCTGTCGACAACGCGAACGTACGGCTCGGTGGGGGCGAGGCGGCGGCTGTAGAATTGGACGCGTTCGCACTCGAGGTGGGTCGGTCCGAGGCTGGCCAGACTGTGCTGCATTCCTGTGAGGTCGGCGATGCGTTGGTACGCTTGAGGCGGGAGCGCTCGTCCCCCCAGCATCCGGTGCGGCTGCGGGCTCGTCTACGGCGTCTCGTGGATGTCGACGCGCCGCCACCGGAGCTGGAAGGTGCGAGCTCCAAGGGCGCTTCGGCGTCGCTCGATCCTGCACACCCTCCTTTGGCGCCCGCGGAGGCCCCCGGGGTCGACCAGGCGCCAGAGGACGGGGATGGAGCCAAGACCAGGGAGGCCGAGCTGGAACCACCTGGCCTGCAGGCCGCCGCTCCACCGGGGTTTAGCCTCGATCCCTTTACAAGGCTGGAAGCCGGATCGAGGTGCGCGGTCACCCAGGGACATGTGCTGTCTACCGGTGAAGAGGGCGACAAGGTGCTCATGACCGCGCTTTCGGGCCGTCTCGAGCGCACCGAAGCCGGTCGTCTGGAACTAGGTGTTCGAGGGCATGGGGCCACCGATGGGCGGCTCGAGGTGGAGCTGGTGATGTCACGGGCCCCCCTGCGCGTGGACGGAACGGTCAAATTGGACTCGCTGCCCCTGTCCTTGGTCGTGCCAGTCCTGCCTGGAATTCCCTGGTACGAGCCGGATGCGAGTCGTATCGATGCTGAGCTAACGGTGGCGACTAAGAGCGTCTCCGAAGTCGCTGCCAAAGGGAGCGTGCGGGTGCGCTCGGTTGGCATCAACGCGGAGCGTGTGGCCCCCGAGCCGGTCGTGTTTGAAGAGTTGAACTTCTCGGGTGCGGCGCGCTTCTTGCCGCTCCAGCGGCGCCTGGAGATCGATGAAGCGGCCGCCTCGGCCGGTCGCGCCGAAGCTGAGCTCGCAGGCGCCGTGGAGTGGGCGCCAGACCACTACGTCATGAATTTGGACGTGACAGTGCCACGAGCGCCGTGCGAAGAGGTCATCAAGTCCGCGCCTGCCGCGCTGCTTGGCGAGCTTTCACAGGCTTCCTGGTCGGGTCGCATCTCCGGGGGAGTGCGGCTGCGGCTCGATTCCCGTGAGTTGGATGCCGCCGAGTTGGAACTCGAGGTCAAGGACGGGTGCGATTTCGTCGATATGCCGCCAATGGCGGACCTTCGGCGCTTTCGGATGCCGTTCATCCACAGCGTTGTTGAGCCGGACGCTGAGATTTTCGAAATGGAAACCGGTCCGGGCACGATGCGTTGGGCCTACCTGGAGGACATCAGCCCCTTCTTTGTCCACGCTGTCCTGGCACACGAGGATGCCCAGTTCTTCAATCACAAGGGCTTTTCCCCATTCCATATTCGCAACGCGCTCGTGCGCAATCTGCGCGAGGGACGCTATGTGGTGGGTGCCAGCACCATCACCATGCAGCTCGTGAAGAACATCTTCTTGCATCGCGAGAAGACCCTTGCCCGCAAGGTCCAGGAGGCGCTGCTAACCTGGTGGATCGAACGCGTAATGGACAAACGGGACATTCTAGAGCTGTATTTCAATGTGATTGAGTACGGACCGGCCGTTTACGGCATCAAGCACGCCGCCCAGTACTATTTCAAGCGCCTTCCGTCTGACCTCTCGCCCGCCGAAGCAGTATTCCTTTCGACCATTTTGCCCGCGCCCAAGCGGTATCACTCGATGTACCAGAAGGGGGCGATCTCCAGCGGCTGGAAGGAACGCATGCGCGCTATCTTTCGGCGTATGCGGGCACGCGAATGGTACAGTAGCGAGGCCGTTGACTACGGCCTGGCGGAGCTTCAAGGCTTCGCATTTGTCAAGGAGGGTCAACTGCCTGTGCCCCGCACGATCCCCGGGACAACCGCGCCCCTCCCCTACCAGCACACGGGCATCACGGGCTCTGCTTGGGATCTGCTCTTCGCGCCTTCGTCCCAAGGCGGTGGTCCACCAGCTGCCGGCGCAGCCATGCCAGGCTTGGCCCCCTAGAATTTCTCCTGGCCCCGCTTGCGGTGGGGATCTGGGAAATCTCGGTAGAGCGCGAATGTCAGGTTCATGACCGACTGGTTGACGGCTGCGTGGAACGACTCGACGGGGTCGCTTCGCGACGATACCTCACGGAATGCCTCGTCGAGCTGCGCCAGGTCCCGAACTTCGATCGAGATGTGAAACTCGCCCAAGTCTGTAGGACCAAGACCCAGCTTGCGGCGGCAAATGCGGTACGCCCCGACTTGCTCGGCTTCGACGAGTTTGCCGAGGTATCTGTGCACTGCTTCCACGAATTGCACGTCGGAGACCTCCGGCTTGAGGTCACACCAGATGTGGTAGATGTCCATGGTTCTGAACGCCGACTTGGAGACCTGCTAACAGTAGCCGAGCTCGTAGGTCGGGTCCAAGGAGGGCGGAACCTGCGCGATCGAGTCCGCCAACGCACTGACCAGCCTGCGCCGACCAGTGTGGTCCACGGCGGATCTTCCCCCTGACCCGTGCGGGGAGCAAGCGCGTCAGCAGGGCGCAATCGCCTGGTCCGGTGGCCGATGGATACCCCGATGCTCTAACCGGAGGGACCCTATGGCCTGGTTCAATGACCCTGATCTGCTCGAGGCTGACTGTGATGCCGAAGATCGCTTCGTGTACCGTCTCGCTCACCTGCTGGCCCCGCGAGGCTCCAACGGGCCGCTGGGCCTTGCAGCCCTATCATTTGGCCAAGCGTTGCTGGACGAGGGGGCACTGCGGTCGTGCCTGCCCGGTGACCTGACCTTGGGTGACTTCGCTCGGGTGGCCAGGGCTGCCGGGGTCGAGCCGGAAGCGGCCAGCCTTGCCTACAAGGCTACTCACGCCAGCGACCGTGTCCCTGCGGCCCAGTCGCTGGTCACCTGGCGATCGCTAGGTTGGCAGTGGGTCGCGTGAGCTAGCCCGGATCATTCACGACTTCGGCGTTCGGATCGCGCAGGGTTTCGGCTTCACAGGGCTTTCGACGACCGACGGGAATGCTCCCCGTATTTTCGGCTCTTCGTGAGAACTGGGGAAGGTGATTTCACGCGGCGATCGGGGTCGCGGGC
>JAPPOR010000295.1 GCA_028817905.1 Myxococcales bacterium
CCCCCCCTGCCATCCTCACCGACCTCAGCCTGAACAGCGAAGCCTTCCTAACAGGCCCAGAACCAGGGTTCGTGTCATGAGCCGCCATTTGTGGGTTGTCAGGACCTCCAGAGCCCCTCGAATCGGATGCTTGCGACTCGGGTGTAGTGGGCGGTGTGCTTTGGGTCGCGGTGGCCCAGGTAGTCCTGGATAAGTCGGAGGTCGTAGCCCTGGTTCGCCAGGTAGAAGCCGCAGGAGTGCCGGAGGGTGTGGGGGTGGACGCCTTCGAGCCCAGCGCGGGCAGCTACCGCGCTCACGATGTAATTGACCGCCTGCCGTGTCATCGGCTGCCCGCGTTCGCTCAGGAAAAGCCAAGGCAGCTTGCTGTCACGCTCGCGCAGGTAGCGCTTCACGGCGCGCAGCTCGTCGCCAGGCATCGGCTGCTCGACGGACAGTCCGTTCTTCAAGCGCTGGACCCAGAGCCGGGACTGCCGGAGGTTCACATCCTTGACCTTCAGGGCGATGGCCTCGCTCACGCGAAGCCCATGCCGGTACATCATGAGGAGGAGCAGGTGATCGCGAACGCGGTGGCGACCCTTCTTCGCTGCGTCGAGCAGCTTCTGGACCTCCGGTTCGTCGAGGAAGTCCTTGTCTCGCTCGTGCAGATCGGCGGTCGTTCCGCGTGAACTCTTTACATTTCGCCGGCTGGCCATCGTGAGCGGGTGTTCTCCGACGCGTTCAAACCCCGGTGTTCAGGGCACGTGGGCCCTCCGTCTTTTTACAAAAGACGCTTTTTGTAAAATGACAGCTGGTGGGTCAGCGGTATGAGACCCTTCGCCCCATTTGGATCGCTACATGCTCGAGCCCCGAGGATGTCATTGCTTGCTCGCGGTCGCGCAGGTAGGTCGGCATGGGATCACCTTCGGGCGGAGACCAGACAAGCTCCGGAGCTGCAAAGGTTCCCGCGACTCCGTCGATCGCTGCATACCAGACGAATGGCGCACTTCGACCTGAGCTTGTGATCCATGAAACCCCAAAGCCGTGACCCGGCACCGGTGCCACCCACCAGGACGTCGGCGGACTCTTCCTGGTCAGCTCGTCGGGAGCATTGGGCAGCAGTTCGATGGGGTCCAGCCATTCGCCGCCAACGTACGCGCGCGCCCATCGCGTCGTGTCAAAACCACTGGTCTGCACCCAGGTAAGCGCGGCATCGCTACCGGTAAGTCTGGTTGCGGCCAGTTGGTCTGCTGGCCCGAAGTCATCTGCGTCGACATCCTCTGGATCACTCCACTCAAAGTCGTCCACATTCGAATAGCTAACCATCACGCTCGCAGGCTTGCTACTTCGCTCTCGGGTGAGCCAGGCGAGCGTGATGTCACCGTTATCGTCGATCCAGAGATGCCTGTGTTTGGGGTTTATGTTGCCTGAGTACATGCCCCCGGTTAGGCAATGGTGTTGGCTCCATGAGCCGCCGCTTGTGCGAGCGGTGACGCAAGGTCCCTCCGCAAGGATGCCAACACCGCCGCTGCTGTTGCTTACAATTGTCGGCCCTGGGCCTTGTGTCTGACCGAGGTTCTCTGGGCTGGTCCATGCGCTCGCGTTGCTGTCACGCCGCGTGACGAACAGGTCGCCGCTCGGCCATGCGAGATACGTACTCCCGTCACCAGCGTAGGCAACGCTGATGTGTCCGCCGACAACTGGGCCGCCCGTTAATGAAGAAATCAGACCCATTACAGGGAACTCGACCACGTCGCCCCAGCTGTGGTCGCTGAGTCGTGCTCGCAGAAATAGGTGATGGTGTCCGGCTTCGTCCTCCTGCACCCAGGCAATCAAGACGTCGCCTTCGGCAGATATTGCGCCTGCGACATCGAGAACATGACCGCTTTCGGTCTCGGCGAGCTCCGGGTCGTGCCACGATTCACCGTCGAAGTACGTGACCCAAGCACTGGTGAAACCGTTGTCAGCAATAGCTGAGACGACAGCCATCTTCCCTTCCGGCGACACTAGCAGCTGATCGGATGCTTCGACATCGTCGAGTAGATGGGATTCCCAGGCTTCCACATCGCTGTCTCCATCGCCAGCCGAGTCCCCGTCGCCGCCAGTATCGCCATCACCGGCGCCGTCCCCGTCGCCGCCAGTATCGCCATCACCGGCGCCGTCCCCATCCCCGGCGCCGTCCCCATCACCGGTATCGCCATCACCGGTATCGCCATCACCGGTATCGCCATCACCGGAGTCCCCGTCTCCAGTGGCTTCTACATCGAGCTTCTCGGCGGTGGTGTCCTTGCTTCCACAGGCTGCGGTAGCTGCGACAACGAACAGCACGGTGATGTACAGTAGCTTACTCTTGAGGGACGCCATGGCGTTAGTCATCGGCGTACCATCTACCCCCGGAACAGTCCTTCGCATATCCGCCTCCCCCTGCTGGACCCAGAGCAGGGTCCCAGACGCTTTTTACACAAAACGCGTTTCGTAAAAAGTAGAAAGTCGTCATGACGCCAGAACCGCTGGTGCGTCCAGGGGCAACCGCTTGTCCATGTCGAGCTCGAAGGTGCCGTACGGGTTGACGTGGCTGTGGATGAGCGGGGTCAGCGCCCGGAAGTCCTCGTCCGCCATCCGAGCTAGCCACTCCTTTTCCGCGAGCACATCCTGAAGCATCAGCGTGTTCACGTACACCAGCGCGACTTGAAGCAGGTGCAGGCTCAGAACCGATAACTCTTGGTCCTCGAGCCGGTTGGTCGCGACCTCGCCGCCCTTGCCGAAAAAGATGAACCCGTTCGTCCCGTTCCAGCGCTCAACCACGTTGAGACCCTCGTGGATTTCGCGGCGCAGCGCCTCCGACGACAGGTAGCGGCAGAGGAACATGGTCCGCTTCACCTTCCCGAGTTCGAGCAGCGCCTGGTAGGTCGGGTGCTTCAGGTTGTCGCGCGTGAACCGACGGAGGATCGCCTCGGTCTCCGCAGTCCCTAGTCGGAGCGCTGTCGCGTACTTCACCATCTCGTCGTACTGCCGGGCGATGATGTCCCAGTTGATGGGGCGGGTGAGAACGGGCTGCAGCTCCGGGAAGTCTCCGGGGCTGCCGGCTTCGACGCGGTACAGCTTCTTCTTCGAGATGCCCTTGAGCCGCGGCATGAGGTCGAAGCCGAGGAGGTGGCAGAACGCGAACGCCACGTCGCTCTGCCCATGACTGTCGACGTAGTTCTTCTCCACGGTCATTTCCGTGCAGTGCCGCATGACGCCTTCAATCATCGCGGCAACTTCTGACGACGAGCAGCGTTTGAGCTGCGAGTAGATGCAAACGGACTTCTTCTCCACGTGCCAGTAGATCATGACGCCGCGCCCGCCGTAACGGATGTGCCACTCGGTCATGAGGTTCTGGTCCCAGGCGCCGAACTTCTTCGAATCCGAGGCGCAAGCGGTCGTACCCTCGCCCCAGATCTCGGGGTTCCGCACTCGGAAGATGGCATTCGCCACCGCAGCGGTCGCGGCACGAAGGGAGTCCTTGCGGATGTACTTCCGGCGGACGTAGAGCAGGTCCTTGTAGCTGATGTCCGAATCGCTGGCGCTCACCCGCTTGAGCCCCGTGTTGGTCCCGAGGCCGTAGAGGCACAGCAGCAACCGCTTCTGCAGGTCGTCTCTGTCGATGACCTCTCGGTCGCCGACGCTCTCGAGGTGGTCGGTGAATCCGACCCGCAGATCGGTCTCCTTGAGCACGTCGAGCAGGCTGGTCATCGGCCAGCGCCGGGTCACTTCCCCCTTGAGGCGCGAAAGGTTCACGGGGTCAGGCTGGGCTTCTATCTTCGAGAGCCTGATTCGCGACTTGCCGCCTCGCTCGACGATCTGCACCGTGCGATTCGTCGGGAGCTCGTCATTGAGCGCGGACAGCGACTCCGCCATCGCGCCCTTGAGTCCTGCAACGAACTCGGCCGCGCCGCGCGGCTGCTTGAGATCGGCGTAGTATGTCTCGCGCTTCACCTCGAAGTCCGCGGGGAGGTCGTCGTCCGGGTTCCGGTAGCGATCGGCACCGACGACCCACACTTCCTTCGTGCGAAGGCGCTCTCTGAGCGCCTGAAGAACGCAAATCTCGTAGTTGATGCGGTTGACCCGATCGCCACCGTTCGCGTCCTTCTCGATGATGATGTCGCGCGAAGATGCCTTGACGACGCCTTCGATCGGCACGCCCACGTCCAACGCGAAGAACTGCTGCTTGCTATCTCGGTGGGCTTGCAGCAGCTCCAGAGCGTCGATGACGGGCCGATGAAGGACGTTGTTCGATCGAAACTCGAGCGTAGCAAGAAGCGGTCCCATCATGCGGCGGTAGTGGCTAGCGTAGGACGCCCGGATCGTGCTGTGAACCTCCTTGTCATAGGCGGCACCAGTCGA
>JAPPOR010000122.1 GCA_028817905.1 Myxococcales bacterium
TCAAGTTCGGTCGACGTGGTTCGTGCTGCCATACGCCGCGGGTCAAGGGGACTAGGTCGCACCCGTGGTGCTCCGGGCAGTGATGGGCGGCGGCCGCACTTGCTTCACGCAGACTCGTCGTGAAGGCGTCCTGCGATCTACGGGGACGGGGTTCCATGCCCCTTGGACTGGGGCGGAGCCCGCTAATACTAGCTCCCGCTCTTCGGGGAGAACGGGTGGGTCGCGCATAGGCCGCCGTCGATTGCGATTGCCTGACCGGTCAGGTAGCTCGCGTCATCGCTCGCCAGATGAAGGACCACTCGGGCGATCTCCTCTGGCTGCCCTGCGCGCTGCATCGGGCAATACCTGCCGATGCGGTCCTCGCGACCTGCTGCCTTGGCGTATTCGAACAGGGGCGCCGTCATGCCGGTCTCGATCAATCCGGGGCAGATCGCGTTGACGCGCACACCCTGGTCGCCGAGCTGGCTGGCGGCGACCTGGGCCAAACTGACGACGCCGGCCTTGCTCGCACTGTACGCGGCTGGGCCGGCGGCAGCACGCAGGGCCGCCACGGACGCGGTCAGCACGATCGACCCACCGCCTGCCTCTGCGATCTTCGCCCCACCGTACTTAACCGCGAGGAAAGGCCCGATCAGGTTAACCTCCAACACCCGCTGCCAGCTTTCGCGCGTTTCGTCGAGGATTGGGAAGAAGTCCCCGGCCATGCCCGCGTTGGCGAAAAATACATGCAAGCCGCCATAGCGCTGACAGCAAGTCTCGACCAGCTCCTGGACGTGGCCTTCGTCGCTCCCGTCGCCCGAAATCCCGACCGCCTGACCGCCAGCCTCTTCGATCTGGGCGACCACGTCGTCAAGAGGGTTGATGTCCGCCAGTACGAGCTTGGCCCCCGCTTGCGCAAACGCCAGGGCGCTGGCGCGCCCAATACCGCTCGCGGCACCCGTAATGATTGCATTCTTATTCTCGAGCGTTGCCATGGCAGCCTTCTACCTCGAAACACGCCCCGCGCCCAGCGCGCGATCCGAGGCGGCGTGGATGTCAGGAGTGATCCGGGCAACGCTCACCACTGCCAGGGTCGTGCCGGTGTCTGACCGACCCCATGTCGTGCGAGGCTCCGAACGTAGAGTCGTGCGTTGGGCAGGTAGTGTTGCGACAGGCCCCAGCACAGGCAAGCGATGCTGCCGGCCACAAGGGCGCGACGTCCCCAAGGCTCCAACACACGCGCACCCCAACGGGAGAATGCCCCCTTCGCATCGGTATCGGCGCGCACCAGCAACTCAGCAAATAACGCGCACACCGCAATCATCCAGCCAGCGTGCCCGAACATACCGGTGAACTCGTGAATCACCGTGTGCTGGACCATGATCAGATTCCAGGATAGCGCTGCCAGGCCGACCACCAGCAGCCAGGCCCAAGGTCGGCCCCGCCGGGCCAGAAGCACGGCAGCCAACCCCAGAGCACTCGCAAGGGCTCCGAGCGGATAGCCCATCATCCCCCGAACGCGATGGAGCACGATCTGCGGATATCGAGCCATCACGGCCTCGTCGACGAAGACCCGCTTCGTGTTCCAATTGGAACCTTCAAGCCGCCAGTCACCCGAGCGCGCAACCGCCATCTCCGCCACCGCGAACAGCCCCGGCCCAAGCCCCCGGTTGTAGACCGCTTGCAGCAAGGTCGTCACAGCCCCCAACAGCGGCGGCAGCGACAGGACGACCGCCAGCCGAACACGCAGCTGCCCGGCACGCCAGGCGAGTGCTAGCAGCAACAGGTAGGTGGAGACGTAGTACATCCAGTAGTTCAGGCAGGCCACGAAGTAGGTCGCACACGCCAGAAACAGCATGCGCTGCGAGCGCCCATCCCGCAGATAGCGCGCAAACGCATAAAGGCAGCCCTGGACACCTAGAAAAGCGTACGGCTCGTGATGGAGCGACGAAGAATGATACAGCAGGAAGGGTGTCGTCAGCATGAACGCCACCCCAAAAAGCGCTGGGCCGTCGCGCCCAAATGTGACTCGCAAGAACCCGAACATGAACAATAGCCCCACGTTGAACATCAACACGGAGACGAGCTGCATCGGTGTCGGCGTTCGAACCCCAGCCCGGATCCAGAGTTCAGCGATCAACATGAACATGCCGGGATTGCGGTCATGGAACAATCCATGATCACGCACTTCTGCAAACGGCTGTGTGGTGCGCTTCTTGGCGCGATCGTATATCCGGGTCACACGTCGATCGTAGTTTCCAAACAGATGTTCATCGTTGATGCGGCGATACGTATTGATTGGCATCGCACGACTGATGGCAAACACGTTGAACATCAGCATGAGCACCCCAAACGAGAGTGCACTCCAGCGGGAATCGAAGCGTGCCGTTGAGACCATAGGCTGCCGACCGCTAGAAGACGCCGTGCAGGGGGCCGCCCGGCGCGGCAAGCGCATCAACTCGCGACGAAACCGCTGGGTCTTCGATCAGGGCCGGTGCATGATGCGGCTTGGAGCGAGCATCGATCACTACGCTCCCCATACAACCCCAGTGCTTGTGCTCGGTGAACGAACCGATTCCATGCACGTCCACGGCCGGGTTCGAGCGCGTGAAGGTCTGCCAAAGAAAGTTGTTCTGGTTGCGACCACAGAACTCGGCATCGTCGCACACGACGACGAGCGGAAACCGATTGATCGGGTGCTCGCGCCCCAAAGCCTCACACAGGCCAGCGACACACCCGTCTGAGCCGTTGGAAGCGACCCTGTAGGGTGGGCCCGAGACGGCGACGACCCCTGGCATGCACAGCGTGGGGTTCGAAAAGCCCGCGGGCAGCGGCAGCTCGGCTGGCAAATGGCCCGGCAACTCCCGTAGATCCCGGGTTGCGGCCGCGATCACGAGCTTGCTGCCCTGGTTAAAGCCACGCCCCGAATAATCGAGGGTATCGATGGTTGTGCGCGTGTGAAAGTGCAGATCGCGACGTGGGTCGAAGCGACGGAGCAGCCGCGTCAGGAAACCCTCGATGTCGTGAACGTCCACGTCACCGGCACCCCCGTCGACGATCAGCAGATACTTGGCCAGCGACATCTGGCCCTGGCCAAGAATCCCATTGGCCTGGGTCAGCAGCTCCTGTGGCTCGGGGTTATCGGCATAGGGCGTGTAGCGTTCGCTACCAACCGCCAGCAGCAGCGGATGCACGCCCGCCGCATCCACGGCATTGACACCAAGCACACCGGGAACCAACGTGGGAACCACCGGACCCGTGAGCTCATGTATGAGCGCCCCGAAGGTCGTGTCTTCTTGAGGGGGGCGCCCGACCACGGTGAACGGCCACACGGCGTCCGTGCGGTGATAGACGCGCTCCACCGTCATGACCGGAAATTCGTGGACCAGGCTGTAGTAGCCCAGATGGTCGCCGAACGGCCCCTCTGGCAAGGTACGGGTGGGATCGATGTAGCCACACAGACAGAAGTCCGCCTCAGCGCTTACGCTCGGGCCTCGGGGAGCGTGAGGCGGACGAGCAAGTCGGACCCGCCGACGGTTGAGGGCACCTGCGAATGC
Source organism: Myxococcales bacterium (assembly GCA_028817905.1). GTDB lineage: Bacteria > Myxococcota_A > Polyangia > Polyangiales > JAFGIB01 > JAPPOR01. The sequence goes on from JAPPOR010000122.1 coordinate 3,537, forward strand.
GAGCTCGGGTAGCCCTTCTGGTAGCGGCATAACGGCCGCGAGCGTCATGGCAGGGGGGCCGCCTACGAATACGTGTACCGGCAGGCGTTCCCCTCGCGCGCGCGCAGCGGCGTGATGAACTCCAATTCCGCGGTGGATCTGGTAGTGCAAGCCCACCTCGGTCCCCGCCGCGTAGTCATTGCCCGCCAGTTGTACACGGTACATTCCGAGATTCGAGCGCGCCGGGCCCGGACGGTCCGGCGCTTCGGTGTACACCTGCGGCAACGTAATGAACGGGCCACCATCATCCGGCCAGCAGGTCACGTGCGGTAGCTCCGCAACGGAGATCTGATTGGCCAGCACCGGTGCGCGCGACACACGCCACGGCAACGCGGCCAACAGCGTGCGCGGAACTCCCAAGTAGCGTATGGGAGAGCGGGCCAGACGACTGGGATCAACCTTGAGCTCGAATAGCCGCCTGACCCCCTCGAGCGCGTCGCGGAAGATGAAGCGCGCCCGTTCCAGCGTCCCAAATAGGTTGGAGACCAGCGGAAAGCGGCAGCCGCGCACGCGGCAGAACATGATCGCAGGACCGCCCGCGGCATAGGTGCGCCGCTGGATCTCGGCCGCCTCGAGATGAGAGTCGATCTCGTGCTCAAGACGTACTAGCTGGCCAGTTCGCTCAAGATCTTGAGCGCAGGCTGAAAGAGAAGCGTAGCCCATCGCAAAGCAGGCGACCCGCAACGAGTCGCCCAGGGTCGATATCCCGGATCGCGCTCGGGGTCACGTCCCTAGCCCGCATCCATCACCAAATCACGCGCCCTCGCACAACTGCTCGACTCCGCA
>JAPPOR010000334.1 GCA_028817905.1 Myxococcales bacterium
GCCGGCGCCGCGGAACTGTGGGTAATGGGTGGTTCACCCGCCCGACCTCTTGAGCGTATGAGCCTTCGGATTTGGCGGCGGGGTGGGGGTGGGGACAGAGTCTCCTGTGGGTCGGACCGAGCCGCCTGGGGCGATCCGCCTGTGGGGGACGGATCCGCCAGATGCCAGCGTTCCATGGTAGGTTCTGGAAGGTGACCGGGCGCCGAAATGCAGAGAGTCGTTCGGCGTCGGCAGTGGTGCTTCGACTCGCGACGCGGCCCGTTGAGATCGTGGTTCTTCCGCCACTCGCTGCGATCTGGATCTTGGGCGGTGGTCGTTCCGCGCGGCGGACACTTCAGAGCATGTGGGAGGCGCTTCAGTCCAGTGATGTCCTGGGAGCCGGTATCGCGGTGGTGGACGCCGGCTGGCGTGGGCTCGCAGGGGTCATGGCTCTGACCGGTGGTGTCCTGATGGCGCTGAGTGCGTGGCGTCGATTTTCGACAAGGCGTGTCCTCCGCTTTTCACATGACCAAGTCATTGTAGGTGGTCCATTCATGGACCGGCGCTACAGCGCCTGGGCATGCTATGTGCGGTGGCCAAATGATCACCAGCGCCCGACGCTGATTCTGGAAGTGTCGTTGCGGGGCAAGGTGCGCAACCGAACGTTTGCGATTTCGCCCAAGGACTGGAGCCCTCAAGTGGTTGCTCGCGTTCGAGCGGCCTGTCCGATGCTCGGCAGAATACCGTTGCTCGACAACTCGGGCAGGTGGTACCGCGCTTCCCCTGGATGAGCGCGGGGGACCCCCCTTGAGGCTCACAAAGGACGAGTCGATGTCGTGCTGGGCTGGCGGCGGCAGAGTTGATCGGCTCGTTTTACCATGGTCGGGATTCTGAAAGGTCCGTGCATGGACTTCAGCCTTGTAGCAGCCACCTGGACGTCCATGCCTGCGGCGGTCACGTGAAGCTGCTTGGCACTCGTGCCTCGTAGCACCTCGACGGCGAGCGTTGCGCCCGCAAATCTGGTCTTTGCGACGCCGACGATGGGTACTTGCTTCTGCAGTGCTTCATAGAGGTGTCCGCCCAGCCCTGGTTGGTCTCTGTTGCCGAGCCATACGTAGCCGTCGATGATCACGGCGTCGAGCGGCACGCCAACGCCTTCGAGCACGCGCAGGATGCAGGGCAGCTCCCGCTTGAAGAATTGGCCCGGCACGTAGTCCTCAACCGAGGGGATGATGGCCGTCTTCTCATCTGCCGGAAGCTCGTCCTGCCAGCGGTGGAACAGCACACAGGCAGCGACTGCGGTTGACTCGTCCTCGCGATAGTCTACGTCGACGCATGCGAGCATGGCTTCATCCCATCGTTGACTGTTCGTTCACAGACGGGATTGTAGTTGTTGACTTGGCACCGTGTCGACCGGCCAGAGAATCTGGGAGGACGGCCGATGGTTGTCGGAACGTGCTCGGTCCATAAGGGGGTGAGGCGCCCCAGAACCTTGCTCGGGTCACTCACGACCACCCAACGGTTGTGAGTGATCGGGCGAGGCCTTGGGCTTGCGGATTCGCTGGTGGGCCCAGCGGTCGAACCCGAACGTCTCTAGCGCTGGTGGGTCTTCGTGAACGACCGTCACGCCACCCGCCCGTAGGAAGGGGATGGGGACGGTGTAGTGCTGGATGGTCACCTCTTCCCATGCACCCGACGCTTCCCGGATGTGGACCCGTTTGCCGATCCATGGTCGCAGGGTCCGGACGGCTTCGTAGGCGTTCAGTATCTGCTTGATGTCGGACCTGAAGATGCCCGCTCCCACGGTTGCGAACATGGTGATGAGGTGCCAGGTCTCCAACTCGAGGGCGGACTCGTTCATGGACTGTCTCCTTCTAGCACCTGCGTGAGCAGGCACATCGTCGCGGTGAGCTACGTCCACTGCGTGCCAGTTCGCACAGCTAGCGCTTGTTTCCGTGAACCGCCAGGGGTCGGGGCGATTCGCATGGCATCCATGCGTCAACTGGTTGCGAGCCGTACACTCATGCCTTCGCGTGCGAGTCGTGGGGGGTCGGGGAAGTTGCTGAATACCTCGCCGCCCACTGCCGCAAGCAGCGCGTCCGCGTCGATGCGGGCGGGGCCCTCCAGCTGGACATAGGCGTCTCGGGCGCGCTGCAGCATCCACAGGCTGTAGGGCATGACCATGCGCTCCCCGCGCCTTCCCTGCAGTTCGAAGGTGTGGGTGCCGATCTTGCGTCGAATGCGCTCCCCAGGATGCTCGGCGAGCCACCGCCGCAGTTGTGTCGCAGTGTCGACGAGTACGGGCAATTGCTCGCGCATCATGCGCGTAAGCACCGCCAAGAGGGTGGGCGGCACGCGGTCGTTCGGTAGGTATTCGCCGGTGCCCTTGTGCTGCGGGTCCTGCATGCGCTCGACCCAGCGCGCAAGCGCGGGCGCCTTGCGGCGCATGAGCTCGCCGCTCTTGGGGTCCCGGTACAGGTGGGCGTAGAGCGGCCCGATCAGCCCAAAATCGGCCATGGATGGGCGCGAGCCGAGCACGTAGTCGTGCGCATCGAAGTGGGCCTGCAGCTCGCCGAGGAGGGCTTCGTAGGAGGCCTCGACCGCTTCGTGCATGGGTGGGGTTGCACCCAGGCGCTCCGCCGCGCGCGCGAATGGGGCGGCGCGGCTGGCGCCGATCTCGCGCTGCGTTTCAGGGGGCGCGTCGGGTGCCGAGACCTGTCCAAAGGCCTGCTGCGCCCACTCGCGGTTGTGGTGCCACCGATAGTGCATGGCGGGGATCACCAGCCATTCGTCGCCATACAGCTCGAGCAGCGCCGCGACCAGGCGCTGGACCGGCGTCCCGGGCACGATCGTGGGGTCGGGATGACGCTGTTCCAGCGCTTCGATGATGTCCGTGGTGTCCTGCAGCGTTTCGTCCTGCGGCGTCACGACGACCGGGACCACGGGAAACCCGACGCGGGGTAGGATCACCTCGCTGTACACGGAGGCGTCGCTCGGGATCTCGACGAACGGCAGGTCCTTCCAGCGCAGGTAGGCGCGTACCTTGCCGGTGAAGTAGCTGATCTCCGTGCCATAGAGCCGGTATGGTTGCATCGTGATCCGCCCCTCTGCTTGGAAGCTTGCTCCCGATGGATACCATTTTCCGGCAGCCAGGTCTCGGCCCTCGGCCGCTCACGGTCATGTTCCCGCTTTGAGGCGTGGCGCTTCGAGCGTGGCTTCAACGCCCCTGAGGAACGTTCCTTCTTCGCGCAGGACGAAACCTTCCCGCTCGGCGAATGCGAAGTTCTCTCGCCCCTCCGCATCGCGACGCAGGGTGTTGCGGTAGCGCTCATAGGCGGCCAGATCCACGAAGCCGACCAGGCCGTAGGTGACGTCGTTCGTGCCCTCGTGGGGCATGAAGTAGCCGAGCAGGCGCCCGCCACAGCGCGGGATGATGCGTCCCCAAGCCTCTGCGTATTGCTCGAACTGGGCGCGCTTGGAAGGGTCGAGTTGGTAGCGAATGAAGCATGTGATCATGTGGCCAACGCTAGCGCGAGAAGTGCCCACAATGTTTCTGCCTTCGCTGAAACGTGCCCGTTGCGTCCTAGACTGCTCCTGTGACCCACGCATTTGCCATCGCGGACGTCGCGTCGTTGGTCGGAGATCCGAGCCGCGCGGCGATGCTCGTTGAGCTCATGGACGGGCGGGCCCGTTCCGCCGGTGAGCTGGCGAGGCGTGCTCAGATCAGCCCTGCAGCGGCCAGCATGCACCTGAGCAAGCTACTCCGTGGGGAGCTTTTGGCGGTCGAGAAACAGGGCCGCCATCGCTACTATCGCCTGGCGAACAGTCGCGTGGGTGGTGCGTTGGAGGCGCTCGGCCTGATCGCTACCCGGCCCGCACCACGGTCGCAGCCCCTATCGCCGAGGCAAGCCGCCCTCGCGCACGCGCGCACCTGCTACGATCACTTGGCGGGCGCGGTTGCTGTCGCGTTGTGCGAAGCCTTGGTACGCGAGCGGATCATCTCGCTATCGGGTGAGCGCGACTACAGGGTGACCCGACACGGTATCGCTTGGCTGAGCGAGCGATTCGACATCGATGTGGGCGCGCTGGAACGCACGCGTCGTGCGACGGCCCTGCGATGCATGGACTGGACAGAACGCCGCCCCCACATGGCTGGGGCGCTCGGGGCCGAACTGCTCGTGCGCATGACGAATCGGCGTTGGGTCGCCGTAACGAGCCAGCCACGGGCCCTGCGGATCACGAGCCGCGGCCGGCGTGCGTTTCAACGCCTGGGGATCGACTACCCTGACCCTTGACCGGCTTGACCGCCGCAAGGCTGGCCGCTAGCTAGTTCTCTGTCCTCTCGGGAGCTTCCACGAACACATATTCGTGCTGGTGGT
>JAPPOR010000846.1 GCA_028817905.1 Myxococcales bacterium
GCGCTGCGGAGTCGAGCAGTTGTGCGAGGGCGCGTGATTTGGTGATGGATGCGGATTAGGGCTGGGCCTGGCCCTTGCTATGTTTCGGCGCTGTTCAGGTCGCGCTTTGGGCGAGAGAAGAGGTAGCCCTGGAACAGGTCGCAACCCAGGTCCAGGAGCGTGTCACGCTCCTGTGGAGTCTCGACGCCCTCGGCCACTACCTGGATGTTCAAGTCCGTGCACAGGGTTGCCAGCGAGTGGATCAGCTTGTGCTTCACAGGGGCTTGGTCGACGTCCCGCACAAGGCTCTTGTCCAGTTTGACCAGGTCGGGTTCGAGCAAAGCGAAGCTGCTGAGACCCGCGTAGCCGGCCCCAATGTCGTCGATCGCGATGCGAAAGCCCATTTCCCGCAGGCGAGCGATGTGCGCTTCCGTATTGCGGAGTTCCTCAAGCTGAGCGCGCTCGGTGACCTCCAGCACGACCCGGTCCGCCATCTTGGCTAGCGGGTTGTCCTGCTCACATAGCGCCTCATCGACGAGATCCTGGGCGTGCAGGTTCACGAACAAGGTGCTCTCGTTGCCCTGTTCAAAAGGTTCGACGCTGCGTAGGTGGATTTCGCGTTCCAGCTGGTCAACCCGCCCCAGGAGTTCCGCTGTTTCGAATAGCGGGCCCGGTTCGCTCAGCCCGGGCTCCGGAGAACGGACCAGTGCTTCGTAGCCCACCACGGCCTGGTCGGACCACGAGACAATCGGCTGATAGACCATGTACAGTCCATCAATCGCGCGGTTCAAGCGTCGGTTCAGGGTGGCTCGAGTGGGGTCGGTTGGCCACGTGCGCTTGTCGCGCATCATCATTTCAAGCGCCTGTTTGCGCAGCCGGGCGATGGCATGCAGCCGCAGGGCCCTGCGTACCTCCCGTAGGAGGCCGAGCCGATTGAGGGGCTTGCCCAAGTAGCCGACTGCTCCCAGTCGTACGGCCTCGATCGCGGACTCGGTTGTCGGCACTCCGGTGACCAGGATGACCGGCAGGTCGATCTTCCGACGGCGCATCGCGTCCATCATGGATAGACCGTCTCCGTCGGGCATGGAGATGTCGCTAATCACGAGGTCGAAATCCTGTCGTTCGAGCTCGGCGAGGGCGTGCCGGCCATCCTGCTCGATGACGACCTGATGGCCTTCACGGGAGAGAATGCGCTCGAGGATCCGCCGAATCATGGGCTCGTCGTCGACTACGAGAATGCGAGCCGGCGCCTGGACGTCACCCTCCGAGCGGGACTCCCAGCCATCCCAGGCAAGCGGGTCCGATACGGGCGTTGAATGCATTTGCAGGTCGGTCATGGGTGTGCAGGGCGTCTCTGCAGTGGCACAGGGCGCCTCACTCCTCTGAGCCGCGTCACTGCACTTGCCGTGCCGAACACCGCTGCCCACACAACTAGTCAAATTCTTGCGTTTTTTGGATGCGGCTCTGACCCAGGATGTGGTCAATCACGCCACTGCGTGTGGCGAAACCTACCCTGCCGCTACCATTCAGGGAGCTGCCGGAAGCACCTGCACGTGTTCCGTTGCCGTCCCATTCGAGCGAGAAAACTGGAGATGCGCGCTAGCCTTCGTCGTCGCCGATCCCGAGTTGGCGGCACTTTTTGTAGAAGTGTGAGCGCTCGGTCTGAAGGGCCTGAGCCGCCGCCGTCTTGCTGCTCCCGTGGGCGGCGATAGCTTCGGTGATGATCTGGCGCTCGGCGTTCTTGAGCAAGTCGCGCAGGCTCTCGCCCTTCCTGTACAGGCCCGTGGGCGAGTGGCGGCGCGGGTCGCCCGCTGGCAGGATGCTTTCGATCTGCTCCTCGTCGACGCGCTCCCCGCCGTAGAGGATGCTCAAGCGCTCAACCAGGTTCTGCAGCTCCCGGACGTTCCCCGGATAGGAATACCGCTGCAGGGCGGCGAAGCCCGCGGAGGTAATATCGAGGCGCATCCCATGGGCAAAATTCCTGACGAGTGCGGGGATGTCTGGAGCCCGTTCGCGCAACGGCGGCACGTGCACGGAGACCACATTGAGGCGGTAGTACAGGTCCTCGCGGAACCGGCCCTCCTGGACCATGCCGGGAAGGTCCTGGTTCGTGGCAGCCAGGACCCGCACATCGACCGTCATCGTGCGGCTGCCACCGACGCGCTCGAACTGGCCTTCCTGCAGCACCCGCAGAAGCTTCACCTGCATCGGAAGAGGCATGTCTCCGACCTCGTCCAGGAACAGCGTGCCCGTGTCTGCCAACTCGAAGCGACCCTTGCGCGCGGATGCCGCGCCCGTGAAGGCTCCCTTCTCGTGCCCGAACAGCTCGCTCTCCACCAGGTTTTCGGGAACGGCACCGCAGTTGAGCTTGACGAACGGCGCTTGCGAGCGGACAGACCCGGCGTGAATCGCAGCTGCTACCAGCTCCTTGCCAGTGCCATTTTCGCCCGTTATCAGGACGCGACCATTCGAGGGAGCGACCTTGCTGATCAAGCGCTTGAGGCGGGCCATGGCGGGGCCTTCGCCGATCAGCTGACGACCCACCCCCATGTCGGCCTGCAGGCGGTCGTGGGCATCCGCCAAAGTGGTGTACCGCAGCGCGTTGCGCACGGTCATGATCAGCCGCTCTGCGTGCAGCGGCTTTTCGACAAAGTCGAGCGCACCCAGGCGGACCGCCCGCAGGGCGTGGTCGACCGTGCCGACACCTGAAATCACCACGGCGGGGGTGAGGTCCTTCTGCTCCCTCAGGGCGCCGAGCAGTTGCAGTCCATCCATGCCGGGCATCGAGATGTCAGTCAGCAGCAGGTCAAACGAGGCCTGGCTGATCAATTCGAGGGCCTCGCTTGCCGACTCGGCGACATCGGTCTCGAAGCCCTCTTTCTCCAGCATGCGCTTGAACGCGATCCGAAGTTCACGCTCGTCGTCGACTATCAGGATCCGTGCGGCCATGGTGTTTGAGCGACCCACGGGGGCCCCATCATAGGATGACATTCGCGTGTCTTGGTATCAACGTTCCAGCGGTTTTGCAGTGGGTGCCAGTACCTCCCGCACGCGGTGCAGAAGCATGTGCGGTGAGAACGGTTTGGGCAGGAAGGTAGTCTCCTCGGTCTGCACGCCGTGCTGCCGGACGGCTTCTTCTGCGTAGCCCGACATGAACAGCACTCGGGTTTCGGGGTGCATCGTCGCGATCCGATCCCGCAGTTCCGGGCCATTCATTTCGGGCATGACTACATCGGTCAACATCAGGTCGATCTGAGACTCGTCTCGCTCGCAGATGCGCACCGCCTCGCCGCCGTTGCGCGCCTCGATGACCCGATAGCCGTGGTTCTGAAGCGTACGCCGAGCTCCGCGCCGCACACTGTCGTCATCCTCGACCAGCAAGATGCGCTCGTGGGAGCTTTCCAGCGGCGGGCTGCTGAGGCGGCGAGGTCGCTGGCTGGGGCGCTGCGCAACCATGGGTAGGTAGACCTTGCAGGTCGTCCCGTGCCCTGGTTCGCTGTAGAGCCAGATGCTCCCCTGGCTCTGCTTTACGATGCCGTACACCGATGACAGGCCCAGGCCCGTCCCCTTGCCCTTCCCCTTGGTCGTAAAGAACGGCTCGAACACCTGAGCCTGCACCTGCTTGGTCATTCCGATCCCGGTGTCGGATACCGCCAGCATGGCGTAGCGCCCCGCGCTTACGGCAACATGGGTCTCGGCGTATGCTTCATCCAGCTCCACGTCGCGGGTCTCGATGATCAATTTGCCACCATTTGGCATCGCGTCACGCGCGTTGATCGCCAGATTGATGACCGCTTGCTCGAACTGGCCCTGATCGACGCGCACCGTCGTGGGCCCGCAGTGGAGAGCCATGACCAGCTCGATGTTGTCATCGAGCAAACCTTCGAGCATCTTTTCGAGGTCTCGGACCAGTTCCGAGAGTTCAACAACGTCGGGCTTCATCACTTGCCGCCTGCTGAACGCCAGGAGCTTCTGTATCAGGGCCCCAGCCCGTTTGGCGGCATCATCGATCACCTCGGCATCCTCGTACGCCTCATCTCCCGGCTCGAAGCGATCGAGGAGAAACTGGGCGTAGCTGACAATGATGGTGAGCACATTGTTGAAGTCATGTGCCATGCCGCCCGCAAGGCGACCGATGACTTCCATCTTCTGGGCCGCCTGGAGTTGCTCCTGCAGCTGCCTGCGCTGGGTCACGTCCAGGGCTACTCCGATCACTCCGACGATCTCTCCGGTTCGGTCGCGTAGCGGTTGGAGTTCGGCGTCGTAGTAACGGCCAGCACGTACGAAGGCATACTTCAGTTGCCTGCCCTCGAGGGCCTGCTGGTGTCGTTCCAGGGCCGCCTCCTGGTCGTCCTCGAAGTAGCTCTGAACCGAGGTGCCTTCGAGTTCCTCGGCGGGAACATCCATCTTTGCAACGTGCCACTGCAGGGGAGAACAGAAGCGGAGGTCCCGGTCGGTGGTCCAAACAAGGGCGGGGAGTTGATCGAGCACCCACCGAAGACCTTCGGCTTCCGTGGGAACGGCGTTGTCGATGCTGCCCGCGTCACCCTTTGACATGCACTTTGGCCCCCTCTGCTGCATGTGTTCCGTTGTCCAATCTGTCCCCTCGCAGGACCGCCGGCGCTAGTTTGCCCTCGCCTCGCTCGCCAAGAAGTAAACCACAATCCCACCCATGCGGTGGGAGGGAATGCTCCCTGCGAGACGCAGAGCGGGGGGGGCGGCGTCGGGTCCGTTCGTTTTTGCTAGCCTTCCTACGTTTCGTCGGTCGTCCGATGGCTCTCATGTGAGTCTGCGTGCGCTGCCTTGCGCATAGACAACCGCTGCGGGCGGCAGGAGGGCGACCCATAGCGCGAAGACGGCCAGGGAAAAGCGGGATGATTTCGGGGACCGTCCCTGAGTCGGGTCCTCCGATAGCAGGCGCTCCACGATCTGCGCGTGCTGGTGCTCGAGTTCCTGCCCCTGGAAAGGGGCCATACACGACGTACAGCTCGGTACGTCGAGCATGTCCGCCCGGATGCGGGCTGCTGTCGGTGTGTTGCACCGCGGGCAGTATCGCAGCACGAGGGCAAAGTGAGACAGCCGGGCGTCGACCACCTCACCGTATCGGCGGTCCCACACGAACTCGGTCCCCAAGCGCGCGTTGATGGTCTCGAGCGTCGAGCGAAGCTCCTTGTCCGCTACGCCCGTTTCCTCCATGAGGCGCCGCGCGTTGTATCCCAAGCGAGGTGTCAGACGCGACAACACCGCATCCAACCGCAAGAAGCGCGTTCGAACGGCGCTCCCGGCTGCGACGAACCAGACGCTCACCATCAGGATAGCGCCCAGCCACACGAGCTCGGGAACCCCAAGGGCTGCCATCGCGGACGCCTCGTGCGTGGCTGCCCGCGCTGCCTCCCCGGGTTCGATCCGGGAGAGGGTCGCGCCGTCGCCGTAGCGCGCGGTGGCGATCAGGAGCGCTTGGGCGGCATCGAACTTGCTCACGTCGATGACATGTTTGGCCCCCTCCGCCGTAGTGACCCGGTAGTAGATTCGATCGACGCCGTTGGTGGCCGCTTGGTGCTCGGTGTTCGGGGGCTCCGCGGCGGGCGTTTGTGTTCCCAATACCCAGCCCCACAGGGCCCCGTGCGCGACGAGCAGCAGTGCCCCCGCCGCGAACAACGCACGATAGATACGGTGATCGATCACGTTGCTGACAATGGTAACCGGGCTAGCCCGGATCATGCACCAACTCGCGAGTGGATCGCGCAGGGAATCGGCTTCACACGGCTTGCGACGAGCGACCGAAGATCGCCTGCCATCGCGGGGGAGGCAAAACGCTGGATGAACGATCCGGGCAAGGGGGGCCTGGCGCCGAAGCGGTTCCCATGCACGTCGCTGTCGGGGCGTGTACGACTATTCGAACGACAATGTGAGCGCCTCGCTCCTGGGGTCGCCCGTGACGCGAGCCACCCCGCCCTCCTTGAGGGCGCCGAACAACAGAGCTTCGGCCAGGGGTCGCTTGATCTGATCCTCGATCAAGCGCGCCATGGGGCGAGCGCCCATGGTCGGGTCATACCCGTTTTTGGCTAGCCAGGTGCGGGCCGTTTCCGAGACCTCCAGTGTGACAGCCTTCGGCTCCAGCTGGGCGCGCAACAGGCCCAGCTCCTTGTCTACCACGCGTAGGATGACGTCATCTGTCAGACCGGCGAACAGGATCCAGGCATCTAGCCGATTTCGAAACTCCGGAGAGAAAGTGCGCTCGATGGCCCCCTTTGCTTTGGTCTCATCCACCGTCTTGGCGCCGCTCATCGGGGCGTTCTTGCCGCCTGCGAACCCGATGCTTCCTCGGCTCATCTCGAAGGCGCCCGCATTCGTCGTCATGATCAGGATGACGTTGCGGAAGTCCGCCTTGCGGCCATTGTTGTCGGTGAGCGTGGCGTGGTCCATCACCTGCAACAGGATATTGAACAGATCCGGGTGGGCCTTTTCTATCTCATCCAGGATCACGACCGAGTGGGGATGCTTTCGCACCGCATCGGTGAGCAAGCCGCCCTGGTCGAATCCGACATACCCAGGAGGGGCGCCGATCAGTCGCGAAACCGTGTGCCGTTCACCGTACTCGCTCATGTCATAGCGCAGCAGTTCGACCCCCATGGCCTTGGCCAGTTGCTTGGCCAGCTCGGTCTTGCCGACACCCGTGGGACCCGCGAACAGGAACGAGCCGATCGGCTTGTCGCCAGCGCGCAGCCCCGAGCGGGCCAGTCGAATGGCGCTGGTCAGCTTGTCGATCGCCTCGCTCTGGCCGAAAATGACGCCCTTGAGATCCGTGTCCAATCGCAGGAGTCGGTCTCCCTCTGACGCCGAAACGGAAGCGGCGGGGATTTTGGCCATCGTGCTGACGACGCGTTCGACATCGTCGGTCGTGATGCGGTGCTTGCGCTCATCTTCGGGCATGAGACGATCATGCGCGCCTGTCTCGTCGAGGACATCGATGGCCTTGTCTGGAAGAAAGCGCTCGTTGATGTGCTTGGCGGTCAGCGTGACGGCACTCTCGACCGCCTCGTCGTCGTAGCGCACATCGTGATGCTCCTCGTAGCGTGAGCGCAGCCCCTTGAGAATCTCTACGGCCTCCTCAGTGCTAGGCTCAGCGACTTCGATCTTTTGAAAGCGCCGCGCTAGCGCCCGATCCCGCTCGATGTGCTTGTACTCCTGGTAGGTCGTGGATCCGATGCACCGCAGCTTGCCGCTCGCCAAAGCCGGCTTCAGGATGTTCGACGCATCCATCGAACCGCCGCTGGTCGCACCTGCGCCCACGATCGTGTGGATCTCGTCGATAAACAGAATCGCGCCGTCGGTCTCCTCAAGCGCCTTGATGACCCCCTTCAAGCGCTCTTCGAATTGACCGCGAAATTTGGTGCCTGCCAGCAACGCACCCATATCCAGCGCATAGATGCGGCCGTTGGCAAGCGGCTCGGGCACCCGGCTTTCTTGAATCGCCAGGGCCAGGCCTTCGGCTATGGCGGTCTTTCCAACGCCGGACTCTCCGACGTAGATGGGATTGTTCTTTCGCCTCCGGCACAGCACCTGCATCGTGCGGTGCAATTCCGGCGCGCGGCCGATGAGTGGATCGATGCGGCCCTCTTCAGCTTCCACGATCAGGTCAGTGGTGAAAGCCTCCAGGGGATCCCCTCTGGGCTCGTCCTCATCGTCGGCCTCGATGCCACCGCCGGGTCCCGGCTGCTCGGCGCCACGCCCGGCCACGCCGTGGGAGACGTACCGCTTGAGGTCGAATTGGGAGATGCCGGCCTTTTTGAGCAGGTAGACCGCGTAACTATCCTCTTCGTTGAACATCTGGACCAGCACGGCGGTACCGCGAATGACCTCCTGGTCCGACGACACCACGTGAATGGCGGCTCGTTGCAGCACCCTCCGCACGCCGAGGGTCTGCTGCACCCCCACGTCCATGTCCTCGGGCACCTTCTCCATCTTGGTGTCGAGGAACTCGTAGAGCTCCTTGCGTAAGTTCCTCACGTCGGCCCCGAGCGCCTTCATCGCGTCGGCCGCGGCGGGCTCATCGATGAGCCCGAGTAGCACGTGTTCTAGGGTCACGTACTCGTGGCGCTGCGTCTGGGCCTCGTCGTACGCTCTACGGAGCGCCTCCTGTAGCTCGGTGTGTATGCGCGGTACGTCGTCGGGCATCGTGGTTGGCTTTCTCGGCTTGTGGAGAGGGACAGCCCCCTCGGAGAGTCACGGGATCGTTGTCAATCGTCGTCCGGCTCGATGCTGAGCATCAGCGGGTACTCGCGCTGCTGCGCGAGCACCTCCACGGACCGAACCTTCATCTCGGCTACCTCATACGTGTACACGCCTGCCACGCCGACACCGTTGTGGTGAACGTGCAGCATGATGCGGACCGCGTCCTCCTGGGAGCGCCGAAAGATCTGGCGCAGGACATCCACGACGAACTCGCGCGTGGTGTAGTCGTCGTTGTGCAGCAGCACGCGGTACAGCGGTGGCTTCTGCAACCGCTGCTTGGCCTGCGTGCGGGTCTTGGTGACGATGCTTCCGTCTGTTTCTTCCTTATCGGACATGTTCCCGCTTGATTCTAATCATCCTGGGCGCCGGCGCACCCCTTCGCGCGTCGCGAGTATTCATAAATGGTTTCCGCCAGTTCCTGCAGGCCGAGGGAGCCGTATTGCGGTTCGATTCGGAGTTCCGGGCCGTCCTTGCGAGCGACGCACACGACCAGGGCATCATGGTCGATAGAAATGTCTCCCGCGTTACACCAGGCCACCCCCTGGCCGACGCCCTCCGCGATGACCGCTAACCCCTCGCTGGTCAAGTCGAGCCGGTTGTCGGTCGGGTCCAGTGCCTCGGGCCTGGCTGCCTGCTGGCGCCGAAGCCACAGTGCCCCAAAGGCAAGCGCCGCCCCCCCAAACACCCACATCAGCCACGCTCGGCTCACCGAAAACAACCACAGGGCGGCGGGAATCGCCAGCGCCGCAGCCCACAGCCGGACCCGGGCCTCTGCACGCACGGCCCGGGCGTCCAGAGGTAGGCAGCGGGGCGCCAGGGTCGCACCCAGTTCGCCTCTTGCTCGCTGAGGCGTACAGGCTTGCCCAGGTGAAGGTTCAGTGTTTTGGTCGCCGCTGGTCACGAGATCACGAGGTGTCGAATGAAACTAGGATTGGTACTCGGCTATTCCGGTCGCACGCTCACATTGAATATGGACTTCATCAAGCACGCGGAGCGCCTCGGGTTCGACTCGGCGTGGACCGCGGAAGCCTATGGCTCCGACGCGATTTCGCCGGCCGCATGGATCCTGGCCCAGACCGAGAAACTCAAGGTTGGGACAGCTATTATGCAGCTTCCAGCCCGCGCGCCCACCATGGCGGCCATGACGGCCACCTCCCTTAACCATCTATCGGGCGGTCGTTTCATCGTCGGTCTAGGCCCATCCGGGCCCCAGGTGGTCGAGGGCTGGTATGGCGCCAGTTACGGCCGGCCGCTGACGCGTCTGCGCGAGTACATCGAAATCATGCGCAAGGTGTGGGAGCGTGAGGGTCCGCTCACATACGACGGGTTCCACTACCAGCTCCCGTTTGTGGGAGAGGGCAGCTCCGGACTCGGCAAGCCGCTCAAGTCGATTCTGCACACCGAGGGTCGGATTCCCATCTATACGGCGACGCTCAAGCCCAAGGCCCTTGCGGTGAGTGCCGAGTTGGCGGATGGGTTCTTCCCCCTTTGGATGAATCCGGAGCGCTTCGACCTGTTCAGAGAGCCCATCGAACAGGGCCTGGGCCGAGCCGGAAAATCCCTTGCCGACTTCGACGTGGCGCCTTTCGTGCCGGTCAGCCTCGGGGACGACCTGGACCAGTGCCGCGCACCGATCAAGGCCCAAATGGCGCTCTACATCGGCGGTATGGGTGCGCGCGGTAAGAACTTCTACACGACCTACGCAGGCCAGCTCGGCTACGAAGATGAGGCCGCGCGGATTCAGGACCTGTACCTGGAGGGCAAGAAGGCTGAGGCCATGGCGGCGGTTCCCGACGCACTGGTGGACGACGTCGCGTTGGTCGGGCCTCGCGACCGCATCCGTGAGCGACTGTCGGCCTGGATCGAAGCCGGCAAGCAGCGCCACGTGGGCAGCATGCTACTCGGCACGGGGCAACCGGAAGCTCTGGAGCTGGTGGCATCGGAGGTGTTGTAGCTGCGTAAACGGTGCGGCTGGCACGCCGGGGTGTGTCGGTGTCGAACAGGCAACGGAAAGGAAGTCCATCATGAAGATGCCGAGCCCCGTTGAACTTGCGCGCATGGTGACCAGGGCGTGGTCGCAACGGGAGCAGTGGGAGCGAGCGAGTGACACGCGCCTTAGTGCATCCGACCAAAAGGGACTCGTCGAGGTCGAGCTGTACCTGAAGACGAACCGCTTTGAGGCGGTCCGCACGGTCCGCGAGGCCAGCACGCAAGCGATCGCGGAAGCCACCCTTGAAGCATGCAACCTTGCTCTGCAACGCGCGGATCGCTTCTGGCAAACGACCCATGATGCGCTCAAGTAGGCGTAAGTAGGGCCCCACGTCGCGCTCCAACGGGTAGGCCACGGTCTACCCAGGTTGGAGAAGGTGGTGGCAGCGCGTTGGCGCATGTACATAAACAGATACGTCAGATCTGCAGTATCGTCCCGACATTGGGTGCGGAGCGGGAGAAATCGAGCGCCGGCTGGCTGACAGTCTCCTTTGAATGACCGTGTGACTAGATAATTTTGATAACACGGTCAAGTTGTCGCACCATCACACCGTTCCTGAGGTCGTGGGGTGCTCCGCGACGTGCGGATGCATCTTGGTGGCAGACACCGGTTTGTCGGTTCGGGGGTCGGCTGTGCGTAGGCGTGTTCCAGGTTGGATTGGGTTGTTGGCAGCGCTTGCGGGCTGCATCGAGATGCCGTCGGTTCCGGTCGACAGTGGTCGGATAGGGCCTGAGGGTGGAACCCTGGAGGTGGAGGGGGCGACCCTGACCGTGCCCCCTGGGGCGCTCAGCGAGCCGGTCCAGATCCGGATGATTCGCACGGATGAGGCGCCACCGGAGGGTCACGAGAACTACTCTGCGATCTATCGCTTCGAGCCTGCAGGCCTCTCGTTTGATACACCTGTGTGGGTGGAAGTCCCGTTCGCCGGCGACTCCGACAAGGCCGGCCTGTACTGGACTGAGGAGGGGGGCAGCGACTATTTGCTGGTTGCCTCCCAGGTGGCCGAAGACCGGGTTCGCGCCGAGATCATTCATTTCAGCAAGGGGTTCGTCGGCAACGACAACCCCTGCGGTCGCGACCTGCTGAAGGACAACGACAACTGTGGATCCTGCGGTCGTTCGTGCCGCAACGCGAGCGGTGTGGTGAGCTGCCGCGAGGGAAAGTGCGTGCCCGAATGCGAGGAAGGCACGGCGGACTGTGACGGCAACCACAAGAACCACTGCGAGGCGAACCTGCGCGGTGACCGCAGGCACTGCGGCGGCTGTGGAGTCGCCTGTGATACCCACGCGTCGTGCCAGACGAGTGGCGCGGACGGCACGTATCAGTGCGAATGCCGGGATGGATACGTCGGCGACGGCCTGAGTTGCGAGCGAGCCATGTCGGATGAAGATGAGGACTCGGACGGGGACTCGGATGGAGACTCGGACGGGGACTCGGATGGAGACTCGGATGGAGACTCGGACGGGGACTCGGACGGGGACTCGGACGGGGACTCGGACGGGGACTCGGACGAAGATTGCGACGAGGATTGCGACGAAGGGCCCGGGGAAGGTCCGGTGGACGAGTGCTCCCTCGGCACTGACGACTGCCACGACAACGCCGAATGCATCGACTTGGTGGACGGCTACCGATGCGCGTGTCGTCCCGGGTTCCGTGGTGATGGGCGAGTCGCCTGCGACGACGTCGACGAGTGTGTGGAAGGGTCCCACCAGTGCGACGAGCATGCCTTCTGCGAGAACACCGACGGTGGGCATGAGTGTCTATGCCTGGACGGCTACGTCGGGGATGGCCAGGAGTGCCACGACATCGACGAGTGTTCAGAGGGGTCCCATGGGTGCGACGAGCACGCGGTTTGCGAGAACACCGATGGCGGACACCGATGCTCATGCGCAGACGGCTATGCAGGGGACGGTGTCGCATGTGACGACATCGACGAGTGTGCAGATGGGTCACACGGGTGCGACGAGCATGCCTTCTGCGAGAACACCGACGGCGGGCATGAGTGTTTATGCCTGGACGGGTACGTTGGCGACGGCCAGGAGTGCCACGACATCGATGAGTGCTCGGACGGCTCGCACGGGTGCGACGAGCACGCCGAGTGTGAGAACACCGATGGCGGGCATGAGTGCTCCTGCGCGGACGGGTACGTCGGCGACGGCCAGGAGTGCCACGACATCGATGAGTGCTCGGACGGCTCGCACGGGTGCGATGAGCATGCCGGGTGTGAGAACACCGATGGTGGATATCAGTGCTTCTGCGCGGACGGCTACGTCGGCAATGGCCTGGAATGCGATGACGTCGACGAGTGTTCCGATGGGTCCCATCGCTGTGACGAGCACGCGGTCTGTCAGAATATCCCCGGAGATCACCTGTGCGCCTGCGACGCCGGATACACCGGGGACGGCGAGACCTGCGAGGACATCGACGAATGTGCCCTGGGCGAGGACCGCTGCGATCCGCTCGCCCATTGTGAGAACACCGACGGCGACCACGTCTGCACGTGTCCCGAGGGATACCAGGGCGATGGAGAGGTGTGCTCGGACGTGGACGAGTGCGCGCGCGGCGAGGACGCCTGTGACGAGGTCGCGCTGTGCGAGAACACCGACGGGGGCTACACGTGCACGTGTCCCGAGGGATACCAGGGCGATGGCCACACCTGTACCGGCATCGACGAATGTGCCGAAGATCGACACACCTGCGAGTCGCCTGCCGTGTGTCAGGACACGGCCGACGGATACGAATGCGTGTGTCCAGACGGCTACACCGGGGACGGCGACCACTGCACGGACGTGGATGAGTGCGTGCTCGATGAGCACGACTGCGATGGGGTAGCGATTTGCGAGAACACCGATGGCGGCTATCGCTGCACCTGCCCAGAAGGGTATGAGGGCGACGGAAACGCGTGCACGGACGTGGATGAATGCGCGCTTGGACAGGACAGCTGCGATGACGTTGCACTGTGTGAGAACACGGACGGGGGCTACACATGCACCTGTCCCGATGGGTACACGGGCGACGGCCACGAGTGCATGGATATCGACGAGTGCGCGCTTGGGCAGGCGGCTTGTGACGAAGTGGCGATCTGCGAGAACACCGAGGGCGGGTACGTGTGCACCTGCCCGCCCGGCTACACCGGCGACGGCTTCAGCTGCGCGGACATCGACGAGTGCCTGTCGGGTGACCACGATTGCGACCCGCTCGCCGACTGTGACAACACCGACGGCGGCTACGTCTGCACCTGCCCCGATGGGTTCCTAGGCGATGGACGCACCTGCGAGGACGGGACCAGCGAGATCGCGGCCATCTATGCCGGCGGCGCCCACAGTTGTGTGCTGCTCACGACCGGCTATGTACGCTGCTGGGGCTGGGGCATCTACGGCGAGCTCGGATACGCGAGCACCGACGACGTGGGGGACGACGAGCTTCCAAGTGACGTGCCCTACGTCGAGCTGAATGGGCAGGTCGTGGACATGAGCCTGGGTGTGACACACACCTGCGCCCTGCTTTCCTCTGGCGACGCCCAGTGCTGGGGCCGGAACTTCTATGGGCCCCTCGGTCTCGTCCACGTGGACGACGTGGGAGACGACGAGACACCGCTTTCGGCCGGGGTGGCCCAGCTAGGCACGTCTGTCGCCCAGCTTGCCGGGGGTGGAGAGCATACCTGCGCCCTGACCACCGCCGGGGACGTCCAGTGCTGGGGCCTGGGGGTCGACGGCCAACTGGGCTACGGCCACACCGCTTCGATCGGCGATGACGAGGCGCCCAGCGACGTCGGTCCGGTGGACCTGGGCGGCAAGGCGCTACAGGTGGTCGCGGGCAGGGACCACAGCTGTGCGCTGATGGATACGGGGGCCGTGCGCTGCTGGGGCCGCGGTCTGCATGCGCCGCTTGGATACGGCCACCGCGACAACATCGGCGATGACGAGCCAGCGGGTGCCGGCGGCGAGGTGGTGCTCGGTGGTACCGCCCAGCAGCTCGTGGCCGGCTGGTATCACACCTGCGCACTCATGGATTCCGGCGCGGTTCGCTGCTGGGGCTACGGAGCGCTCGGGGCGCTCGGCTACGGGTCGCGGGCGGATGTGGGCGACGACGAGCTGCCTGAGGCCGCGGGTGAGGTCCCGCTAGGGGGAACCGCGACCCAGCTGGTGGCGGGTACGTACCACACGTGCGCATTGCTGGCCGGGGGTCGGGTTCGCTGCTGGGGCCGCGGACAGTGGGGCGTGCTCGGCTACGGCGACACGCGCACGATCGGCGACGATGAGACACCCGCAAGTGCCGGCGATGTGCCAGTGGGCGGAACCGTCGTGCAACTGGCGGCGGGCTCCTACCACAACTGCGCGCTGCTGACGGATGGCAGCGTTCGGTGCTGGGGCAAGGGCGAGTACGGGCGCCTGGGGTGTGGCCACGAGCACAACCTGGGGGATGACGAGACTCCCGAGGAAGCGAGTGGATGTACGCATCTTGTCAACGTCGACGAGTGCGCCCAGGGCATCGACAAATGCGACGAAAACGCCGAATGCGAGGACCTGGAGGACGGGTACACCTGCGCCTGCTTGCCCGGTTGGACCGGAGACGGATTCACCTGCTCGGACGTGGACGAGTGCGAGGCGGGCACCGACGATTGCTCGGAGCGTGCCGCCTGCGTGAATACCCCCGGAAGCTACGATTGCGTCTGCGATTCGCCCTTCGTGGGAGACGGCTTCACCTGCGCCGATCTGGATCAATGCGCACTCGAGCTCCACGAATGCCATGCCCAGGCCACGTGCGTGGACGCTGACCCCGGCTATGAGTGCGTCTGCAATGAGGGTTTCTCAGGGGATGGGTTCAGCTGCCTGGACATCGATGAGTGCGCCCTGGGGCTGGACGATTGCCACGAGGACGCCCTGTGTGAAAACACCGAGGGAAGCTACACCTGCACCTGCAAACCCGGCTTCCTCGGCGACGGAACCAAGTGCGACGACCCCGACGAGTGTGCCCTGGGCACGCACGATTGCCACGAACTCGCCACCTGTCAGGATACCGACGATGGCTGGACGTGCACGTGCCCGGCTGGCTACGCCGGTGACGGCACGGAGTGCACCGACGTGGACGAGTGCGCGCTGGGCCTGGACGACTGCCCCCAGGACCATGAGTGCATCAACGAGCCCGGTGGGTTCCGATGTGAAGGCGAGCCCGCGCCGATATGCCCGGACGGATTCCGTCTATCAGGTGACACCTGTGTGGACGTGGACGAGTGCGAAAAGGGCACCCATGACTGCGACAACAATGCGGTCTGCACCAACACCGTCGGTAGCTACGTGTGCGACTGCAACGAAGGCTTCCGCGGAGACGGGTACTCGTGCACCGACATCGACGAGTGTGCCGAGGGCCTGCTGGTGTGCCACGAGGACGCAGTGTGCGTAAACGAGCCCGGCACCGCGTCGTGCGCATGCCTCAAGGGCTTTTCGGGTGACGGCTTCAGCTGCGTCGACATCGATGAGTGCGCACTCGGCGTCGACGACTGCCACGAGGACGCCGACTGCGAAAACCTTCCCGGAAGTTACGTCTGCACGTGCCACGAGGGGCTCTACGGGGACGGTGTGAAGTGTGAGGATGCGGATCAGTGCGCGCTGGGCCTTCACGATTGCGCTGAAAATGCGATCTGCACGGACCTCCCGGACGGGTACCTCTGCAGCTGTCCCCCAGGCTACACCGGCGACGGCACCGTTTGCGAGGACGTGGACGAATGCGAGGAGGGCCTGGATGACTGCAGTCAGGACGGCACCTGCGAGAATCTGCCCGGATCGTACGACTGCCGCTGCAACTGGGGCTTTTCCGGAGATGGCCGCAGCTGCTCCGGTGACCCCCTCTGTCAGCTGGTGTCCGGCTTCGAAGACGAGATGTGGCCCGGTCAGGACTGGGTGCTGCCAGGGGGCGGAGAGCCCACCGGTGAAGTGACGCGCGAGTCCGCCCGCGATGGCCGCTTCGGCTTGCATGGGTCGGACCAGCCCTATCGACACACGGCGCTTACCTTTGGTCGAGAGGGCGATCGCTTGTCCGGCTGGGTGCGCGTCGAGGCGCCCGGTGCGGCGGCAGGCATCGGGCTCGAGGCCGAAAACGCCGAAGCCTATCTGCTGCTGGTCGATCCCACCTCCGGTGTGCTCGCCATCGAGCATGAATCCCCCGAAGGGGTCCGATCCCTGGTGAACAGCACGGCGGTGGTCGCACCCGAAAACGCCTGGCTATTGCTGCAGGTCGAGCTGCTCGCGCAGGGAATGGTGGTCGGAACGCTCTACGACAGCGATGGTGAGACGGTTCTGGGAACCTTGGTAACGCCGCCGCTATCGATCCCATTGGGGGGTGCCACGGTGCGACTCGAGGGCGCTGCTTCGGGCGACCAGCTGATCCTGTGTTCGGCCGAACCACCCGTCGACGAGTGCGCCCAGGGAATTGACGACTGCCACGAGCACGCGGTGTGTACGGACACCGTGGGCGGCTACGAGTGCGCCTGCAAGGACGGATACATCGGGGACGGCCGCAGCTGTGAGCGGGTCAACGAGTGCGAACAGGGGACCCATCTGTGCCATCCACAGGCGACCTGCAAGAACCTGGACGATGGGTACGAGTGCCAGTGCAACTCGGGGTTCTCGGGCGACGGCTTCCTCTGTCAGGATATCGACGAGTGCTTCGACGGCATCGACGAGTGTCACGAGCTGGCTGCATGTGAGAACACCGTGGGTAGCTACGAATGTGTGTGCCCGGAGTTCTACGAAGGCAACGGCTTCAAGTGCAAGGACATCGACGAATGCAAGGACGGCAGCAACAACTGCCACACCTATGCGGACTGCAACAACCTTGAGCCAGGCTACGAGTGCGCTTGCGCCTCAGGGTTTGTCGGGGATGGCTTCGAGTGCACCGATATCGATGAGTGCGCGCTGGGCGTGGACAGTTGCGATCCCCTCGCTGCCTGTCAGAACACCCCCGGGGACTACATCTGCATCTGTCCCGCCGGCTACGCGGGTGATGGCTTCACCTGCGAGGATGTGAACGAGTGCGAAACGGGCCAGGACGAGTGCGACCCGAATGCTCGCTGCGCGAATACCGAGGGAAGCTACACATGTGAGTGTCTGGACGGCTTCACCGGCAACGGATTTGAGTGCGAGGATTTGGACGAGTGCGCCCTGGGGCTCGACTCATGCGCCTTCGAAGCGGAGTGCATCAACCTGGTCGGCAGCTATACGTGCGAGTGCTTTTCCGGCTACTCGGGCGATGGCTTCACATGTGTCGACGTCGACGAGTGCGCTGAGCCGGACACCTGTGACCCCAACGCGACCTGCGAAAACCAGCCCGGCACCTATGTGTGCACGTGCCAGGACGGCTACTTCGGAGACGGGCGGGTGTGCACCGACGTGGACGAGTGCAACCGCGGGCTCGACGACTGCGACCCCAACGCGACCTGCGAGAACCACGTGCCGGGCTTCAGCTGCACATGCGAAGACGGCTTCGAGGGGGACGGTCGTACCTGTGCCGATATCGACGAGTGCGCCACCGGCCAGCACGCCTGCGACCCGGTCGCGGTATGCGCCAATACGTCCGGGAGCCACACCTGCACGTGCCCCGAGGGCTATCTCGGAGATGGTTTCACCTGCGAGGACATCGACGAGTGCGCAGCGGGAACCGACACCTGCGATCTCGCCGCGGTCTGCGAGAACCTGCCGGGCAGCTATGCCTGCGAGTGCAAACTGGGCTTCGGTGGCGACGGTGAGACCTGCGAAGACATCGCCACAGAGGCCCTGGCGGTTGCCGTCGGGGGCATGCACGCCTGCGCGCTCATGAACGAAGGGGTCGTGCGGTGCTGGGGCTTCGGCGACGAAGGTCAGCTCGGCTATGCTGCCAGCGAGCGCATCGGCGACAACGAGCACCCGGCTGTGGCGGGCCATGTCAACGTTGGAGACGAGGTGCTGGAACTCGCGATGGGTGGCTACCATGGCTGCGCGTTGCTTCCCGAGGGCCGCATCCGGTGCTGGGGTCTCGGGGTGAACGGACAGCTGGGCTATGGCAATGCGGACAACGTGGGCGATGACGAGACGCCCGCGGCTCCGGGTGACGTGCCCGTCGGTGGACGGGTGGCGCAGGTGGCTGCCGGTCAAGACCACACGTGCGTATTGCTCGAAGACGGCTCGGTGCGGTGCTGGGGCAACAATCAGCACGGCCAGCTAGGCTACGGCCACACGGATAACCTCGGCGACGACGAGGCCGTGACCGATCTGCCGGCGGTGGAGCTGGGAGAGCCGGCGCTGCAGGTGGTCGCGGGCGAGCGTCATACCTGCGCCCTGCTCAACTCGGGCGACGTACGCTGCTTCGGCCATGGTGGTCGCGGCCAGCTGGGTACGGGCAACATTGAGAGCATCGGCGACAACGAGCTGCCCATTGCGGTTGACCCGGTCGAACTGGGCGAAGTTCCGGTCGCTCTCAGCGCTGGCGGGGATCATACCTGCGCACTGCTTTCGGGCGGGCGGGTCCGCTGCTGGGGCTACGGCAGCCTGGGCCGCCTCGGGTACGGCAACACCACCGCCATCGGTGACAACGAAACGCCCGCTGCGGCCGGAGATGTGTCCGTCGGTGGCACGGTCGAGGAACTGCGGGCAGGCCAGTACAACACCTGTGCGCTCATGGAGGATGCCGGCGTTCGCTGCTGGGGCTTCGGCGGCTACGGGCTCGTCGGACTGGGCGTGACCAATCTCGGCGATGCCGCCGCGCCATCCACCGGCGATCCGGTCGACCTCGGGGGCGACGCGCTAGACGTCGACGTGGGCTTCTTCCACGCCTGCGCCGTCATGTCCGACGGCGACGTCCGCTGCTGGGGCCTCGGCTCATGGGGCGCCCTGGGGTACGCAAACGAACAGACCATCGGCGACAACGAAGCACCCTCGAGCGCCGGAGACATCGTGTTGTACTAGCGACCTTGAGTCAGTGTCTTGTGGGCGTTTGCGTCGAGTTTGATCGCGTTGCCTTGATTCGCTGCGTCTGGACAAGGTCGCTAAGTCGCACCTCCGGTGCTCCGAACAGGGATCGGCTGCGAGGCTTGCCTCACGCAGATTCGTCGTGAGTTCCTCATCGGAACCCGGTCCCCGAGCGACTGCACACGAGCGCCCTGAACGCCACCGCCGCGCTCAAGCAGGCGCCCGGTTCCCCTCGTTGCCCCACAGGACCATGTCTAGCGACTTGCCCGCGCCCGGCCGTGCCGACCCCGCCTTTCGGCCTCTCCGCGCACCGCGCGACTTGCAGCGTCGTTTGCCATTCGCGTCCTGCCATTCGCGTCCTGGAGGGAAGGGCTTTGCGCTTGGTCAATCGATCGCGGGCCGGCGGTGGAGGTCGAGGTGGCGTGCGGAGGACCGGGGTCGCCCGGAGACCCGTCCCACGCTATCCTGCGCCCGCATCCCATTGTCGTCGGAACCGCGCGATCGTTGCCAAGGTGAAATCAAGAGGGACCCACGACCCGGATGAGGTCGCGCAACTGCGGCGACGCGTTGCCGAGCTTGAAGACGAGCTGGCTTCTCTTCGGGAGACCTCTCACCCGCCCTCTTACTCGCACCCAGCGGAGCGACGCCTGGCCATGCTCACGGAGACCCTGCCAATCGGGATCGGGGTCACTACGCACGACGGTGTCATTCTCTACGCCAACCAGGCCGGCGCAGACCAACACGGAGTTGCCCTGGACGACCTGGTAGGAAGTCGGGCGCAGAACCTGTTCGAAGATCCGGCGGATCGAGAACGACTGCTCTCGTTGCTCCAGGCCCACGGGCGTGTGGACAACTTCGAGACGTGGTGGCGGAAGCCCGATGGAAGCCGACGGCGCATGAGCCTCACAAGTCAGCCCATCGCAGTGGATGGGCAGACGTGCATCATGGGCACGGGCATCGATATCACGGCGCAATACGAGGCGCAGCAGCGCATGAGGGCGATCGCTGAAGCCGGGCCGGTGGCCATCATTATCTCGCGCCGCCGCGACAATGTCGTGGTCTACGTAAACGCCCCCATGTGCACCCTGCTGGGTGCCGAAGAGAGCCAGCTACTCGGGCGTCCCGGTCCGGATTTCTGGGCAGACAGGGAGCACCGCGACCGAGTGATGGAAGAGGTCGGCCGGAGCGGGGAGCTGCGCGGCGAGGAGCTCCAGCTCGTACCCGCCTCCGGAGAGCGCTTGTGGGTGTCTGCCGATATCGTGGCTCTGACGTTTCAGGGCGAGCCCTGCGTGATGGGAGCGCTCGTCAACGTCGACGAGGCGCGCCGTACAAGGACCGCACTCGGTGAGTCCCTCGAGCAACAAGCAC
Organism: Myxococcales bacterium; assembly: GCA_028817905.1. Lineage (GTDB taxonomy): Bacteria > Myxococcota_A > Polyangia > Polyangiales > JAFGIB01 > JAPPOR01. The sequence continues at coordinate 20,515 of JAPPOR010000846.1, forward strand.
TGCTGCTTCGGGAACTCAACCACCGGGTGCGAAACAACCTGCAGGTTCTCAGCAGCATCCTTCACATGTACAGAGCCGACGCGAGCGGGAGCCCTGCCGAAACCGCATTCGCGGAATGCAGCGCCCGGGTTCACGCCATGGGCGCCATACACGAGGCGCTGGTCGAACAGCCCAGCGTTGCCCAGGTGAGTCTTCCTTCGCTGGTCCATGCCCTTGTCTCGACCACGTTGCGACTCCATGCCGACACGCGACCCGGAGTCGACGTATCGGTGGCAGGCGACCTTACCTTGCACCTCGAGCAGGCCGTGCCCTGCGGCCTGCTCGTCAACGAACTGCTCAACCACGCCTTGAAGCTCGGCTTTCCCGAAGGCACGGGGAAGATCGACATTCGGCTCTCGCTGGAGGGCGACGAGGGACGGCTCGTCGTTGCCGACAACGGCGTCGAGGTTCCCCTCCGGCCACGACTCCCTAGCCTGGGCAGCAAGCTCCTTGCCGCCCTGGCCCGCCAGCTGGGCGGCGACCTACAGCAGCGCGCGAGCGACGCGGGCGGCCTTCACGTGGAGCTCTCCTTTCCCCTAGCAGCTCCAGAATAGATCGTCGCGGCCATGTCGCCCTTTGCCGCCTTTCTAGCCGAATCTGCGGGGGGTTCTCGACGCGGCCGAACGACGACCCCGTCCTCCTCGATCGACACGTCGAGGTCCGCAGGCGCATAACCGCCGGCTTCGATCCGCACGTGGTAGTCCCCGCACGCGACAAAGTCGGACTCGAAGTTCCCGTCGGCGTCCGTCGGCATGGTGTCCACGGCACTGTCGGCGCTGTACTCGACCGTCGCACCCTCGACGGGCTCGCCGGATTCGGCATCCACCACCTGGCCGGCGATTCCGGCCTGGCAGCGGTCGCGGCAACCACACCAGCTTTTGCCCCGCTCCACCCAGGTCTCCCCCTCCATGGGCTCGCCACTCAGGTAGATGAACTCCGAGCCGCCCAGTTGCTCGCATAGCGGAGGCGCCTCCGCGTCGTAGTTGCCGGCGTCCGCGCCTTTTCGCAGGTGGCGCCCGGCCAGGTCTCCGCACACCTCGCACAGGGGACCCTCGGCATCGGTCTTGAGCGTTTCCAGGTCCTCCACGGTCGTGATCTGGCACCACTCGGCGACGAAGGCCCGGTGGTAGGCGCGCGCCACGGCGTCCGCCCGGTCATCATCGGTTGCAGTCGTCCGGCGTGCGACCACCCGGCAGATCCTTGTGTTGGACACAGCCTGCGGTGAGCTGCAAACAGACCGCTTTGGCCGTGATCGGGTCCGAGAGCGTTGGGTCGACCGTCAACATCGCGCCCAGGATGCCCCCGAACATCGGCTTGCCGTCGACCTTGGGCAGCAGCTCGAGGATGTCACCCGCGAGCGGGTCCTCCAGCGGCGGCACCTCCACCTCCCGCGGCTTGAAGGGTTCCGGGTTCGCGGAGGGCTCTTGCTTCTTCTGCGCCTCCTCGAGCAACTCCGCGAGCGGCGGCGGGTCGTATCCAGGGAAGCTTCCGGATCGACCGTCCCCGTCCTCCTTCGCCGCCCCTTCAGCGGCTTCCGTGGGGTCTTTCTTGGCGCAGCCGACGGCGAGCGCAACCAGGGCCACGAGCATGAGACGCACCATGGCCCATCTCGTACCCGGGGGGGCCAACCGGTTTCAAGCCGAGCCACCTCCGTTTCGGGACCCGTGCGCGGGCTGGTCTCAAGCCCCCTTCCGGGGGCCCAAACCTGTATGTGGGAATGCGAGCCATCTCCCGTCGTAGTGAGAGCAATCGGCGTGCCATCCCGTGAACCGTCGCGGTCCATGAAGGGAGAGGTGCCCCGGCCCAGGGCGCTTCCAATCCCTTGCTAAGGTGGTGTGGACCCCACCGGGAGTTCACGGGGGCACGCGTCCGTTGCAAGCTAACAGCGGCCGCGTAGAGGTCCACCCACCGGCGTGACCCCACTGGCATTGGCCCCTGGTGGTCACGGGTGGGTGGTCGTTGGCCGACCGGTGCCCACGAAAGAGCGTCTTCGTGGTGCGTGTGAGGGGCCGCGAGGGAGTACGCTTAGCCCGTTTCCGGCCGACCCCTGCTGTTACTCTGTGTCCGGGCCGAAAGGGTCGGGAAGGGCGGGGCGTTTGCGAGCAGGGCGTACCAACTTGAGCAGCTC
>JAPPOR010000451.1 GCA_028817905.1 Myxococcales bacterium
CGCTACTACAAGCGCCTGACCAAGCACCTGATGAATCTCCTATCAAGCGTCGTGACGCCCCTGGATCGCATCGGGTACTACGACAGCAGCCAGCGCTGATACGCCATCCATCGCGTATCAACGAGCACGACGGATAGACGCACCAGCGATGTCTTTGTGAAAAAAAAAGCCGCCCATTCGAAAAATCGCTGGCCCGCATCCATCGCCAAGGCACGGACAATCGCGCAAGTATCCGGCTTCGAGGCGTTTTCGGTGGTAGGCGGGGGTTGGTAAGTGATCCGGGCCAGTCCTGATCGTTCATGACTTGGCTAGCCCGGATTGTTCATGAACTCTGCGTCGGATCGCGCAGGGATTCGGCTTCACACGGCTATTCGGCGACCGACCCACATACTGCCTGTATTTGCGAGCGTGAAGTCTAAGAACAAGCGAGGCGATGCAGCGTTAATGAATCATCCGGGCTAGGGCTGGCCTATGTTCGATGTGATCTGCTCTACCGTTCCAGCGTATGTAGATGCTATCTGCGAGACGATGTCGAACGTGTCCTCCAAGCGTTGCTGCTGCATTTGGCGACGCACATCCTCCAGGAATTCCGTTCCGGGTTCTGCCAGGGGAATTTGGCCGAAGCCAAGTGGAACCGACTGCGGAAGGCCAACGCCCAGCAGCGCTCCGGGCCAGACCTCACCAAACACCTCGATCTCCGCCAGACCTACGTTCAAAGTGGCCTCGGATACGCCGTCGATCTCGAGGGTCACGCTCTGGACCGTCTTTGGGGCAGGCAAGTCGATTGCGTTCCCCAGTCCCCCGTTGTCGAGCGCTCCAACCGCGATCGTCGTGCCGTCGTCGAACACCAGTGTGGCCGCCGTAATGTGGTCGGTGGTGTTGGGACGATCGTAGAGCACCACGCGTTCGATTGTGATCGGCAGGGCCCACTCCAGGGTGAGGGTCGAACCCTCACGACCCTGTACCGTGGCCCACTCTTTCTCGTGATCCGTGGGGTGCCCATCGACAATGCCGTCGACGGCTTTGGCCGCAAGCTGCGATGTATGCTCGTTTTCGGAGGAAGCCGTAGCCAACCCGAATGGCGCCAGGTTGGAAGCAGGCCTACAGGTGCCCTCGGCTCGGGCCGCCGAGGTCACGCTCATTCCAATAGCAAACACGTAGCAACACAGACGTTTCATGGTCTCGCACCTTTCAGGGGTATTGTGCGCACCGTTGGCGTCCGCCCCTACTCCGGCACTGCAGCTCACCGGCTCCGGAACGAGCTACCAGGCCAGTTTGGAGGGGACCCACTCGATGCCCTAGGTCGAGTACCGGGACCGCTGTTGTGACAGAGCGACTCCGACACGAGCGACACGTCAGACGAACTCATGTGACCTGCGGGCCGTTGAGCGTTTCGCGCACGGCGAAGACCACAAGCGCGGCGCCAGCAAGACTGACCGAGGCGGTCACTGCGGCCGCGCTCGCGAGGCTTGGACCTGAAGCGACGGCGCCCGTCACAAAGGGCGACACCACGGAGCCCATGTCACTGGTAAGCGACCACACACCGATAAACTCCGCCCGCCCCTCAACCGGCGAGAAACCGCCCGCCTAGCTCGGTCACGACGGGTTGCGACGAAATAGGCCGCGGATCCACACGCCGAAGGCGTAGAGCTTGACGGCCAGGTAGATCACCATGGCTGTGACCATCGCCCAAATCACCCACCCGTGGTTGTTCCTGGGCGGCTTGTGGTTGATCAGCGTTTCCACCTAGCCAGGCGGGTCCGATGTCGACTACGCTGAGCAGCATTGCCGGCCTGATGCACGCACGCGGTCCCTTGTGGGTGCACGGCGTTCGCCACATCGTCGTATTCGCCGGGTACGATGTTGCTCACGATCAGGTCTTGGTTCATGATCCATGGCCCGTCCACACGGGGTCGCGGGAATGGCGCAGCTTCTCAGGTTGGTTTCTGGCTGGCGGCGCACCTGGGAGCCAAGCCAGGTCCGCCGGGGTTCAAACTTCCTTCCTCTATCACCCATGAAGCGTGCCCATTTGCCAGAGTATTGGCTGCTGGTGCTGCTGACAGGCTGCCAGTGCGGTCATCGCGAGGTGGCGACTGTCGGACAAGAGATGGTTGTGGTGCCAGGCGAAGGCATCGGACCCATTCGCTTGGGTGTGAGGCGATCAGACCTGCCCGCGGGGACTTCGATCGTTGACGGTGTCGGCGCATTCGAGGGGCTCCAGGTAAGCGTCTATGGAGACCGCGTCGTCGAAGTCTGGGTCGAGGACCTTCGCTCGCTCAGCAAAGACCTTGTGTTTCGGGGCCAACCCGTCGACCCTCAGATCAGTCCCGAGGACCTGAAGCGCCTGTTCGGCCCCTGCGAGCCCATCCCGGAGCTGATCGGTGGCGACGGCTACGACTGCGCAGGAGGCGTTCGCCTCGGTTTTGGCCTCCATGGCCAGGGCGTCCAACTTCGCCTTCGCTAGCCTTCGCGCTGCCTGTGGCCCGTTGGTGGAAGACCGAAGCGGTCAACTGGAAACGGGATGTTCCGCGAACTGCTTGGCGTCGTCACCGATTTCGTACCAGCCCGGCTTCTCGGATACGAACTCATGGAACCGGTTCCTTAGGTCCAGCTTGTCGTCCAGCGCATTGGCGGCGATGGGAAAGCTGTCCGCCTCCGAGAGGATCTCCCCCAGGGAAGTCCCGCAGGTCTTGCAGAAGCAGCGGCCGTACTTGTAGGGAGCGCCGGGCTCAAATCGCTGGACCTGGTCCTTCCCCTGCACCCACTTCAGGTCGTCCTTCTTCACGAAGACAATCGTGCTGGCCCCGACCTTGCGGCACCTGGTGCAGTGACAGGTCCCCATCACGGATGGCACGGCCAAAAGCTCGAACCGGACGGCTCCGCAACAGCAACTCCCACGGATCATGATCTTTCTCCCATCTATCTGCGGATATACGCACAGCTGACTAACACGGCCGAGGCCGCTCGACATGCCCGTACTCAGCGTCGACCACCTGAGCGCGCCGGGGGCTGGCCGAAGGCGCGGTTGTATTTCTCGTGGAATCCCTTGCCGTAGAACGCCTGCTCGTATTGGCGAGCTACTCACGAGCGTCTCGTGGACCCGAACGTAGGTACGATAGAACGCGACCTCCGGTTACGGCGAAGCGCCTGAGACGCCCGAACAGGCCCCCTGTGTCGCTAGGGTGCTCGTCTGCGGCGGGTTCCTCGGCGCGCCGCGCAAGCGCCCGCGGCGATAGCGGGTCCAATAGACCCCGGACACCGGCGCCGATGGCCTGAAACACGGCGGTCTGGTGTTTGAACGGCTGTTGGATCGCGCCGGTCAGTTCTTGGCTGCGCTCGCTCCACGGCGCCCGCGGGTTGAGTAGATGGGCGAGCACTATGGTGGCATCGTCGTGATAGAGCAGGCTCTGACGGGGCGGGAGCTGGAAGACGCGCTCTCGGATCCGCTCCTGGTCTGCGGCGATCATTCGAGAAGCCCAAAGCGTCACGTGACCTGCGGGCGGTTGAGCGTTTCGCGCACGGCGAAGACCACAAGCGCGGCGCCAGCAAGACCGACCGAGGCGGTCACTGCGGCCGCGCTCGCGAGGCTTAGACCTGAAGCGACGGCGCCCATCACAAAGGGCGACACCGCGGAGCCCATATCACTGGTAAGCGACCACACACCGATAAACTCCGCCCGCCCCTCAACCGGCGAGAAATCGCCAGCCAAGGTCATATTGATGCCCGAGCCTAGACCGTTGCCAAAGCCCGCGATCAACCCCCCGAGAAGCAGGGTCTCGTAGCTGGTCGCAAAGCCTATCGTCAGCACCCCGAGCGAGAGGACTGACAGGCACGGCACCGCCGACCATTTGCGCCCAAACCGATCCATCGCCAACCCGGCCGGGTAGAAGAGCATCATGTCGACTCCCATCGAGAGGCTCTTCACCAGGCCGACTTCGGAAGCTTCCAGCCCGAGCACGGTGCCACAGATGGGAATCAGCAACATGCGACCGTGCCGCACCATCGCAAGGGTGAGCATCGAAAGGCCGGCACTGGCAAAGGTGCGTCGATGGGCTATCAACACACGCCCAACCAGGGCCCAGGGGGTGGACCGAACGCGCGCAGGAACCGTGGTACCGCGGGGTAGGCGATACAGCACCACGCAGAACGCCAGCATGGCGCTCACCCCAACGGCCATGATGGCCGTCGGCCGATCGGCCCAGGTCGACAGGGCGCCGCCAGCTGCGGGGCCGATGAACATCCCGATGCGATGGCTGCCGCCAACGGCCGAAACCACGCGCCCCCGCTGGTCGGACCGCACCATGTCGGCCAGGTAGGCCACGCGCCCGATGGCGTTGAAGCCCTGCCCTA
>JAPPOR010000772.1 GCA_028817905.1 Myxococcales bacterium
GCGATTGTGAGCCGACCGGACCCGTTGACGACGAGATCTTGGTCCATCGAGTATCGTCTTCCGGCGCGTATCAGGAATTCCTTGAAGAAAGAGTGCTTCTTGATCTCGATCTTGTACTGGCTGAAGGAGTTGTCGATCCAGGTCATCTCCTGGCCGGGCTCTAGGGTGCCGTCCTTCAGCCCGACCGCACAGACCGTGTCGTTCCAATGGAAGATTCGCCAGTAGATGTCGCTGGTGTAGTTGTTCTTGAGTCGCATCGGGGTGTCTCGAGGAGGATTGCCGGGTCTTGGTCGACCGGGGGCTGGCGGGTGCAGCTGTTCGCCACCGGGCGCTATGCGTTAGAGTTCCGCACGCAGAAAACGTGACTCCATGCAGAGTGGTGCGGTCCCCTCGAGTGCTCTGGCTTCACACTTCTCGGGATTTTCCTGGGCAGAGCGAGCGGTTTGATGAAACACCAGGCCCCCCCTAGGCGTATTTCGCGTTGGCTCGTGCGACTTCTCCGGGTGACAGCGCTTTTGGCCGGCCTTTGCGTCCTGAGTGGGGCGGTGCTCCTGGGTCTGGCCTGGCGGGCCATGGGCTCGGGGCCGGTCGGGCAGCGCAGGGCGCGCATTGAGGCGTCGCCCCAGTTCCATGGTGGGCGCTTTGAGAATCCCCTGCCGGAACACATGGGGGGAGGCTGGTCCATGCTCAAGCGTTTCTTGGCGAAGGCGCCCCACGGGACGCCCCTTTCGCCACCTCCCGTCCATGCGCGCCGGGCGACCGACTTCCCGGCTCTCCAAGGCGCACTGGCGGTTACCTGGCTGGGGCACTCGTCGCTGCTGATCGAACTCGACGGGACGCGCGTACTCACGGACCCGGTCTTTTCGCAGCGCGCTTCACCCCTGTCTTTTGCTGGGCCAACGCGGTTCCACCCGGTCCCGATCGCGGTCGCAGAGTTGCCTGAGGTGGAAGCGGTGGTGTTGTCGCATGACCACTACGATCACCTGGACATGGACACGATCATCGCCCTCAACAGCCGCGTGGACCGTTTCGTTGTCCCGCTGGGCCTCGGGGCTCATCTCGAGTACTGGGGCGTGCCGACGGCCCACATTACCGAACTCGATTGGTGGCAGGAGGTTGAACTGGGCTCCCTGCGGTTGGTTTGCGCGCCGGCCAGGCACTTCTCAGGGCGCGGCATCAGCGACCGCAACCGCACGTTGTGGGCTAGCTGGGCGATGATCGGTCCAGCACATCGAATGTACTTTAGCGGCGACACGGCGATGTTTCCCGGGTTCGCAGAGATAGGTCGGCGTCTGGGTCCCTTCGACGTCGCGGCGCTTGAGGTGGGTGCTTATGACCGGGCCTGGCCGGACGTCCACCTGGGACCCGAGCAGGCCGTGGCGGCCCACAAGGCCCTGCGCGCACATTTGATGTTGCCCGTCCATTGGGGGACCTTCGACCTCGCGTTGCACGCCTGGACTGAGCCTGTCGTCCGCACGCGGGCGGCGGCGGCCGCCGTCGGCGTCCGGTTGCTGACGCCAGAGGTCGGGCAGCGCATCGATGCGGCGACACCGCCCGCGAGCACCGCGTGGTGGCCCGACGTGCCGTGCCAAACAGCCTCCGAGCATCCCGTCGTCTCCACTGGGATATAGAAGCCCGATACCGGGATGGAGTGCGCCGCTTGCGTGGCGCGGGCTCTTTCCCGATGAGGCCGCCTGTGATCTTCACTGTGCGATGGCGAGGGGGCCGAGTGTGGTTGGCCCGTTTGCCCGCGTGAACCGCGCGTCGGGCCATTGTTCGAGAGGCGACAGTTGCTGCAAATGCTCGAGCTCGCGCTTCATCTCCCGACTCATGTCCCGGTGCAGGACCTTGATGCGCTCGGTGTCCCAGGCAAGTCCCGCGACCTCGTCGGTGATGCGCGCGAAGCGCTGGCTGAGCTGGTCGCGGGTAGCCTGGTAGCTGGCCAGGGCCGCAGGGCTGCCGTCGGCTGCGGCACGCGCGAGCAGCTCGGCGTCTCGGAATGCATCCGTGATGCCGTGGGCCGTGAGGGGATCGCGGAAGTACCCGGCATCACCCACCAGGGCCCAGCCGGGACCGCTGCAGCTTCGGTGGAAGCCAAACGCCACCGGGAAGCCGTACAGGGGGCCCACCTGCTCGGCCCCTGCGACCTCGGCAGCCAGGGAGGCGTCGCACCCCTGCAAGATGCGCAGGAAGGCAGCTTTGCGCTCGGCATGGTTTCCACGCGCCGCGCGCTCGAAGCGCTCGGGCGCGACGGCCACGAAGACCAGCGTAAGGCCGTCGTTCGTTGGAAGGGCGCCGGCCCCCGTCTGGCGGAGGAAGTACCAGTGGTAGCCGGGCCGGTCGATACCGCGGAAATAGGCGTAGAAGCCACCGGTGCGTCGGGTCGCTGGCTGGTAGGTTTCGGCTTCGACCCAGCCGGCCACATTGGAGCGCACGCCATCGGCTCCGATCACCAACGGTGCATGGAGCTCCCGGTGGGCGCCACTTTCGCCCTCCAGGGTCACTCCACTGACGCGTCCATTTGTGTCACGCAGCAGTCCGCGTACGCTGACCCTGTGCAGGACTTCGGCACCGCACTGGCGCGCAGCATCCACCAGGGATGCATCAAGTAGCGTGCGGCGCGGTGCATAGAGGCCATCGACCCCCCCGCTGGGCTTGATGGGGACCTCGATGACCTCGTCGTCATAGTAGAAGGCAGTCGTCCGAACGGTGGGTGTGATGGCCTCCTTGAGGCGGTCGAGCACGCCCCAGCTGTCCAGCAGGTGCACCGCGGGGCGCATCAGGGCGTGGGTGGAGCGGGTGTCGCTGCCGTAGGCGCTGCGGTCGATAGCGAGCACTCGCATGCCTTGCTGTGCCATGCGAAGCGCGGTGGCAGCGCCGGCGCAGCGGGCGCCGACCACGATGGCATCGTAGCGGTCGTGAGACGGATTGGGCTTTGCGTTCATGGCAATTCCTATGCGGCTTGAATGCGGCCGCCGTTTAGATGTTGAACGATGTGGGAAGCCAGAGATTCTGCGTCATCGCCCACCCCATCGATGAAGGTGGACTTGCGCTGCCGCATGAACGTCAATCCCAGTGCGTACAGGCCGGGCGAGGCTGTCACGCCTTCCCGATGCACGATGCGTCCGGCGCGGTCGAGCACGGGCACCCTGAGCCATGGGTAGTTTCCGCGGTAGCCAGTTGCCCACAGCACGGTGCGAATGCCCTCGTGCCGTAGGTTTAGGAGGTTCGGTGTTGGCTGGGGCGTGATGGGTGTGGGACGGCTGCTGGTAGCGCCTGGCTGGGAAAGCCCGCTGCGCGCGGCGGAGCGATCGACGCGCGCGAGCAGGCGCTCGAGCTGCGTATCGGCCTGTTCAACCTGTCGCCGTAGATCGTTGTGGAAGTTCACCCGAAGACCCTCGGCGTCGGCGAGCCGGCCAGTCAGACGTACACCGGCCTGCTGGAGTACGCCCAAGTCGAAGCCCTGGTCGTCGCGACGACCAACCAGACCCAGAGACGGTTCTGAACGGGCCGCTTCCACGTCGGACAGATCCCGAACGCGGCGTTCCAGGATGCCCGTCCGATCGAGCCACCACATGATGTCCCGACCACGATAGCTGCGAGGCACGCGCGTATGGCGCCCGACGGCCAGGGTGACGGGCCGGCCTGATGCGTGGATCTCTTGGGCCAGTTGCAGTCCAGTCGCCGAAGCCCCGACTACCAGCACCCCGCCATCGGCAAGTTGCCCTGGGTTCTTGTAACGCTTGGGAGTGACCTGGTCGATATCCGTTGATAGGCGGGCGGAGAAGGAGGGCACCCGGGGCGTGTCGCATTGGCCTGTGGCGATCACGACGCAGCGCGCGACGAAGTCGCCGCGGTCTGTGCGAAGCACAAACCTGTCGCCCCAAGGCGCCACCGACATGACGCTGGTCTGGGTCCGGACGGGAGCAGAGAACGAACGCGCGTAGCTCTCCAAATAGGCCGCCGCGTCGCGCGCATGCATGAAGCCGTCTGGATCGGCTCCCGCGTAGCGGTAGCCTGGGAGGCGGCTCTGCCAGTTCGGCGTTAGCAAGCGCAGGGAGTCCCAGCGCTCTGCATGCCAGCGCTGGGCGACCCGGCCCCGCTCCAGCACCACATGGTCGATGCTTCGCGCCTGTAGACAGCAGCTCATGGCCAAGCCGGCCTGGCCGCCGCCAATCACGACGACGTCTGTGCTTTGGTACCTGCGCTTGTTCATGGCTCTTCTCCAATCGCGTTAGCTAACTGGCTACCCCGGATACTCGACGACCTCACACACCGCCGCGTTAGCTGTGCGGCTCGTCCGCGCTCCAGACCCTGTACGAGGAACGACGACT
>JAPPOR010000526.1 GCA_028817905.1 Myxococcales bacterium
TCCCCGGTAGCCTTGAACTTCTCGACGTGCTCCGAAAACTGCTGGAGTAGACGCTGGTGGATGCGCCTAGCGCGCTGCGAACGGGCGCTTGGTCAACGTCGCGGGTTGAAGGGCTCGCATGATCGGAATCTGCTTCAGGATCCAGCGCTGCTTGCGGCGAACCCGAGCGCTGGGGGGGCTTGCTATCCGCACCGTGGGGGCGGGCAGGATCGCTGCAAGAAGCGCTGCCTGTGGGGCCGTAAGGGTCTGGGCCTCCCGCCCAAAGTGGTGCCGCGCAGCGGCGCCAACTCCGAACACGCCATCCCCCAATTCGGCCACGTTGAGGTAGACCTCCAGAATTCGCCGCTTGGGCCACACCAACTCGATCAACACGGTCAGATAGGCCTCAAGCGCCTTGCGAAGGGGACTGCGCCCCTCCCAGAGAAATAGGTTCTTGGCCACTTGCTGGGTAAGTGTACTTGCACCGCGAAGGCGACCGCCGTCGAGGTGCTCTGCAAGCGCGCTGCGGATTTCGCGAACGTCGAAGCCCGCGTGTCGAAAGAAGCGCTGATCCTCCGCGGCCAGCACGGCAAGGGGTACGTGAGACGGAAGCTGGGAGAGGGGCACCCAATGGTGGCGCACCTCGAAGTTCGGGCGGCCCAGGCGTTGGGCCGCAAGCCACCTCCCCACCATGAACGCGGATGTGGGCGGATCGAACGACCGCACCCACGCCACCGCTCCGAAGCTTAGCACGGCCGCAACAAGGACCACACGCACGGCCGTGCGCGCGACCAAGTGACTCACACGCCGGCGCCGTCGTGCGCCCCGAACTCTGGAACGCTTGACCTTGGTCATCGCGGTTGTCGACTCCGCATACTACGGTGAGCTGACCGCGAGCAAGAAATCGAGCACGCCGGTCAGACGCTCACCTCCGGGCGCGCGCCAAACACGCCCGGTGAAACCCGGTGGAATCCCCTGGCACCCATACACGATGGAGCCTGGGGCTCCAGGAGTGCGAAGCCCCTCCCCCAACGCGACACACCGTGGCCGGCCAGCACGCAATCCGAACCGCCCACCCCGTGCCGGGGAAAGCAGCCTATCCGACCGTGGCTAGAAAATCACGGGTCACGCCCGTGAACTCGTCGGCCATCTCAAGCAGTGCGCAATGGCTGGACCGTGGCCCGCGAAAGGTGTGCAGTTTGGCGTTCGGGATCAGCCGTTGCACCTCATGACCGTAGCGCGGCGGGACCTGAATGTCGCGTTCGCCTACCGCAACCAACGTCGGGACCTCCAAACCGGGAAGGCGCGCCCGCTGGTCGATGTGACAGTCCGCGTGACAGTGTGCAAGCACACCTTCCACGCGGGTTCCGGAGCGCTGAACATATTCGCGCTTCATCACATCCAACTGGGCTGCCTGCTGTGCATGCATCTCGGGACTCAAGATCCAAGTGGTCACGCAGCGGATAAAGCCGCGCAGCCCGCCATGCCGCGCCGCGCATGCCATCTGTTCAACCATCTCGACGAACCACGGGTCTGAATAGGCCCACGTGCCGTGAACACTGAGCGATCGGACGAGTTCGGGACGCTGTAAGGCTAGCTCTTGGCCCACAGCACCTCCGAGCGACACGCCCAACACGTGCGTGGGGCCGAGATCGAGCTGCTCGATCAGCTCAGCTGCGTCCCCGGCAAGTATCGAAGCACTCCCATCCTCGATCTGGGCAAAGTCACCAGACGCGCCCGTGCCCCTCCAATCGATCGCAACCACACGATAGAGCGCCGACAGCGCGTCCATCTGCCCGGCCCAAAAGCCATGGGGCGCGCCCGTTCCCATCAGCAGCAGAAGGGGCTCGCCGTTACCAACACTTTCATACGCAAGTCTCTGCCCGTCGCGTAGCTCGATAGACTTCATGGCACCTTTCCTCCTTCCCAGCCGCCGCCCGTCCGACAGCCGGAGGCGTGGGCCTTGCACACGTCTTTGCAGCATACGCAGACGGACCTCCCGGGGATCCACGCCGGCCGCACATCAGCTTCCCCACGTTCGGATCACTTGGTGCCCCGGTTGGTCTGTCGACTCGTTTCAATCAGATACTCCGCATGGCGCGCCCGCGAAAGTCATGGACGCGTTTCGCAGCAAAGTGCCGATTCGAGGATCCGGCGAGGCGACTTGCGCGTACATGACTGGGCAACAGCGACTGCGGCACGCCGCCCGCATGAACGAACGGAGCGACAGATATGCCAGACGCTCTTCCCGACGTTTCCCAGGCGCTCACGATGGCCAAGCGCGAGAGTATCAAGCTCCGCCGTGTCGACGGGGATCGCAATCGACTGCAAAGCACGGACTCGTTGGAGCTGTGGTACGACTCCCATCGTGGCGATAGCAGTATCTACGCACGCCTGGGTCGCATGCGATACACAGGCGTGCTGCTCCACGCTGACAACGCACTCGAAGTCGACGCGCAGCTCGACTCTCACCTGACGCGCATCCTGCAGGTTGAGAATGCCGATGGTCTCTCGATCGCGCGGACGCTGGCGGACCAGACCACCCTCGAGCTTCCCTCTCTGATCGTGTCGGCGTCTGAGCCGCAACTGCTAGCGGAAGCGACGAACCTGGGGGCGGGCACATGTCTGCGCGCCTACGTCGACGATGCGCCAAGCCTGCATGCCGCTGTCGAGCAAGCCACCGAGTACGACTTCTTAGCCATCCGATTCCGCGACCCCACCAACATTCCGCTCGAACTCGTGATCGCCTCGTTGCAGGCGACAGATACCGTAGTCGTCAAGGAAGTCGACGACGAGCGCGAGATAGACGACGTGGTGGTCGCCCTCGGCGTCATGGAGGTCGGCGCGGAGGGCGTCCTCTACTCGCCGACCACGCACGCCCGCCTTGATGAGCTCAAGGGCCGTCTCGACGACGCCCTGCAACCTCACATCGAGATCCGCACCGGCGTCATCACGCGCACTCGCCCCGTTGGCATGGGCTACCGCAGCTGCGTGGACCTGGCGACCCTGTTTTCGGATACAGAGGGTCTGCTCGTCGGCTCCACCTCCCAAGGCGGCATCCTGTGCTGTCCAGAGGTCTTCTTCCTACCGTACATGGAGCTTCGCCCGTTTCGGGTAAACGCGGGCGCTGTGCACAGCTATGTCTACGGTTTCGAAGACCGTACCGATTACATGACCGAACTCAAGGCCGGGTCCAGCGTGATGGTGGTCGACCAGTCAGGAAAAGCTCGGCGCGCGGTGGTCGGCCGCATGAAAACGGAGGTGCGGCCGCTACGCCTGATCGAGGCCGAGTTTGGTCCGGGAGAAGCTGTGAATGTACTGATGCAAGATGACTGGCACGTCCGAATCTTCTCGGACGAAGCCAAGCCTCTCAACATCACCGAGCTAGAACCTGGGGACCGCGTGTTGGGCCACGTTGCATCGCCCGGTCGCCACGTGGGCATCAAGGTGGACGAGCACATCGTGGAAACCTAAAAAGGAAACCGGCATGAGCTATTTCGGAAAACGCCTACGACTCGGTCGCCTGACTCCCGGAGCTCACCGGACCGGACTGATCGTTCCCATCGACCATGGGCTCACGTTGGGGCCGGTGCCCGGACTCGAATCCATTTCGACCTGTCACCGATGGATCACGCACCCCGCCGTCACCGGCGTCATCGCTCACAAGGGGGTAATCGAGCGCCTAGGCAACCTAGAGCTGCTCGAGAACATCGCAGTGGTCGTTCATGTGAACGGGATGAGCGGACTGTCACCTAGGCCCGACGACAAGGAACGACTGACGAGCGTCGAAAGCGCCGTACGCCTGGGAGCAGACGCCGTGTCGATCCAGATCAACTTCGACGGCGAAAATGACGCCCAGAACCTCATCGCCCTGGGAGAACTCGTCGACGAGGCGCAAAAGCTCGCGATTCCAGTGCTCACGATGGTCTACGACAAGGTCGCGTGCGAGGATCCGGGGGTCGCCATGGCTCGTTTGCGACACCTGATGCGGATCTGCGTTGAGCTCGGCTCGGACGCCATCAAGGTGGGGGCCCCGGAGCCGCCGGAACACCTGGCCGAGCTCTTGCACGGAGTCGTCGAGCACACACCGGTCTTCGTGGCAGGCGGGGCCCGATGCGAAGATGAACGTGTACTCGAGCTCGCGCGCGTGGCACGGCACTGGGGTGCGCGTGGCCTGTGCATGGGGCGCAACGTTTTCCAGCGCAAGGATCCTGGACCGCTCCTGACCGCCGTCGCCCGGGTACTGGCCACGCAGGCATGTGGGTCGACCGGCTCTCCCACAGTCGTCGGGGAGGACTCCAAGACGGAGGCGCGAGAACGAAGGGTGCAGCACGACGCAGCAACGATGTAGCGGATCGGCACGCCACCTGCACCCCACCTGCACCCCAAGCCTTTTGAAACGCCGGACGACCGCCACCACACCACGCCGATACACATCGTGAGACATCTAGCAGGAACCGTTCGACATGTTTGAGCGACACCGATCACTTCCATTGCGGGACCGCGGCGATACCGCGCTGTCGTTGCCCAGGCGAGCGCTTCTGTTTGCCGACCCTACCCTTGGATGCGGAAACTTTCTCGAGCGTGCCCGGAGCCTCAACCGACACCGGGGCAACGATTTCATGTTTCTCGAGCGTCCTTTCATCTCCTGCACGGGCGAACATCACGAAAGCTTTAGTTTGGACAGCCTGAGTCGAGCGGTCGACGATCTCGCCGGGTACTACCATGGGGCTGGCGTACGGATGGGCGATCCCATCGCGATCTACGTCCAAGACGGGATCGCCAACTTCGTGCACGTTCTCGCCCTCAACAACCTTGGCGCGATCGCCGTACCGATCAACGGCAAAATGCCTCCAGCGATCGCAGCCGGATACATCCGCCACGTTGGAGTGACCGGTGTATTCTGCGACGCTCATCACCATGCCAGCTTGCGACCGGAACTGGGAGACCATCACGGTCTGCGCTTCGTTGAAGGCGGGGCATGCCAGGGAGCCGGCACCGACCGACCCCCTCACTATCCAGTGGAGTCCGCACCGCGCGACGCGGTCATGGTGTGCCACTCCTCCGGCACAACCGGTATTCCCAAGGCCGTCACATTCGAGCACCGCCAGTTCTTCATCGGCAAGCGAATCCGACTGCTGAACTTCCCCTGCAACGAGGGCGAGCTCATGCTGACGGCCATGCCGAGTTCGCACTCGGCGGGCTATAGCTACTTCATGACCGCGACCCTGCTGGGGCTGAAGTGCTTCGTACTGTCGGACTACTCGGGGGCAAGTGCTGCCAAGCAGATTCGCAGGCTGCAACCCACGATCGTAGCGGCGTTTCCCCAAACGCACTCCGAGGTCGCGACCGATAGCATCGATCCCGAGGACTTTCGCAGTGTGAAGATGTGGATCAATACGGGCGATGCGGCACACGAAACGCACATCCGCGTGCTCACCCGGCTAGGCCCCGAGGGCAAGGGCTCGCGGTTCATCGACGGCTTTGGTGCATCGGAGCTGGGGATGGCCCTCTTCAACAAGGTCTCACGCCCTGACACGGCCCGTTATGGGCGCTATATGGGAAAGCCCCGACGCTTCGCCAAAGCGGCCGTCATCGACGAATTCGGCGATCCGCTGCCGCCTGGCGTGGTCGGGCTCCTGGGCATTCGCTCCCCGACCATCACGCCGGGTTATTGGAACGAGTCGGCCCGCACCTATCGGAGTTTCCGACGGGGATACTGGACCACGGGTGACCTGGCATACCGAGACGAGCGAGGCCACTTCTACCACGTCGACCGGGCACCCGACGCGATTGGACGCACCGCCGATCGCGTGTGTAGCCTCCCGGTGGAAGAGTCAATCCTCAAGCACCAACCCGAGGTCGCCGACTGCACCGTCATTGGCTCACCGGATCGCAGCGGCAGGCAGAAACTGGTAGCGCTGGTCAAGCTGAGACAACACGCGGCCGTGAAGGCGCAGTCCTTGCTTGTAGAGATCAATAGGACGCTGTCGGAAAGGGGGGATGAGCAGCTGTCCCTTCTTTCACTGGTAGATAGCTTCCCCGTGGGTCCAACGGGCAAGGTACTCAAACGCCAGCTGCGGGAAGAGTACCGAGATGTGCTGACGGCGGCCGCCGCTTCCGAGCCACCGGTAGGTGCATACGATGTGGCCCAAACGAATGCGTGATTCGTCCAGGCCGGATTCAGCATGGAGAATGTCATGGCCCGTATCGCCCCACTGGCTGCCGCCGATTGTCGCGAGCTCGCCAATGTCTTTGAGCCACTCGAGCGCAGACTCGGCGTCGTCCCAAATAGCCTCAGGACAATGGCCCGCAAGCCCCAGCTTGCGCGCGCCATCGCCGCGCTAGGCGATGTCGTGCACCGTCCGACCAGCAACGTGTCCACCGAGTTGCGACGCTTGGTTGGGCAGGTGGCGAGCCAGACAGCCGGCTGCAGCTATTGCATCCGGCTGACCTCGAGACCCCCAGTTGACAGCCAGCCTAGCACCCAGGAGAAGCTTGCTCGCGCATGTCGCTTCGAGACAGACCCATGCTTCTCGGCGGCCGAGCGGGTCGCCCTACGATTCGCGAGCGCCGCCGCGGAATCTCCCAACCGGGTCTCGGATGACCTCATGGCGGAGCTGCGGCATCACTATGGCGACGACGACATTCTCGACCTGCTCGCGGTCGTCTCCTACTACGGCTTCATGAACCGCTGGAACGCGACCCTTCAGACCGACCACGAGGACGCCCCCCTTGGGACGGCCGCGCCCCCCCCTACGCTGCCAGGCTGCGAGCCAGAGCCCGTGGAAGGAGGCCACCGATGACCGGTCTTGTGATCGAGCACGCCGCGCTCGAGGACTTGCCGGAGCTCGTAGGCCTCTTTGACAGCTATCGGGTGTTCTACGGTCAGCGGTCAGCACTCACGCAGTGTGAAGCATTCCTGCAGGAGCGCTTTCAGGCCGCAGACTCGGCAATCCTACTTGCGCGTCGTCAGCAGCAGCTGCTGGGGTTCACCCAGCTGTACCCGCTCTGGTCATCCGTCTCCCTTTCGCGCGTCTGGCTGCTCAACGACCTCTTTGTCGCCTCTGAAAACCGCGGGACTGGCGTCGCGCGAAGGCTCATGCAAGCGGCGACCGAGCTCGTGCGAGATGACGGCGGCACAGCCATTCGGCTCTCGACAGAGCTCAGCAATGTGGGCGCACAGGCCCTGTACCAGGCGCTCGGGTATGAACGCGACGGAAGGTTTGCGTACTATCAGCTTCAGATCGAAGAGCAGCCCGGGCGTCACCTGGAGACAGGCGGCCGGTGACCGGAGATGAAATGAACAGTCCGCCGAGCGGCACCTCAGCTGAGATCCAGAGGCTCGTCCGGGCTGCCATGCTTAGCCCAACCTCCTTCAATCTCCAGCACTGGCGCTTTATCGTGCTGGTCGATCGCAGCTTGCGACAACGAGTGCGTGATAGCTCGTCGGCCACACGGATCCGTGACGAAACCGTACTGCTGGCCCTCGTCGGCCACCTCGACGCGTGGGAGCAGGCACCCGTCTATGCCGCCCATCTGGGCCCGGAGATGCAACGGCAAGCCGCGGGCAAGAGCCACGCAGTATACGGCGATCAGCCGCTGGCCCAGCGAGACGAGGCCCTTCGGAGCTGCGGGCTTGCTTTGCAGACTCTGACCGACGCTGCCCGCGAACGGAACTGGTCCTGCCGGGCCCTGTGGCCGCGCGAACCGGAGGCCCTTTCCGATCACCTCGGCCTCGACGATCGTTTCGTACTTGCCGCAGTAGTTGCTTTGGATCGCGCCAACACGGACGCCAACACGGACGNNNNCACGGACGTTTGCGACGCGGACCACCAGCCTCGGATCTTTCGGAACGGCTTCGCCGACCCGTGGCAGGGAAGCGTTCCGCATCTTCTGGAGCGGCGTCGAGCGATCAAATACTTCGACCCAAGCTACCGAATCGCGCCGTGCGAGGTCCGCGAACTATTGGCCGGGACGTTGGCGGTGCCCGGAGCGTTCGGTCCACAGCCAGCCCGCTTCATATGGGTCGATGACGTGGAGCTGCGCCGCCGGATTCACCCCTTCGCCTACCGTCAGCCGCAAATCCTGGAAGCATCGGGGCTCGCCGTCGTGTGCGGCCGGCTCCGGACTCCACCCCCCCCCGTGCCGGCTGATTCATCGGGGCGGGACACCATGGGGGGACAATGCGATCACTGGGCCCAGCGAGACCAGGTGATGGTCTGCTGCGCCATGGCAGCGCAACGACTGATGCTAGCAGCCACGGCCCATGGCTACGACTCCTGCCCAATGATCGGCTTCGACTTTTCAGCGGTAGCGAACATGCTGTCGATTCCAAGCGACCACGTCCTGGCAATGATGGTTGCACTCGGACGTCGAGCACACGACCCCCCTCCCCGGGGCTCCCGTCTTACGCTGGGCGAAGTGTTGTTCACGGACCAACTCGGCCGCTGCGAGTGACGGGCGAAAGGTCACCGGCAGGTCAGAGCCTGCGGGGCCGCAGCTCCCGCGCAGCCAAAGGCGACTCTGCATAGCCCCGAAAGGCGCTCAGCGACACGATTTCGCGCAGGGAAGCTGGGGTCGGGAACCCACAAAGGAACCGCCGTGCCCGAGCCGGCGTCGCATGGGGCCCACGCAACCGGTACTGAGCCGAGAACTGCGGCCCAAACCAGAGCTTGAGGTACAGCTTGGGATCAAGCCAGGGTCTGCGCGTATCGGGCATGCACCCCACGATCTCAGCGAGGGCGTCCATATAGTGGCAATAGTTCACGAGCGAGGTCACGTCCGGCGTGATGTAGTATTCACGCTCCCAGTGAATCCGGTCCCTGCGTGCCCGTTCCACCTGTTGCTCGCGCGATGGCAGGCCGCAGCGCTCGCTACAGACGGCTGCGAAGTGGCGCGCCTGCATCTCGGCGATCGCAGGCACACCGCCCTGCTGCGGTCGCGCAAAGCCGATGAAGGCGACGGTCGGCCCCAGCTCCACGTGATACATCTGCCGATAGAGATCACGCAGGTCCCGGAGCCCGACCTCCAGAAAGGGAAACGTCGGCCGGAACCCGGTACAGAACACGATGCTATCGATCGCCTCACGACTGCCGTCCCGATAGTGCACGTGATGCGCCGATAGGCGGTCGATACCGCTGAAGTTGGGACGCACTTGACGGTCGACGATGTGCCTGAAGACCCGCTCGTTCTTCGTGATGACCTGACGCGGCGGAGGTCCCGCCTTGCGATCCCAGTCACCCCGGCATCGCACGTCCGGGTTCTTGCTGCGCCGATATCGACCGATGGACTTCTGCACCAACCCTGCGTGCGCCTGGGAGGGAAGATAGTTCACGATTCTCGACGTTACGATCGAAGAGTCGATCGTGAAGTACGGATCGCTCTGAAATGGAGCATAGCGTGGCGCAACCGCTGGATACCGACGCAACGACAACAGACAATCCTTCGCCACCATCGATATCTCGGACGTGATGTCCGCCGAGCTCTCGCCTAGCCCCACGCACAGCACACGTTGCCCCGTGAACGGCTTGGCGTTCCGATAGTCCCTGGCGTGAATCACCGTGCCCTCGAACTCCTCCAGGCCGCGGGTCGGAGGAATATATGGCTGCTGAAACATCCCGGAGCAGATCGCCACCGCGTCGCACACGGTTTCACACGGGTCGCCATCCTGTCGGCCAACTACTCGCCACCCGTCCTCAGCGCGCCGGATCGACTCAACCTCGGTGCCAAACTGGATGCACTCATCGAGCCGATAGTGATGCACGTAGCGCCTCAGATAGGCGTAGTACTCCTTGCGCGTCCAGAACTTGAGGCGCTCGTCGCTCGGGAGGAAGTCCGAAAACGCCATAAAGTAGTTGGATACGGTCAGCAGGACCGAGTCATAGGTTGAACCGTCGGCGAACACACCGCCCAGGTCGCCGCTCTTCTCGAGGCAGGTCACCCGATGACCTTCGTCGCGCAATTGTTTGATCGCTGTAAGGCCCGAAAGCCCCGCGCCCACTACCACCACATGCTTTGTACCCTTCGGCATGGAGGACCTCCCCTTTACCTTTGGCTCGGTCACAGCTCACCTCCGTCGGGCTTGCTTGTACCGGCCAGCGCGGTGCCACAAGTTGTCGCTCATGCACCTGGCGCCAAGCTTTTGTACGCCACCCGTGCTGCCTCGGCAACGCTTGGAAAGCGCAAAGTCACCGACTGCCGGAGCTTGAACGATCGCCGGATCCATCCGAGCACCGCCTGCGTATCTAGACGGGCTGGCCTGTACAAACACAAAAGGCATGGCGCGCCAAACGCGCTACCCGTTGCTAGCCAAGCGCGCGTCGGTGGCCGGCCACCTGAAGAAGGAAACAGTCACCATGGCCTATCTAGCTCCATCCGAGTTCGTAGCCAAAATGGTAGATGCAGGCGAATCCAAAGTATTCATGTCAGCGCGTGATGCCCTGCTACGCGCGTACATGGCCGGCGCTCTTCTTGCCCTGGCAGCCGTGTTCGCGATCACCGTCATCGTCACCACAGGTTCACCGCTTGTGGGATCGATGCTGTTTCCGGTCGGCTTCTGCATGCTGTACCTAATGGGCTTCGACCTGTTGACCGGTGTCTTCATGCTCAGCCCGCTGGCGCTTATCGACCGGCGGGCCGGGGTAACCCTAGGTGGCGTGCTCCGAAACTGGTGTTTGGTGTTTGTCGGAAACTTCGCTGGCGCACTGACGATCGCCTTCTTGATGGCCTTCGTCTTTACGTATGGCTTCTCAACAGAGCCCGGTCCGGTAGGCACAAAGATCGCAAACATCGGCCAGGCGCGAACGCTGGGCTACGCGGCCTACGGAGCCGCCGGCTGGGCCACGATCTTCGTCCGTGGCATGCTGTGCAACTGGATGGTTTCCACAGGCGTTGTCGGAGCGATGATCTCCACACACGTCAGCGGCAAGGTCATCGCGATGTGGATGCCGATCATGGTCTTCTTCTTCATGACCTTCGAGCACTCGGTGGTCAACATGTTCCTGTTTCCGTCCGCCCTCATCATGGGCGGCGCATTCTCCATCGCCGACTACTTTCTCTGGAACGAAATTCCGACGATCCTCGGGAACCTGATTGGCGGTATCACGTTCACCGGTCTGACGCTGTACAGCACGCACGTCCGCACGGGTCCACCCATACAACCAGCTCGCCCACACCACCGAGGCCACCGCACGAACCTTCCCGAAGCGATAGGACCTGCGGGCTAGCCCGGTTCTGTCGCTTCAACGCACAATTGCTATCAGCCCGGATAGCTCGCCTATTTGCGCAGCACCCGCACGACCCCGGGTCCCTGCTCGGTCTGCATTCCACCGGGGAGCCAGGCCTCCAAGCCAGTGGCGCCCATGAAGCGCGTCAGGAGCAATGCCAACTGGACCCTCTTGGTGTGGGCCACGACGCTACCACCCGGATCGATCCAAGCGGCGTGCGCCGCGTTGGCGTCATAGTCCAACATCGTCGCGGGGGCCGGCGCGCCACGAAAGAAGTGTATCGCGTTGTGGTCCGGCTCGGGATTTGTCCCATCCGGGGCGGCACGGAACACCAGAGCTTCGGCGCGCAACCCGTGAAGCACCCCGGGGTCATCCGCAGCGCAGTTGGGCGCGATGGCGAAGTTGTGGCAGCCGCCCGGATCGACGAAGCAGGGTGCGCCGCCCGCGTTGCTCGGATCCCACCCGATGACGATCTTGATGCGCGGGTCGCGAGCGGCGGCCGAGAACCCGATCTTGCCACCGAAGGAGTGCCCCGCAACGGCCACGCGAGCACCATCTACCCGCCCCAGCACCGGGGAGGGCACCCCCGCGCTGAAGGCGAAGTCGATCGCGGCGAGCGCTTCGTCCGCGTTCTTGTCGTGGGCGGCCACTAGTGAGAAAGGAAGGGTAATCCCGAACGGCAACAGGCCGTGACTCGCCAGGTGCTCCGAAAAGTGGTTATACGCGAGGTGGTTGCCTCCAAACCCATGCATGACCAGCACCAAGGGCAATCGTTCAGGCAGTGAGCCTGGGCCGCCGGATGTCGCATCATCGGACGACGGAAGATAGAAGCTGCCTTCGATATCGGGTCGCGTCGGGTCCGGGTTGTCAAATGAGGTATCCAGGCGCTCAACCCCGTAGGGCCCCGCGGCCCCGGGGTCCCCCTCAAAGCGCGACCCCTGCGGCACCCCGAAATCGACGACAACCCGGCCTAGATCGACCGTCAGGTCGTCCCCGCACGGCATCGCGACCGTCGGCGCTGGCGCTGGCACGGTCGCATCCATGGAACCCGCCCCAGCATCCACGGCCGCCGGCGACCCGGGACCGCCGTCCAATGTATCGGCTTCCACTTCCGCGTCCACCACCGACGCAGGTTGCCCCATCGCGTCACTGGGCATCAGACCGTCGGACTGCGGCCGTGGCACGGCGCCAAGAGAAGGACCCTCCGGAGTCGCTTCGGCCTCCGACGAGCCAGCCGACGAGCCAGCCGACGAGCCAGCCGACGAGCCAGCCGAGGGCGGCGCGGCCCCGGATGTCCGATCCCGACCGCCATGGGCGACGCCGTCGGTCTGGTCTTGTCCATGCTCATACTCGGCAAAGCCCGACGGCCCTCCATGTCGATCCGTGCATGCAAGGAACGGGACCATGGCTAGCAGCAGTCGGCGGTACATCATGGGCGTGGGTGCTGTCGCTGGCTCTTCATGGTGCGTCGCTTGGCGACGCACCATGAAGGAGTAAGTTATCGTACACCAGATCACAGGGGCTGACACGCGTCACCGCGCCGCATGCTTTCTCCATCTCGCCTGGCCACATGCTTTGGAATTCACCTGGACGGAGCTATCGTCCTGCCATGCTGTCGTGGCTGGACTCGTGGTGGGGGCGGCGCAGTCAGCGACCCTGTCGGATCTGTCAGTCGACCTCGACCCGTAGCTTCGCGCGAGGCGAACGCAGTTACGTGCGCTGTCTTGATTGCGAAGCCATCACTCTGGACGCTTCCCGGCAGCAGTACGACGCGCTGAACCCCACGTACGATCCCGGGCCCTTGTCGGGGCTCGAAGAGCCGGAGGCGCTGAGGCGCTACCTGGCCGTGGAGGACAAGAAGGCGTTCCTGCGACCGCTGCTCGAAGGCGTCGCGTCCCCATGCAAGGTGCTCGACGTCGGATGCGGGGCCGGTGGCTATCTGTTGGCAGCCCAGGAGTTGGGCTGCGAGGCCTGCGGCATCGAGCCCAGCGAGGACCACTCGACCCTCGGGCGCAAGCTCGGTTTGTCCATCCGACCGGGATACTTCTCTGAAGGAGTGTTCCCCGAGGCTTCCTTCGACGTGATTCTGCTTTCCCACGTCATCGAGCACATCTACTCACCGCGCCCCTTCATCGAGGCGCTCATCAAGGTGTTGCGACCAGGGGGCAAGCTTGTGGTCGTGACGCCCAACAGCGCTTCGGTGGTGGCTGCCCTGAGCGGCAAGTGGTGGGTGATGCTCAAGCCGGTCGACCACGTATCGATGCTTAGCGAGAATAGCTACCGAGCGATGAAGCTAGAAGGCTTCGGTACCGTGGAGTTCAGCCAAAGCGAATACCCGTGGGAGTCGGCGGCATCGCTGGCTTCTGCCGGACGCGACGCGGTCCGGGGTCTGCTATCGCACTCCCCTACCCGCGGCGCGACGACCGGGATGGAACCAAAGGTGAACAGGGCGTCATCGTCGGGCCTCCCCTGGCAATCGGTCTGGAGCCGAGCGCGCGGGGTCCTGAAGCTGATTGGGCTTCCGATCCACCAACTTGCCGTGGCGCAGGGCCGCCAGGCCTGTCTGATCATGACCCTGACACGGGCCAGTTGACCCCACCCGGCCACCGACCCATAGTTGACCTGTCGGTCAACTATCATGGGACGTACCAGCGACGCGAAGGAGCGGCTCATGCAGGCAGCCGCGCAACTCATCCACACCCGAGGGTACAACGCCGTCGGTGTGCAGGACATCTGCCGCCTGGCGGACGTGAAGAAAGGCAGCTTCTACTACTTCTTCGACAGCAAGGCAGACCTGGTGCTGGCAGTGCTGGAGCTCAACCTGGAGGAGCTGAAGGCCCAGCTGGCATCCGACAAAGCCACCGGACAGCCGGCCCTGGTGCGGCTTCAACAGCTCGTGACAAGGATGCGCGAGCGGTACATCGGGCCCGACATGGCCACCGGCCCGCGCGTGTTCGGCTGCCCGATCGGCAACCTGGCGGTGGAGGTCAGCACGCTGGATGAGCGGCTCCGGCGCGGTACGGCCCTGGTGTTCGAAAGGCTAGAGGGCGCGATCGCAGACCTCCTGGTCGAAGCGGTCTCGGAAGGCGCCCTTGCTCCCCACGACAGCCGGCAACGTGCGCGTGAGCTGATGGCGTTCGTGCAGGGTGCAGCGGTGCTCGCCAAAGCCGCCAACAGGCCTGAAATAATTGATGATTTGATCGAGCGCCTGCCCGCCCTGACGGCCTCGCTCCCCTCCGTCTGAGCGGTCAGGCCGCGGAAAAGCGACGACGTATCCGCCGCAGGGTGAAACAAATAGATGGTCGGTCAACTATCCAAGCTCAGAACTCGAGAACATGGAGCCAGAACCGATGCTGAACCGACCCCTCCCAAACCAAGCCCTAGCCAGCGCCGCGTGGACCGGCCTGGCGTTCCTGCTCGCCTCACCCAGCCACGCTTCGCCCTCCCCGGAGGCCCGTGGATTGGCCATCGCCAAGGAGGCCGACCGCCGCGACGTGGGCTTCGGCGACCACACCGCCCGCGTGCAGATGATCCTGCGTAACCGACACGGACAAGAGAGCCGCCGCGACCTACGCCTGCGTACCCTCGAGGTGCGCGACGACGGCGACAAGCTATTCGTCGTCTTCGACCAACCGCGCGACGTGCGCGGCACCGCGTTCCTGAGTCACACCCACAGCCAGGGTGCGGACGATCAATGGCTCTTCTTGCCGGCCCTCCGACGGGTCAAGCGCATAGCCTCCCACAACAAGTCGGGACCTTTTGTCGGCAGCGAGTTCGCCTACGAGGACCTGGCCTCCCAGGAAGTCGACAAGTACCGCTACCGCTACCTTGGCAAAGAGGAGGTGGCAGGACAGCGCGCCTTCATGATCGAACGCAAGCCGATCGATCAGCGCTCCGGCTACGCACGCCAGATCGCGTACCTGGACACCGAACACTACCGCCCCCTCAAGGTGGTCTTCTTCGACCGAGGCAACCGCAAGCTCAAGACGCTCACCTACGAGCGCTACCAACAGTACCTCGGCCAATACTGGCGCGCCGACCGCATGCACATGGAAAACCACCAGACCGGCAAGACCACCGAGCTGCTTTGGTCGAAGTACCGCTTCCGTACCGGACTGGAGCGCGGCGACTTCGAGCAAGCCGCGCTGCGGCGCGCCCGCTGATCCGCAAACAGGTCAGTCAGCAAATCACCCAAGAGGCATGCCATGAATACACGTGATGCAGGCATCGCACGCCGACGATGGTCGCATGGGACCCGGCAGCTGGTTTGCACACTGGTGCTGGTTGCGCTCAGCCCAGGTGTGGCGTTGGCCGAAACCGAGCTGCACGGCGAGGTTGGCGTAGAGCTGCGCGTCTTCGCGCGCGACCGCGGGCAGCGCCCGCTTGACCGTACGAACACGTCAATGTACGCCCAGCTCGAGTTGTTCCAACAGCTCGACGGCGGTCGCCACCGGATCGAGGTCATCCCGTTCGCGCGGGTCGACCAACGCGACCATGACCGCAGTCACGCGGACCTGCGCGAACTCAGCTACAAACTGCTCGAGACCGACTACGAGCTCACGGTGGGGGTCTCCCGCGTGTTTTGGGGGGTCACCGAGTCCAAGCACCTGGTCAACGTGATCAACCAGGTGGACCTCGTCGAGAACCTCGATCGCGAGAGGTACCTGGGCCAACCGATGGTGCGAGCAGCGCTGCTGAGCGACATCGGCACCCTTGAGCTGTTCGCGATGAGCGTGTTTCGTAGGCGCACCTTTCCCGGCCCCAACGGACGACCTCGTCTACCCCTGCCGCTCGCGGATGAGGCGGAGTACCAGTCGAACCTCGGCCGATTTCATCCGGACGTGGCCGCCCGCTATAGCCACTTCTTCGGCCCCCTCGACCTGGGCGTCGCTTACTTCTACGGCACAAGCCGGGATCCAGACCTGATACCAACCGAGGCCGACCGAGGGCCTGAACTGGTGGCCCACTACCCACTCATCCACCAGGCCAGCCTCGACGCACAGCTTATCGTCGGTGGCTTCCTGTGGAAGCTCGAAGCGTTCGGACGCGCACAGGGTCGCGACCGGGACAGCCTGTTCGCCGTCACGGGCGGCTTCGAGTACACGTTGGTCGGCCTATTCGGGTCGCGCGCCGACCTGGGCCTGATGGCCGAGTACAACTGGGACGAGCGCGATCCGTTCAACGCGGGCTTCCTCGAAGACGACCTATTTGTCGGTTTCCGGCTTGCGCTCAACGACGCCGAAGACACGGAACTAGTCGCTGGCACAGCGCTCGACAGCGAACGAGGCTCCGTGCTCGTGACCGCCGAGGCTGATCACCGCCTGAGTCAAGCGCTAACCATTTCGGCCCAGACCTTCCTGTTCGCGCGCGTCCCGAACGGCGCCCCCGAGCGTGTCGCGAGGCGCGACAGCTACGCCCAGCTCTTGCTCACCGGATACCTCTAACCCGGACCATTCATGACTTCGAGACCACCTCGCTGGGTCTCCGACGCCGCAGCGCCATAGCCGACCAAGAAAACACGAGCAGTCTGCCCCATCGGTCGGCAAAGCCCCTTTGAATCCTGACCCCTTGCGCGATCCGAGGCCGAAGTCATGGTCGATCGGGCCAAGCGCCCCACCCCACAGACCACCCGCGAAACCCGAGACCGAAAAGAGATCCATCATGACCAACCACGTCGAATCCATGCAGCCATCCCGACATCCCATCGCTCGCTATACCCGCTGGCTGATTCGCTTTCGCTACCCGGTGTTACTTCTTACGGTCGCCCTGGCACTATCGGTGGGCAGTCAGGCTCGGCACCTGGGCCTGGCCACCAACTACCGGGTGTTCTTCGGACCTGACAACCCGGAGCTGCAGGCATTCGAAGGGCTAGAAGAGCGCTTCACCAAGAACGACAGCGTGCTGTTCGTCGTGCACACTGCCCGCGAGAGCGTGTTCGCACCCAACCACTTGCAGGCGCTGTCAGAACTAACCCGCGACGCGTGGCAGATCCCCTTCGCCACGCGCGTCGACTCCATCACGAACTTCCAGCACACGCGCGCCCGGGGCGACGACGTCATCATCGAGGACCTGTGGCCCAGCGATCCGCCGCCCGAGCACGCGGCCGCCGCTGCGGCCGCCGCACGGGCTCGAGAAGTCGCCCTGACCGAGCCCGCCCTGGCCGGGCGCTTGATCGCCCGGAATGGTCGTACCACGGGCGTCAACGTCCGCCTCCAGCTTCCGATGACGTCGGCCGATGAGGTACCCAAGGCGGCGGCCGCGGCCCGTGCACTCGCCGATCGGTTCAAGGCTGCCTACCCCGATCTTCGGGTCGAGTTGACGGGCTTCGCGATGCTCAATGACGCATTCGCCGAGGCACCCATACGCGACGGCATGCACACCATGCCGATCATGTTGATGATCTTCCTGGCGGTTCTGGTATGGGTCTTGCGCTCGCTGTGGGCTGCTGGGGTGACCTTCGGCTTGATCAACCTGGCGACCGCAGTCGGGCTCGGTTGGGCTGGCTTTCAGGGTCTTTCTCTGGATCCCGCAAGCGCGGCCGCACCGGTCATAATTCTCACGATCGCGGTCGCCGACGCCATCCACGTCTTCAAGAGCTACTTCGAGCACAGACGCTTGGGAGAGGACAGCCACACCGCCCTGACCAGCAGCTTGCAGGTCAACGCCCAACCCGTGTTTCTAACGAGTCTGACCACCATTGTCGGCTTCCTGTCGCTCAATTTTAGCGACTCCCCTCCCTTTCATGTACTCGGAAACGTGGCGGCCGTGGGAGTCGCCGCCGCCTGGGCGCTAACGATGACCTTCCTGCCGGCAGCCATGGCGATCGTGCCCCTCAGCGTGCCGAAGCGAGCTGACCGCGCAAGCCTCCTAGCCCAACACGTCGGCGGGTGGGTGCGCCGTCACGCCGGCCGGACTCTGGCGTTGACCGCAGGATTGACCGCGCTGCTTCTTGCAGCCATCGGAATGCTCCAAATCAACGACAAGCCCGTCGAGTACTTTTCCCACCGCATGAGCATTCGGGGCGCCAGCGACTTCGCCATGAACAAGCTTGGTGGCATCTACGTCAACAGCATCGCCATCGACTCGGGCGCCTCCCAGGGGATTACCAACCCGAACTACTTGGCGCGCGTGGACGCGTTCGCCAACTGGGTGCGGGAGCAGCCAGGCGTTACCCACGTGGACACGTTCACCGACACGATGAAGCGCCTCAACCGCAGCATGCACGGGGACGATCCCCGGTACTACAAACTGCCCGAGTCCCAGGCGCTCGCAAGCCAGTACCTGCTACTCTACGAGATGAGCGTGCCATACGGCTTGGACACCGGTGACCAGATCGACATCGACAAGCGGGCACTGCGCGTCAACGTCACCTACGGCGACGTGGATATGAAGAACGCCGTCAACGGCGAGGCCGACATGCGTACCTGGCTTTCGACCCACGGCAGTCCGGCGATGGCTGCAAGCACCATCAGTGGGCCGTTCCTGATGTTCGCCCGCATCACCGACCGCAATATCGCGAGCATGGTGCGGGGTACAGCCTTCGGGTTCGGGATGATCGCACTGATCCTCGTTTTCGCGCTACGTAACGTGAAGCTGGGTCTGCTCAGCCTGATCCCGAACATCCTGCCGGCGGCTACCGCCTTCGGCATCTGGGCCCTGTGGCACGGTGAGGTGGGCTTCGCCGTGTCGATCGTGGCCGGCCTGTCAATAGGCATCATCGTGGACGACAGCGTGCATTTTCTGAGCAAGTACCAGCACGGCCGGCGCGTCCTCGGCTATAGCTCTCCCGACGCCGTGAGCTACGCCTTCAAGATAGTGGGCGGGGCGCTTGTCGGCACCTCCCTAGTCGTCGCCCTCGGCTTCGCCGCGCTTTCGCTGAGCAACTTCCGCGTGACTGCCTACATGGGCAGCCTGACGGCGATCACCGTCCTGTGCGCGCTCGCGACAGACTTGCTTCTGTTGCCCGCCCTGCTGATCTGGATCGACCGCGACCGAGTCCCGACTACTACTCCTGCACTGGCCCCCTTGCCACCGGTGTCATCCCGGCCGCCGAGCGACCTGCAAACGGCAGGAACTGGCCAGCTCGATGCAGGCACGCGCTCGTCCGCTCGATTTGAGCCGCAAAGCCCACCCATGTGAGCTGAAGCCCCATTGCTGGACCCGCAACCCCGGTGCTACTCCGCAGACGCGCGCTGGCCCACCAGGGCTGGTGTTCGTGGTTCGATGCTGTAAAGCGCTCGGTTTGTTCGGGGCGGAGGGGTGCCGGGTTCGAGTGTCTCGCAATAGGTATCGGATGGACAGTACGCAGAAGCCGGGGCAGGCCCCGCGTGTACTTCGCGCGGCTGCACTCCTCGCCCTCGGCTTCGCCGCAGGTCAGCTCTCACGGTCCCATTCGAGCGCAACGAGCTTGTGCCCAGAAGAGCGCGACGATTCCTCCGTGCCCACGGACAAGCCGCGCCGGGCTGCTGCACGGACACCGAAGCAGCGGCCTCTGAAGCGGAATTTCGTCACGCGCCCGATGGAACTATACCCCGTAGCGGGCTCTGGCGCCGAGGACCGCGATCGCTACCAAACGGAGCAGGCGCGGGACGTAATGAAGTTGGTTCGCACGCAGCTCAAGCTCAAGCAGAAGCTCGCGCCTCCAGGGAGCCTGCCAGAGGCAACCGCAATGCTGGTCGCCCCGTGGTTGGCCGGCTTGGCCGACGGTCTCTTCCGTACTGGGCCGGATCTGGTCTCCGAAATGGCGGGGCAAGTCGAGACGTCGGTGTGCGATGCGAATACGGACGACGCAGAACTGATCACAATGTCGCTGCTAATGAAGGCAGTCCCGGAGTTGGCCAGCCCGGAGACGTTCGAGTGCGCCCTTTCGCGGCCCCAAGAAGACGCCGTGCTCTGGCACGCGCTTGACGCTTTCACCTTGAGCGGTCTTCCGACACCTGACGCGATGGCCGAACTCAAGCGCCGCGCCGCGGATCCCCGCACTCGCCGGCGCCTCATGACCCAACAGGAGCGCATGGCCACCCTTGAAGCCGCCCGTTCGCGACGCACGCAAGCTGCCGGAGTCGCGCCGGACGACCACAACTTCGAGCAGCACCCCTCACGCGAACAGGAAGTCCAATAGAGGAGAACATGATGAGGAATCTACGGTCCATTGTCGCCCTGGGAGCCCTTCTCGGAGCAGCCATTCCCCAGCTGGCCTCGGCGCAGCTCCCACCGAAGGGTGTCGGCGTGCCCGGGCCGGGCTTCTCGATGATCGGCAACTTCAAACTGAGCAGCAATCCCGTCGTGTGGCAGCACATGTACCACTTTCAGGCTCCCAATGGCGAATGCGGCCACCCGACGTCGGTGGGTGACGCCAACTCGATCACCTTCAGCGAAGTGATCATCGACGGCACCCAGTGGAACGACAACATTCAGGTCGCGACCTCCCCCACGACCTTCTGTGGCATGGAGGTGCAGCCCGTCGTCCTCAACGGCAATGCCATTATCATCTACGGGCATGGGGGCAACGACTCGATCTCCGGGGGAACCAGCATCCTCGGCGGCGACGGCGTTGACTTCCTAGTCGCCGTTCCCGGTATGACTGGCGATATCCAGGGCGAGGGCGGCAATGACAAGCTGTGGCCTGGCAACGGCGTCTTCGTCTTCGGTGGAAGCGGCGATGATCGAATGTGTGCCCAGACGCTGAGCGACTACGTGCTCGGGAGCGGCAACGGCGGGGCGGACCAGCATTTCGAAGCTGGGCCTGGAATCATCTGGAGCTCGACGCTCGTGTCTCAGGACCTCTGGGACTTTCTGTGCTTCTGACGTCGCCGGCACAAAGAAGAGGGCGGCCGCAGGCAACAGTCCTGTAGAGACAGCCGCAGACAGACGGTCGCATCGCCTCGGATCGCGCAGGAATTCTGCATCCGAGTTGCCTCTGCCCGAGCCCATTTGCGCGAGCGACTTCTGTGCATAACTATACAGAAAGGGGTGGCGCTTTAGCGCAACGCGCCTAGTTCCAATAGGGGGGGCTGGTGTGTTCTCTTGTCGTACTTAGTACGGGATGCCCCGGTGACCGCACCTGGCCCGCCGCGGCCATCGAAGACACCTGGCCTTGGGCTCGAGCGTGTCAACGAGGCCTTGGTAGGGGGCGAAGACGAGAAATCTTGAAGTCATCGTCAAGGGGAACGGAGCAACCGGACGTGCATCCCAGGCGGCACCGCTGCCGCCCACGTCATGGCACCCGAAAACACTCGGACAAGGAAACGCACACACATGGTGAAGACTGCAACAACGGGTCGTGAGACGGTGCTGACGCGCTCCAATGAGGTCGACGGTGATGGTGATGATGATCGCGAGGTCATCGCAGAGTTTGTCACGGGCGCGATCACGCTTCTGGAAGAAGCAGACACGCAGCTCGCGAGCCCCGGCGGGGTACCATCCGATATGGCGGCCCTGACCGCCGCATATCGGGCATTCCGGACGATCAGAGGTCTCGCCAGGTTTCTGCGCTTCGAAGGGCTGGAAGTCCTCGCACAAGCCTCCGAGGACCTTCTGTTCGAGGCGTGCTGCGGAAGGACGGCCCTGCGGACGGCCAGCACTGATATGGTGCGGCAGAGTGTCTCCGTACTTAGGCGGCACGTGCTTGACATCGGAAGCGCGCTCACCGACGGAAAGCCAGTGCCGAGACCGGTCCGTCTCGCGCCAGGTCTGGTCCGCGACATGCAACAAGCCGTACACTCCAACCATTCCACTTACGTCGAGGACGACGACGCGGCGGCGGCGATGGACCGCCATGTCGCATGACGCTTGGTCAAGCCAACACAGAGCTTCCACCGATCGACACCGGCACCACGCCGACCACCAAAGACCTCCGGTACGTGCGCTTCACTCGCACGACCCATTCACTTGACATGGGATACGATTGTCGAGCCGGATACGCGGCTGGTGCATGTCGAGAAGCTACCCTATCGGCAAGGGTGCGACGCCGAACCAGCTTAGGTGAGCCCACAATACCATGCCCGCGTACAGGCCCAGACCGAGAACGACGAGAATGATGTCGTTGGCCGGTGAAGCCGGCGCGCCGGGGACCGACCGCTGCTGTCGGCGACCCATCGAAATGCGGTCGGCCACCGCCCAGACCAGGAAGGATCCGAAGAGCACCAAGTCCACCAGGCGGCCATTGGCCATCAGATGCGCAGTGGCCCACAGCTTGACCGCAACGAGTTGCGGATGCCCGAATGCGCTCTTGATGCGACCGGGAAAGTAGGGCGCCAAAAAGAGCACAAAGGTCGGTAGCAGCAAGAGCGCCGCAAGATGGCGCGTCCAGACCGGAGGGGTGTAGAGCCAGATCGACTCCACGCGCACGGCCAGGTAGCCCCGAAACAGCATGACGATACCGACCAACGAGACCAAGCTGTAGGTCGCCTTCCACACCCGCTCATTGCGCGC
>JAPPOR010000851.1 GCA_028817905.1 Myxococcales bacterium
GTTCTTGCTGCTGTCGTTCCACGGGGGGCGGACGGGTTGTTCGGTCGGCCATGGCGGGGAATTCTGAGTGAGATTGCGAAAATGTCAAAGGTGCACAGGATCGCCGAGGGTGCCTATCTGTTGTATTAGCCACCAGCAATGGGCGACATTTTGCTCGTTTCGAAGCCGGTGGTCCCCCCGTGGAACGACAGCAGCAAGAACCTGGTCCGGGATCTGGCCCGACACCTGAGCGGTCACAGGTTGCACGTGATGGTTTGCACGGGGGCCCCGGCAGAGCCGCTGGGTGACGCACATCAGGAGCGTGTGTACGGCCGCCCGCGCGCATTTGCACCCGCTCCCGTAGACCACGCGCGTGTGCTTGGGCGCCTGCTACTGGGTCCGGCGCCGGATATCCTGCACTTCTTCTTCGCTCCCAACCCCAAGACGTCCGGCGCGGCTCGCCTGTGCGTACGCGCTCGCAGGCGTCCGAGCATTCAAACGGTTTGCAGCGCCCCCAGCGAGCAATACGCACCCTCCCGGGTGCTGTTCGGCGATCGCATCGTTGTGCTGTCGCGACATACCTGGTCGCGCTTCGTAGACGCCGGGATCCCGGAGGAACGGCTCGTTCAGATACCCCCGTGCATCCCGGCTCACCCTGCACCGGAGGACATCAGGCTGCGCGCTGTCAGGCGGCAACACCAGCTGCCCGAAGGGGCGCCGATCCTGGTATACCCTGGCGATCTGGAGTTCAGCGCGGGAGCTGACCGCAGTCTGGAAGCGCTCGCCGACTGTGGTCACGGAGCTCATCTCGTGATCGCTTCACGGGCCAAGACCCGGCGCGCGCATGAGCGCGCCGTGGTGCTTCAAAAGCGCGCGCAGGCTTTGGGGATCGGTGGGCGCGTGTCCTTCGCTGGCGAGGTCACCGACATGCACGCCCTACTCGCGCTTGCGACTGTGGTATTGCTGCCTGCCGAAACCCTGTATGCCAAGATGGACCTGCCCTTGGCGGTGCTCGAAGCGATGCTTTTTGAACGGCCGGTGGTGGTACTGAAGGGCTCACCAGCCGCCGAGCTCACCGTGCAGGGGGGTGCACAGGCGGTCGCTGCCGAACGGGATGCGATCGGGGACGTTGTTTCGAGGCTTCTCGAGGACGTCGAAGGACGAAGGGAGCTCGGTCGCCGCGCGCGTGCCCAGGTGCTCAAGGACCATGCCCCGTCTACAATGGCCGAACGATATCGCATGCTATACGACGCGCTCACGTGAAACCCGACGCCCCCCCGCGAGATTCCGGTTCAGGTTTTGCCAACCGGGCCTACTACGACGACTTCAGTGCCGGCTATGAAGACGCGCGCGGCCAAGGGTACCACAAGCTCCTCGACGATCTTGAGGTTGCCGTGCTGGCGCCCCTGTGCAAAGGCCGAAGGGTCCTTGAGGCCGGGTGCGGTACGGGCCTGATTCTATCGCGACTCACCGACCAAGCATCCGAGGCCTATGGCTTCGATCTTTCTCCCGGTATGGTCGCGCGCGCCCGGTCGCGCGGGTTGCGGGTCACCTTGGGTAGCGTGACTGCGATTCCTTTTGCGGACGCCAGCTTTGATGTCGTGTGCTGTTTCAAGGTATTGCCCCACGTACCCGAGATCGAGACTGCCCTGCGCGAGCTGATGCGTGTCACGCGTCCTGGGGGACGGCTCGTCTTGGAGTTCTACAACCCCATGAGCCTTCGCTATCTGGCCAAGCGCATCGCTGGGCCCCAGCCGATCAGCGCTAAAAGGAGCGAGGCAGACGTGTTCACGCGTTGGGATACACCTTGGGCGGTGGCGAGAAGGCTACCTGAGGGTGCCATCTTCGAGGGCTTCCGAGGCGTTCGCGTCCTGACGCCGGCCGCTGCGGTTCATCGATTGCCGATCGTTGGTCCCGCGCTGGCCTTGGGAGAGAGGCTCGCCTTGGACTCCCCGCTGCGCTACTTCGGGGGCTTCTTGATCGCCATACTGCGGAAGGCGGTTTGAGGGCTTCTTCCCCACAACAACGTGTCGAAGGCAGCTTGGGAGAGCTCGGGAACGCCGCCGGATCGGGTGGGCGGGGTACCTTCCTGCCTGGGCGTTGACTTCAGGCGCGAAAGGGTGGCAGAAAAACGCAGACCAGGCACCGGATGGCTGAGGCGACCACGACCCAACTTCGACGCATGCGCAAGCGCGTAGAGGCGATGCTTGTAGAAGGCCATCGCAGCGGACAGGTGATTTCCTTGCTGGAAGATCTGGCCGGCGCGGCCGACGAAGGCAGCGAGATGGCGCTGTTTGCGCATCGCCAGCTGGCGGAGTTGTGTCTCGAGGGCTCTCCCTGGAAGGCGGCGCTGCACCTGCGGAGGCTCCTGCGATCTGGCGCAGGTGACGACGGTGTTCATGCGCTGCTAGGGCTCTGTCACGCGTTGCTGGGGAATTTTCGCTCAGCGGTGTCGGCCTATCGCGGGGCCCTGCGCATGGCGCCAAACAATCCCTGGTACCACCATAACTTGGGACATCTCCTCGATGTGGGTCTGTCGCAGCCGGGGGCTGCGCTGGCCCACCTGCGCAAGGCGCACGATCTGGGTCCCGGTGAGGACGAGGTCACGGCATCCCTCGCACATTGTTTGGCGCGTCTGGGGCAGTTCGACGAGGCCGCGGTGCTCGCCCGCTGCGCGCGAGAAGCAGCGCCTCTCAACCCCGAGCATGATGCGCTGCTCGAGTGGATAGAGCGCGGGGCGCCCGAGGGTCAGGCTCCACCCTCCCAGTCGCCGCGGGCGCATCCCGTGCCGCCACATCGAGCTTCAGGAGTGGTGCCGCCGGCGTGGCCAGGGGGGGGCACGAATCCATCACCGTCGCCCACACCGGATCACGACGATCGGGAGGCCAGGCCGCTCGAAGAGGGGCAGGACGAGGTGACCGCGCTCCTGGCTGATTCAATGGGCAACTGTGGTTGTTCGCCGGATGAGCTCAACCTAGCAAAGGCCGTTTGGCGGGACTTCCGAAGGGCCTGTCGCCCACGGATCGCCAAGGCGGCGGTGTTCGCAGCTGCGGTGGAATACGCGGCAGCCAAGGTGGTGGGCACCGCGGGTGTCACGCAGGCGGAGCTTGCCGCCCGCTACGGGGTCGGCAGCCGCTCGGTCTCCCAGCGTTATGGCGAGATTCGCGATGTGCTGGGGTTGATTCCCCACGACCCGCGCTACGGTAGCGAATAACGGCTAAGGGCCTCAGACGACGGGACGCGAGTCGATAATTTGGCTGGCTGCGTGGCATCCGGTTATCTGGTTCTATGGAGCCTTGTCCGGGTATTGCGCCGGTCACGCGGGCACTACTGGCTGTCGAGCGAGCCCAACGCACCAGTGCTTTCGAGATCGCAACAAGGTCCATGCATCTGCGACTGTCACTCCGAGCGGGGCGGATCGACCTCGCTCGCCTGGCCTGGATACCCCGCGTCGCGTCGGGATGGGGCGCTGAACGACCGCTCGAGTACTCGTTGCATGTGCGGGGGAGCCTTGGGGGGCGTGTACCGGAAGGCCGAACGAAGTGCGGTCAGGCCGGTCAGACAACCCGGCCGGGCCGAGGTGGCGGAGCGTTCGGTGAGGTGTGTGCGATCGACGGCCTTGCTGCGGCGTTCGGCGCAGCTCCCATCGAGCCGCGCGTCCACCCCGAGCCGTCGGACCGTGGCGTGCCGATCGGCCGGGCCCTGGTGCGCGCACTAGTGCGCGCTCATCGGGGCGTGTCGCTTGACGAGCTATTGGAACCGCTCAAGCGCGCACCCCTACATGCGACGCCGACCGCGCGCAGGTTGGGCGGCTCGGTGGTTGCCGATCCCAGTGCGCGGGAGGTGATGGCGCTGGTCGTCGGCGGCGCCACGCTCACTTCCTTGTCAGTGGCGCTTGACGCTTCGGAGCCTCGCTTGAGAACCCTCGCCGCGTTGTATCAGCTCGGATTCGTTGAGCGCAGACGCCCGGACCGCGCCAGCTACAGCCTGTTGCTGCGCAAGCGCAATCAGATTCGCAAGGAGGCTGGACCCCATGCCTTGCTCGATATCCCATTGGGTGCGCCCCCTCGCCAGGCGCGCCGAGCACTGTGGCGGCTGGCCGGCAAGTTGCACCCAGACCGGTTCGGGCCCAATGCGCCGCCCTTCCTCGTGCATGCTTCCGGTGAGGTCATGGGGGCCTTGATCCGCGCCGAAGCGCAGCTCCGGTAGCGACCTTGAGTCAGCGTTTCGTGGACATTTGAGTCAAGTTTGACCGCGTCGCTCTGGGCAAGGTCGCCAGGGGATGAGCTGCAAGCGACAGCGGTTTCCGGTGGCGCCTGGGTCACATGCCTTGTTGGGCGGGGGCGGAGC
>JAPPOR010000330.1 GCA_028817905.1 Myxococcales bacterium
CGGCGGCGGCGCCACCAGCGGCCAGGGAGGCAATCTGCGCAAGCGGACCGGTGGCGGCGACGGAAGTGGCCAGGGCGGCGGTCTGGGCGGCCTGGCGCGCAAGGGCAAGGACACGACCAAGCAGCGCGGCGAGGGCCGAGCGGTCAAGGAGAGGAGCGTCAAGGGCAGAATCAAGATGGGTTCTGGCGGCGGCGACATCGGCGGCACCGGAGACTTCGATTCGTCGGTCGTCGTACGCACGATCAAGACACGCATACGCGCCATCAAGGCCTGCTACGAACGCGAACTGCGTAGGAATCCCACCCTCGCTGGCAAAGTCACCGTGGAGTTCACGATCCAACCCCGTGGAAACGTGACCGGGGTGAAGGTCAAAGCGAACACAACCAACGATCCCAACGTCGCCAACTGCGTGAAGGCAACGGTGGCACGCTTTCGGTTCAACCCGGGTCCTGAAGGCGGAAGTGTGACGTACGCCTACCCATTCGTTTTTGCCCCTTCGGGGTAGTTTCTTAGCCAGAAACGAAAAAACGGTGCAAAGTTTTGGCTGGACCACCGTTTTGCCTACGGACTGAATTTTTTGTCTCAATCAGGCAACCTAACGAATACCAATGACACGATTAGCGAAGATGCGTAGGACAGCGGACCAAAGCCGGGGGGCCGGAAGGTGCAAGTTCTCGACTTTCTTGTGCATTAGCGCTGCGTGGTGGGTTCCTACATTGACTGGTTCTCGACACGGGGATGATTGAAATGGGTATGAAGTGGACTTTTCTAGGCATCGTAGTCGCCACGTTGGGAAGCCTCGGGCAGGTGGCCGCCCAACAGGACGAGGATTCCTCTCGCCAGGAGCAGCTTAGCGAAGCCCAGGCGATCGTCACCCGAGGTGAGCGGTTGAGCGCCCAGGTGGGTGCGATGAAGACCCAGGCTGAACGCGAGAAGGACATCATCCGCGTCAACTGCCTGAACACGAAGCTTGCCGAGGTGAATGCGAATCTGCGCAACGCCAAGGCGCGCCTGGATGCATTGCGCAACGAGATCGATCCCCAGCGGCGCATTCAGGCGGTGACCGTGATGATCGTGCTCGGGCAGAAGTTCGACGTGCTGGACCAGGAAGCCGGCCAGTGCATCGGCCAGAACGTATTCGAGACCGGCGCCACCAAGGTGGATTCGTCGGTCGACACCACGGTGGTACCCAACGAGCAGGAAGCGGCCACGGCCACCGTACCGCAGGTTGTGCCACCCGCCGAGGTTGGCCAAGTGCAGGTATTGGCGCCGCCTACGTTGGAGGAAACCAGCCCCGATGGAGACGAGGTCTAGCGCCCGACACACTTCTTACCTTTCCAGGAAACCCTCAGCTTGATTCAGATAAGGGGGAGCAGTTCCCGGCCCCCGCACAACCCGGGACAGCATGCGCTCACGCGACAGATTTTGGCTTGGACTTGGCTTGGTTGGACTCTTGCTTGCGCCGACCACTCCCGCGCTCGGGCAGGCTTGGCTGCAGGCAAGGGATGAGGAAGGGGCCGGCATCCGGGCAGGAGACTTCGAGCTTCACCCGGGTATTGGCGTCCTCGGCGGATACGAAAGCAATCCGTTTTTCCGCGACGACAATGACCCCAGCGGCGTCGATGACCAGGTAGGGCCGGAAGGCGCGGCCTCACTTCGCGTCAGTCCCCACATCGACTTCTCGACCCTGTCGACAAGGCGCCGGCAGGAAGGAGACGAGGAGGTTCAGCTCCCGGCGATCGACTTTCGCGGTGGACTCTCCTACATCTTCACCAAGTTCTTCATCGAAGGCGACGGGACGGCCACCCACGAAGGGCGCCTAGACCTCAACGAGACCTTCCTTCCCGAGCGCCCCTTCTCGCTGGCGATGGTGCAGGAACTCAGCCGATCGCGAATCCCCGTGCAGGGCGCATCGCAAGCCAACACCCATGTCGGTGCGGGGATCACGCCCCAACTTTCGACGCCGGGTGGCCTGCTCAAGGGCCGTATGGGCTACAAGTTTGCGTTCGATGACTTCACTGATAGTGCGAACAACAATCTCAACCACCTCTTCATGGAGCATCTCAGCTGGGAGTTCTTGCCCAAGACAGCACTCTTCGAAGAGATCGAGGTGGGACTGCAAAGCTTTCCGAACGTAGAAGCCTCGGACTTCGGCGTGGGCGGCACGGTTAGCACGGACAAAAACGACATCACGCGAGTCACGGGACGGGGTGGCGTCAACGGCGCCCTGACCAAGCAGATCGCGATGACGCTATCGGCTGGCATCACCAGCGCGTTCGTGGACGGGGCAGACGACAACAAGGCACCGATTGCGCAGGCCCAGCTCAGGTGGCGCCCTACGCCGACCTACAGGATGTCGGTCGAAGGCTCCTACTCGAACCAGAACGCGCTGCAGGGCAACACGGTCACGCGTATCGGGGGGGGCCTCAAGGCGGAGCTGACCGTGGGTGGAGCAGGGGTGCTCCGAGCGCTTGGCAAGCTGGAATCGATGCGCTACGGGGATGATGTCGCCCAGTTGACACTGCGACGCGACGAGGTACCAACGGTCGACATGTTTCGCTCAGGCTCGCTTGCAGACGCCGCTAGCACGGATCCGCGCTCCGACCTGAAGGTCACCCTGGAAGCATCCGGAGAGTACCGCTTCGCTACTTGGCTCGCGATGACGCTGGAACTCTCCTACGTGGTCAACAGTTCCGACTATCACTTCGTGAACGTGCTCGAGCTTAGCGACGGCACCCGCGAAGCCGTTCTCAACTCGGCGGCCTACGAGAACCTTCGTTTCTACGCAGGCCTGCGCGCATTTCTCTGACGGCGATGCTCTCCCGCGTTGTACAGCTCCTGACCCTGGTTGTGTGCCTACCGCTGGCCGGCTCCGCATGTGTGAGCTCGGCCGGTACCGCGTACACACCCCCGCCGCCCGTTCAACACGACTCGACGCTCGGCCAAGGCGACGTGTTCAAGGTTACCGTCTATGGCCAAAAGGACCTGTCGGGAGAGTACCGCGTCTCCGCCGATGGCACGATCGACTTCCCCTTGGTGGGTCCGATCGCGGTACTCGGCAAGGACCAGTCCCAGGTTGCAGGCGCGATCAAGAACGCCCTGCAGCAGGGCGAGTTTCTCAAGAATCCCCACGTTTCAGTGCTGGTCACCGAGATGGAGTCGAAGCGCGTGACGGTCGTGGGCTCGGTCGATGCGCCGGGCAGCTTCAACGTCACACAGGGCATGACCGTCGTGCAGGTCATCTCCCTGGCCGGCGGCTTCACCCAGCTGGCCAATCGGAACGGCACGATCGTGACCCGTCGAGTGAAAGGCAAAGTCCAGCGCTTCAAGGTACCTGTCGAGCGCATCACGGAAGGCCGAACCGACGATGTCGAGGTCCAAGCCGGGGACACGATCTACGTGCCTGAACGTCTATTCTAGGCGGGCCATGCGTGGACGAAGCGACGCGCTCATTCCTGCAGCACCTGGAAGCGATGGAGCTGCTAAGCCGCGCCGGCAGCGTCCTGAATGCCGCGGACGTGCGCCCGATGGCCCTGAAAGGTATCTGGCTGCAGCTTGAGGCCTACGACCCTCCGCATGAACGTCCCGTCGCAGACGTCGACTTGCTCGTGCGGGATGACGAGTTCGCGCGAGCAACAGCTTGTCTAGCGGATGCCGGGTACCGCGCCCGGCACCCGGACCCCCGGCAAGTTGTGCTGAGGCGGCCGAGCGATCCCCTCTCGATCGACCTTCACAGGGCGCTGTTTCTGCCCGGCAGCTTCTCCCTGCCTGCGAGTGAAATGCTCGAAAGAGGTCGTGGGCCGGTCCGGGTCCGTGGCGTCGAGCTCTTTCTGCCCGACCCGCGGGACGGCTTCGCGCACCTGATCGGTCATGCCACGCGCTCGCGCGAACGGATCGGAGACCTCCGCTATGCGCAGGACTTCGCGCGCATTGGAGCATCCACCAACGTCACTGCCGCGGAAGTCGCCGAGCATCTTGACCAATGCGGGATGGGGCGCGCAGCCCGCTATGTGCTAGCAGGCCCCGAACACCAGAACGAAGCCTTCTGCCAGTCGGTGCTCGCAGCGCTGACGCGCGATCCAGTGGGCGATGCCCTTGCCCGAGCCTGTCGCTGGGCAAACCTTCAGCTGGACAGCAAACGTCGGGCAGGGGCTGCAGTCACCTATCTACTCGAACGCAGCCTACCTCGGGGCGCTTCTGCGTTGGGGCGAGAAGCAACCCGTCGATTGGTCACACATGCCCGCGACTGGTTTGCCAGAGGTCCCTAGCTAGTTCCTGTTCAAGAACGTGAAGTTCTTGTTATCTCGACGGAAATAGAA
>JAPPOR010000563.1:0-22452 GCA_028817905.1 Myxococcales bacterium
ATGGGCGACCTGAGGCACGATCTGGTGCTGGCCGCCCGAGAGCTCGGCCATGCGCAGACCGTGCTCGATGGGCGTGATGCGGTCAGCCTCACCCGAGACCACCAGCGTCGGCACCTGGGCTTGCTCAAGCGCAGGCCGGAAGTCCCCGGTGGCGACCATTGAGAAGTAGAGGAAGCTGAGATCGATGCGGTCGTTGCCGCGCACACCAAGTGCAACCTGCTGGGCGTCCAGCCCGCCCACGTCGCAGCGTGCCCCCGGATAGGAGGCGTACTCCCCATCGAGCAAACGCAGGAAGCCCGCAAACTCCTTGGCGTCCCCGCGCATGTCCATGAAGGACGAGGTGTTGACCAACGTGAGCGAGCGAATCCGCGCGGGCATGTCGCGGGCGAACAGCTGCGCGAGGGCGCCGCCCATGGACCACCCGGCCACGTGGAAGTGCTCGATCTCCAGCCGTTCGATCAGCTGGCCCAGCGCCCGCACGAGCCCGTCCAGCGAAGCCGGCCCCTCCAGTGTACTGCACCCGTAGCCGGGATAGTTGGGCGCGATCACCTGGAAGTAACGTCCCAGAGCATGCAGCTGATTGAACCAAATCAGCGCTGAGCCGTTGAGTGGCGGGAGCAACAAGAGGGGCTCGCCCGCGCCCACCCTGAAGACCTCCATGCGCCCGAGCTCGGTGGACTCGAGCCTCCGCTCCACACCTTCGACCGCGCCGAGTAGCTTGCTCGCCGCGACCTCGTAGCGCTCGAGGAACGCGGGGGACGGAGCCAGATTCTGGGTCCGCGCGGCGGCGTCGGTCAGGCGCGAGATACTGCGCAGTATGCCCGGACGCAGATCGCGCACGGTCGCGATGCCCAATAGATCGCGCGCAGGGATCTCGATGTCGAAGGCCTGGGTCAGATCGGCGAACACGGCCGCGCGCACCAGTTCGTCGAGCGCCAAGAGGTCGCGCTCAGACGAGGGCCCCACACCGGCGGCACGCCCGTGGCGCGCCAAGGTCGCCTCCACGACCTGTGCGATCGCCTGCTCCCCTGGCGCGCGGGTCGCAGCTTCGATCAGCGCGCTCAACAGGGATGAAAGGGTTGCCGGCGTAGGATGACTGGCGAGCTCCCCTGGCAGCAAGACCACACCATAGCGGTCCTTCAGTACACGCCGCAGCTCGATCGCCAGGAGCGAGTCGAGCCCGAGCTCCGAAAGAGATGCCTCCGGCGGAATGGGTTCATCCAAGCCCAGGAAGGACGAGAGCAGCGTACACAGGTCCTCGGTCAAGCGGCTTGACCGCGCTTCGGGCGAAAGGTCCGACAGCGTAGCCGGGTCCAGCGGTGTCAGCTGTGTTCGCTGCGGCGTGTCA
Organism: Myxococcales bacterium; assembly: GCA_028817905.1. Lineage (GTDB taxonomy): Bacteria > Myxococcota_A > Polyangia > Polyangiales > JAFGIB01 > JAPPOR01. Next base: position 1,349 of record JAPPOR010000563.1, read on the forward strand.
CGCTTGTCCTGGGCCCCGACCCCAGCCTGCGCACGGTCGACAAACGGCGCGGGAGCCTCGGCATCGGCGGCCGGTGGCGCCTGGGCCAACAAGATGTGCTCGCCCAACACGGCCGTCGCGGCCTCTTCCCCGGGAAAGCTGTGCACCTGTTGAAACCCAAGCTCTGCCAGAAGCTGCCGCCAGGTGGCCGCAGGCAAGAGCGGAACCTCTGACCGCAGATCATCGTTGGCCAGATTCCAGCCCTCGATCTGCGTGGTGGAGAATTCGAACCAGGGGGGATGCTCCGTGACCTCCCAAGCCAACAGGATGCCGCCGGGCCGCAGCGCGCGCCGCAACGCCCCCAGGGTGCGCCGAACATCGGCGGTCGCGTGGATCACGTTCGATGCGAGTACGAGGTCGAAGCTTCCCGGGGTCAGCCCCTGTTCCTGTAGAGGGCGCTCCAAGTCCAGGCGTTCGAAGCGATAGTCTGCCGCGCTATCCGAGAGCCGCCGCTTGGCGGTTCGAAAGAAGAAGTCCGACAGATCCGTGAAATGGTAGGTCGTCCCCGCGGGCAAGATGGGGGCGAGAGCAGAGGTCGTGCCGCCGGTGCCAGCACCGACTTCGAGCATTCGCAGCCCACCGTGGCTTTCCGGCTGCGCCAATGCCGCAGACACGATCGCCTTGATAATCCCGTTCATGTATCGAGCATCGGGACCGCTGGCATAGATATGGTCCGCCGTCTCGAGCGACCCATCTGGAAACAGATTGTCCAGCCCACTCTTGTCCCCGCACAGAACCGCCCGAAAGGTTTGCCCGCACCGGCGCAGGAAGCGCGTCCAGCCAGCGTGCTGGGGCGCCAAGGCTTCGGCTGAGTCCAAGCGGGAAGCAGGACCCGCCACCGATGCGGCTCGCCGCTCGAAGTGACCGTCCACCTCGTCGAGCAAGCGCGCCTGCGCCAGAATCCGAAGCCAGCGGGGCACGAGGCGCTGGTATTGGTCCCCGATGCCATTGTGGGCGACGACCGCCTGGGCATCGAAGGGCCGACCATCGGTGGGACACAGGCCCAGTAGGTACCCGTGCGCAGCCTCCGTCCACAGGGCGTGCAAGCGCGGAAGGTTCGCGAGATCCAGGTCCAACGGGACGACCTGCGCCTGATCGTGCCCCGCGGCGGCCAGCGCCCCCATCACACCTTCACCAAAGCGCGACGCGCCCGCGTCGTGTTCCCTATCGACAAGGCGCTCGACGCGGGGAAGCCAGTGGCGCCTGCGTTCGAATGGATAGGTCGGCAGCACAACCGGCGCGGCCTCGACTCCAGCGAGCACCTCCTTCCAAGCCACCTCGATCCCGCAGACATGCAGCCGGCTCACAGCCATGAGCAGATCGCCCCAGTCCTCTTGGCGCTTGCTCAGACAGGCCAGGTATACATGCTCCTCGCCGGTGCCCTGCGCGTTCGGCGCAAGGCACTGCTGCGCCATGCGGACCAGCGAGGCGCGGGGACCAATCTCCAAGAATGCCCTCACCCCTATGTCCGACGCGGTCGCCACGCAGTCGACGAAGCGCACCGCCTCGCGCACGTGCCGGATCCAGTAGTCGGCGCTCGCTATGTCGTCCGGGACGGCCACTGCCCCCGTCCCGTTGCTGATCACAGGCACGCTCGGTGCACGATAGGCGATCGAGCTGGCCACTTCGCGTAGGGGCTCCAGGATGGGGTCGATCAGGGGACTGTGCCCGGCCCCGGGAATCCCCAGCTCGCTCGCTTCATACCCCTTGGCCCGCGCGAGCTTGACGAAACGTTCGATCGACGCGGCGTCACCTGATACGACGGTCTGGGTGGGTGAGTTGAGCAGCGCCACGTGCAAGTCGGGCAACGCGGCTGCACGCAAGAGGTCTTGCACCTCGCCAGCCGATGCGAAGACGGCCGCCATCTTTCCTACCACCAGGCGTTCCATCAGCTGGGAACGGGCCGCGACCAAGCGGCAAGCGTCGGGCAGATCAAACACCCCCGCGATGTGGGCGGCGGCTAGCTCGCCGACGCTGTGGCCGATGACCACCTGGGGCCGGATGCCCCACGCCTGCAGCAAGCGCGCGAGGGCGACTTCGAGGGCAAAGAGGGCGGGCTGGCTACGGCCCGGATGCCGGAGTTCCGCAGCCTCGTCTGTGCCTGCGTCCGCGAACATCAGGTCGCGCACGGAGAAGTCGCACATGGGTCCTTGGGCGCCGTCGCGCGCTCCGCAAAAGCACTCCGTGATCTCGTCTAGATGATCGCGAAATCGGGGCACGGCTTCGTACAACCGGCGACCCATGGCGGCCAGCTGACTGCCCTGCCCTGAGAACAGGAAGGCGAGCCGGCCCCCACGATGGCCACGGGGTGGAAACAGGATGCTGCCCTTGGCCGACTCATTCATCGGCTCAGAAGAAGCGATCATCCGAAGGGAACGTTCCAGCTCTGCGGCCGGACCATCCTCGATCACAATGGCCGCGCGTTGGGCGAAGTGCGTCCGGCCCGTCGCCAGCACATGGCTGACATCCCGGACAGGCCTGCCGGGCTGGGATCGCAGATAGTCCGCGAGCTGCTTCGCCTGTGCTCGTAGTGCCGCTGCGGTACGAGCAGACAGTAGGATGGGTAATAGGTCCCGCCCGCCAGGCGCTCGCACAGAAGGTTCCTTTGACGACGCGGGCGGAGCCTGTTCGAGGACCGCATGGGCGTTGGTGCCGCCCACCCCAAAGGAGCTGACCCCGCACCGCAGGGACCGGCCGCGGTCGGTCTGGGGGACCGGCTGACTGGCAACCTGCACAGGCAAGGTATCCCAGGCGACATGGGAATTGAGGCGGCCGACATGCAGCGTACGAGGAACCATTCCATGCTGGAGGGCCAGGACCGCCTTGATGACACCGGCGATCCCGGCTGCTGCCTCTGTGTGTCCGATGTTCGATTTGATCGAGCCGAGCACCAACGGTTGGTTTGCGTCCCGGCCTTCGCCGTAGACAGCCGCGAGCGCCTGGACCTCGATCGGGTCTCCCAGTGGCGTGCCAGTTCCGTGGCACTCTACGAAGTCCACGTCTCTACCCGCCACACCGGCGCGCGCAAGGGCCTGGCGAATCACACGCTGTTGCGATGGGCCATTGGGCGCGGTCGGCGAACTGCTTCGGCCGTCCTGGTTGATCGCGGAGCCGCGGATCAATGCCAGGACGTTGTCGCCGTCTCGGCGAGCGTCGCCGAGGCGCTTGAGAACGAGCACGCCGCAGCCCTCCGCCCTGACGTAACCGTCTGCACGTTCGGAAAACGCATGACAGCGACCGCTGGGCGACATGGCGTGCAGACGGCTAAAGGTGAGGTAGCCCGCCGGGTCGAGGAGGACGTTGACACCCCCGACGATCGCCATCGAACACTCGTCGTTGCGGAGTCCCTGGCATGCCAGATGCAAGGCGACCAGGGACGACGAGCACGCCGTGTCAACTGGAAAGTTCGGCCCCTCGAGCCCCAGCACATAGGAGAGCCGGCCAGTCTGCGCGCTCAGCGCCGCATCAAAGCTGTACGCGTCGATGGCTGCGTGGTCGGCCTGGGTGCGCATCAGGTACTCCGTGCCGATGACTCCGCAATAGACACCGGTATCGCTTCCACGCAGCGACTCGGGCGGAACGCCTTGCCTTTCGAGCGCCTCCCAGGTCGTCTCGAGCAGCAGGCGCAGCTGCGGGTCGATGCTGGGTGCTTCGACGGCAGAGATCCCGAAGAAGCCTGCATCGAAGCACTCCAGGGAGGGCAAGAAGCCACCCCACCGTGAATAGGTCTTGCCGACCGCGTCGGGATCCGGATCGAAGTATCGGTCCACATCCCAACGCTCGCTCGGGATCTCGGAAATCGCGTCGCGCCCCTCACACAGCAGTTGCCATAGAGCCTCCGGCGTGTCGGCACCCCCGGGGAAGCGGCAAGCCATCGAAACGATCGCGATGGTATCGTCTGCAGGCGTCACCTCCGACAGGGCGCTGGCTTGCTGCGGCGGTACGGAAGCGCCGAGCGTTGCTTGCTCTAGCAAGAAGTCTGCAATCTTCTCCGCAGTCGGATAGTCGAACGCCAAGGTCGCAGGCAGTGCCTTGGCGCCCACGCGTGCCAACTGGTTGCGCAGCTCCACGGCCATCAACGAGTCGATTCCGAGCTCCTTGAGGGGCCGCGACGGGTCGACCTGTCCGCCGTCGGGCATGCCCAATACCTTGGCAATCGTGTCGCGCACCGCATCGACGAGGGTGCCACGACGCGCTTCGGCGGGCATGGCGAGCAACCGCTCCCGTAGGTCCTTGCCCGCCGTGCCCTTGCGGCGCTCCTGAATCAGGTTCCTAAGCAGGGGCGGAATACCGGCGCCAAGCTGCCGCAGGGCCGCGCGCACCCCGGCGATCGGAAGCTCCATGGCGACCATCGCGGGAGGACCATCGCGCAGGGCCGCCGCAAGCAGTTGATCCCCCAGCTCCGGAGTCACGCGACCGAGACCCTGGCGCAGCATGCGCTGCCGGTCGGCTTCCCCAAGACCCGCGGCGATACCGGCTCCCTTGTCATCTTCGATCCAAAGGCCCCAAGCCACCGAGGTCGCGGCCAAGCCAGCGCCATGGCGCGCCTCGGCCAACGCGTCGAGCGCCGTGTTGGCGGCGTTGTAGCTGACCTGGCCCGCGTTGCCCACGGTGCCCGCGGCGGACGAATACAGCACAAAGAATTCCAGCGGCAACTCGCGGGTGGCTTGGTGCAAATGCCAGGCGCCGTGGAGCTTGGGCTCCAGCACGCGGCCCAACTGCCGCCCCGAGCTGGTGGCCAACGTACCATCGTCCAACACGGCAGCGGTATGGACCACCCCGCGCAGGGGCCGTTCCCGCTGAAGGTCTGCCACGAGTTGCGCAACCGCCTGGCCATCGGCCAGGTCGCAGGCGTGCGCTGTGACCCTCGCGCCGAGCGCCTCCAGGTCTCGCATGCGCTCGGCCGCCCCTTCCGAGAGCGGTCCCCGGCGCGATACCAGCGCCAAGTGTCGCACGCCGTGATCGCGCACCAGCGCCTTGGCGGCATGCCCGGCAAGTGCGCCGAAGCCGCCCGTAATCAAGACCAGACCATCTCCAGCGTCCGTGGTGGTCGACGGTGGCTTCAACACGAGCTTGCCCACGTGTTTTCCCTGGGCCATCTGCCGAAAGGCATCGACCGCCTCCGTCATCGGCCAGGTCGCGAAGCGCGGTGGACGTAGTTCGCCGCGCTCAAGCCTCTCCGAAAGGGCAAGCAGGAGTTCCTGTAGCCGCACCGGCCCGGCTTCGAACAGAATGAACTGCCGATAGAAGACGCCCGGATGCCGCTCTGCGACGGCGTCGGGGTCGCGCACGTCGGTCTTGCCGATCTCGATGAAACGGCCGCCCTCCCCGAGCAGCCCGAGCCCTGCATCGACGAACTCGCCCGCAAGGGAATTCAGGACCACGTTGACCTTGGGGAAGCGCTCCCCGAACGCCGTGTCTCGCGAAGACGCGATGTGGTCGAGGTCGATCCCAAGGGCCTTCAGCATCGGCCACTTGCCTGGACTGGCGGTGGCGAACACCTCGGCGCCCAAAGACTTGGCCAACTGCACGGCCGCCATACCCACGCCGCCTGCCGCGCTGTGAATGACCACGCGCTCCCCCGGCTTGAGCTTGGCAAGGTCCTCCAAGGCATACAGGGCGGTCAAGAAGGCGATCGGAAGGGTCGCAGCCTGTTCGAAAGAAAGCCCTTCGGGCACCGGTGCAACCAGTTGGCGCTCCGCCACGGCGCCGTTGCCTAGGGCTCCCGTGGCCATCCCGAAGACCCGCTGACCCACGCGCAAGTCCGCCACGTCTTGCCCCACAGCGGTGACGACGCCGGCAAAGTCGTTTTCGAGTGTATCTTGCCCCCCGTACATCCCCAGGGCGTCCATCACGTCGCGGAAGTTCAAGGCACACGCCCGCACCTCCACCGCGACCTGGCCCTGCCTCGGCTCGGTCGGCTCGGTGGGCACAAAGCGTAGGCCCCTGAGACTGCCCTTCTGCTCGCTCTTCAACTGATAGCCACCCGCCTGAGGCAACTCGAGCGCATCCCCATCCCCGCGGGCGATGAGACGCGCCGCAAGCGTGGCCCCGTCGCGAATCGCGACCTCGGGCTCGCCACGACTGCGGAGTGCGAGCCATAGCGCGTCCAGATTCTTGCCACAAAGGGCGCCCTGTCCGGGCTCGAGATCGATGAGCGTCAGATCCAGCTCCGGGTGCTCGTGCCGCGCGGTCCTCGCCATACCCCACAGGGCGCGGGCCACCCAGTGACCGCTTTCAGGCGAGGACTTGGGACCGTCCGCTTCGGAACACCCGGCCGTCAACCAAGTAATGCGCCCGGGGCCGCGAGGCCTGGGAGCCAGACTCCGGTTGGGCGGCAAACTCAGGCGCTCCGCTGCCGGCGGGGCCACAAGCCGCTGCAACATCGCCAGGCCCTGCTCCCCAAGCCGCTGGGAGAGACCGGGAATGTCCGCCCCACCGTCGCCAGTCGTCGCAAACGCGCCCGGTCCAGGAGTCCACAGGCACACCAGGCGGCCCTCAGGCAGCACAGGTGGCAAGTCGTCCAGCAGGGTCACGCGCCCGCCGGTGCTCTCGAGCAACGCCTGCAACGGCTGAAGCCAGGGGTGCGAAGCGTCTTCGCAGTACAGGTTCCAAGCCCCGGGCAGCTCATCCGGCGCCTGCAGGCCGACGGGCTGAAAACGTAGGCGGAACTGCGCTTGCTGCGCCTGTGCCGCGACCCCGGTGAGAGCGGCCCGGTCCGCCCGGCGCATGGTGATCTCGTCCACGTGAGCCACCGCGACCCCTGCCTCGTCATAGAGGTCCAGCGCCGCTTGCACGCTGTCCCTTGCGCAGCGCACACGAGTCACATGAACGAAGGCCTCCACGACCGGGGCGCAAGGGTCCCGGCTCGGATCCGGGGCCCGATACCCTCGCCACTCGAACGGGACCATCACGTGATCGAGCGGCGCCCCGGTGTCTTCGCGTAGCGCGAGGAACACGGCATGCAGCGCCGAGTCCAATAGGGCGGGATGCAGGCCGTAGGGCGTGGCCGTCCCATGGAGCACTTCCGGCAACTCCAGCTTCGCCCACAAGCCCCTGTCATCGCGCCAGGCTGCCCGCAGGCAACGAAAGCCATCTCCGTAGCCGAGCCCCAGCTCCGCCAAGTCGTCGTAGAGCTCGGACACGTCCAACGCGTGCTCGTCGGCGGGCGGCATTCCAGGAGCCGCATGCGACCCATTCACATGCGGGTCCGCCTCCAGGAGCCGCGCCGAAGCATGCAGGGTCCACTGGCCTCTGGGCGCGTTGTCCTGCACCGGCGCGCTATGAATGCGCAGGGTCCCCTCCCCGGCGTCGCCCCTGCGGAGCGAAGTTTGAAGCGCGACACCAGATGCTCCATCCTCGTTGGCCAGCTGCAAGGGGCGGTGGATCGTCAGATCGGCCACGTGCCAAGTCCCGTCCTGCGTGTCGAGCTCGCGCGCGGCGGCGCGGGCGGTCTCGAGCAGGGCTGTGCCGGGCACGATCACCTGATCAAAGACGCGATGATCCGCCAGGAACGGGACCTGGACGCGGGAAATCTCCGCCGTGTACACCCTGGACGTCGAGTCGGCCAGGGGCCCGCCACGCCCCAACCACGGATGCGCATGGTGGCCAAGGCCGCCCTGCTCAGCCCGACCCGCTCCGCCTTCGAGCCAGTAGTGCTGGTGCGCGAAGCGGTAGGTGGGCAAGCGCACCGGACGCCCGCCGAGCTCGGAGAAGACCGCCTCCCAGTCCACGTGCCCCCCGGAGGCGTGCCACGTCATGAGGCTCTCTGAGAGGTCTCGAAGATCGTCCTCTCCTCGACGCAGCGAAGGCAGGCAGCTGGGCGCAGCGTCATGCGCCTGGGCGCAGCGCGCCACCAGTCCACACAGGGACGGGCGCGGCCCCACCTCGATGAACGTATCGACCCCCTCCTGCAACGCAACCTCCACGCAGTCGGTGAAGCGGACGGCCCCGCGCAGGTGCCGCGCCCAGTACGCGGCGTCGCAAAGGTCCTCTGGCGCAAGCATGCGCCCTGTCACGTTGCTGACCAGTGGGATCTGGGCTGGACGAAAGCGTAGCTGACCCGTCTTGGCGATGAACCCCTCCATCATCGGTTCCATCATCGCCGAATGGAACGCATGCGAGACCTGCAGCCGCCGGGCCTTGATACCCGCCGCGTCCGCGCGCTCGATCAGACCATCGATGGCAGAATACGTCCCAGCCACAACCGTCTGGCCTGGGGCATTCAATGCGGCCAGGCTGACCTCGTCTCCAGCAAGCGCCATGGCATCCGCCTCGGTGGCCCCCAGCGAAGCCATGGCGCCACCGGGTAGGGCCTGCATCGCCGTCGCCCGTGCCGCCACCAGGGTGCAGGCATCCTCCAAGTCCATGACCCCGGCAATGTGAGCAGCGGCGATCTCACCGATGCTGTGCCCGACGAGCAGGTCCGGCGCCACGGCCCATGCTTGCCACGTGCGCGCCAACGCCACCTCGAGCGCGAACAACGCCGGCTGGGTCCATCCGGTTTGATCGAGCAGGGCCGCATCGTCGGTCTCGGCTTCCGCGAACAGCACATCGAACAACGGCCTGCCGAGGTGCGGCCGGAACGCCTCCGCGACCTCATCCAGGTGCGCGCGAAACAGCGCGCTTTCCTGGTAGAGCCGTCTGCCCATCTGCGCCCTTTGGCTGCCCTGTCCGGTGAACAAGAAGGCCACGCGCCTATCTCGACCCGCGCTCGTTCCGCGGACAACCCCACTTACGGACTGCTGACCCTCAGCCAACGCTGCCAACTGCTCGACCGCGCCGTCGGTCCCGCGCAGCGCCGCGCGACAGCGATGGTGCGAGCGCTGCTCTGCCAGGGTGCGCGCAACATCGACCCACGAGAGTTCCGGGTGCCTATTGAGATGCTCGACCAGCCCTGCCGCTTGGGCCTGCAGGCCGGCCTCCGTGGGCGCTGAAAGCAGTACGGGAGGAACCGTCGTGGGCTCACCTCCCAGGTCTGCCAAAGCCCCATGGCCATGTGACCAGAGTTGACCCAGGGCAGCGTCCAGCGAGCGCTGCCCGGAGACACCGCGACGACAGACCGCTACGTACCGTCCCTGCTGTAGCCCGTCGCGAAAGGCATGTTCTAGGACCGCACTCGGACCGATCTCCACAAACAACGTGGGGCCTTGACAGTCGAGCGCCTCGATGCCACACGCGATCCGGACCGGCTGTCGGAGGTTGCTGCACCAATAGGATGCATCGGGGGCCGCCTCCAACCACCCATCCGCGGCGGTCGACCACAGGGGCACCTCCGGCGCCTTGGCCCGCAAGGTCGCAAGGGCCTCCATCAGGGGCGCCCGTACGCGTTCCAGGTCCGCCGTGTGGGCCGCATAGTCGGCAGCAACCCGGTACACGCGTCCGCCGGCGGCCTGGATGCGCCGCTCGGCGGAGGCGATCGCGGCGCGCCTGCCCGACAGGGTCACCTGTCCGGCCGACAACTCATTGCTCACCACCAGGTCGTCGCCGAGCTCCGCGACGATCGCCGACAGCAACGCTGGATCGATAACGGCCAGTATCATCGCCCCAGTGCCATCCAGGTGCTCGCTGATGAGGGCGCTCTGGCGGGTGATCACCTCGGCACCCTCTTCCACCGACAGTGCCCGCGCGGCGACGCACGCGGCGACCTCTCCAATGCTTTGCCCCATGACCACAGCCGGTTCGATACCCCGCGCGCGCAATAGGGCCGTGAGCGCGACCTGCAGCGCGAAGATGACGGGCTGCACAGATGCCGTGCGAGTAGGCACATCGCCACCGGGGCGCATCAACTCCTCGATCACGTCGGGCCCGCCGGCCCGGACGATCGCCCGGGCACAGCGCGATAGGGTCGCCCGGAAGACCGCCTCATGCGCCCACAGCTGGCGACCCATGCCGCGCCATTGCCCACCATGGCCAGAAAACACGAACGCGATCCGCGGCGCGCTCGCCGCTACGGTCGCTGGGACGATGTCACCCTTGCACAGGGCCTCCAGCTGCGCCTGCAGGTCCGCTGTGCTCTCCGCCGAAAGCGCCACCCGACGCGTCGACGGGGCGCGCTGCTCTAGCGCCGAACGCAACGTCGCGGGCTCTCCCGACGCGCGACCGGGTTTGAGCTCAGCCAGGGCCTGCCGCGCCAGCTCCTGCAGGGCCTCCACAGAGGGCGCTCCCAGGCGCAGTACGGGCGGGGGATCGCCTGGCCCGGGGCCCACCACCACGTGGCAATTGGTGCCGCCAAAGCCAAACGAACTGACACCGACAAAGCTTTCGCTCGGCTCTGCAAACCGGCGAGCGGAAGTGGGCACCGCCAGTTTGAGCTCGTCGAAGGGGATCTTGGGATTGGGATGGTCGAAGTGCCGACTGGCCGGAACCTGCCCGTGCGCAATACACAAAGACGCCTTGATGAGACCGGTGACACCCGCCGCAGCCTCCGTGTGCCCAAGGTTGGTCTTGACGGATCCGACCAACAGAGGCCGGTCGCGTTCCGATGCGAACACCGTGCCCAGGGCCCGGGCCTCGATCGGATCACCGAGATTGGTGCCGGTACCGTGTGCCTCCACGTAGCTTGCCCGGGAGGTCCCTATTCCGGCCGCGCGCCACGCCTTACGGACGACGTCCACCTGGGCGTCCACGGAGGGCGCCGTCAGACCATTGCTCGCCCCGTCGTTGTTCACCGCTGAGCCGTGGATCAGGGCGTAGATGCGTCGATTGTCAGCCAGGGCATCGGCCAGCCTCTGCAGCACGACCACGGCGCAGCCCTCGGCACGCACGTACCCGTTCGCGTCCCGATCGAAGGCCCGGCACTGGCCGGTGGGGCTCATCCCGCCAAACTTGGTCATCGCCACGGTCGCCTCGGGGCTCACCATCAGGTTCACGCCGCCCACCACCGCCAACCTCGACTCGCCGCGTCGCAGGCTATCGGACGCCAGGTGCACCGCCACGAGGGACGAAGAACAGGCCGTGTTGACGCTGAAAGCCGGGCCGTTGAGGCCGAGAACGTAGGCCAGGCGGGCCGCCGTGATACCGTTGTCGTAGCCCGTGGCGGAGTGCTGTGCGATAGCGTCGACAGCGGCGAGGCGTCCGTATTCCTGCCACATGGACCCAACGAACACGCCCGTGTCCGTGCCCCTCAGAGACCCGGGTGGAATACCAGCGTCCTCGAGGCCCGCCCAGGCGACCTCGAGGAAGATCCGCTGCTGCGGGTCCATATGCCGCGCTTCGCGCGGTGCCACCGAAAAGAACGCTGCGTCGAAGCCTCCGATGTCCTCGAGAAAGCCACCAAAGCGCGTACTCATTTTACCGGGACGGGCCACATCTTCATGAAAGTACCGCTCGATGTCCCAGCGATCGCCTGGCACCTCCGTGATCGCGTTCCCCCCGTTCATCAGGAACGTCCACAGCCGCTCGGGATCATCGCACCCGCCGGGATAGCGACACCCGATACCCACAACAGCCAGTGGCTCTAGGCTTTGCCCCACCTGGGCGTTGTCGTTGCTGACTTGGTCGCGGGCGCGCGTGGCCCAGTCAACCATCTCGCGCAGCGTCGGGTACTGCCAGGGAAGCGTCGCGGGCACGGGGCGCCCGAGCTTCTGTTCCAGCGCCGCCACGAGCTCCAGTGCGTGGCGGGACTCGAACCCGATCTCCCGGAGGCGCCCATCGGGGTCCACCTCCGCGACACCGCGAATCTTGGCAGCCTCATCACAGGCCCACTTGAGCAATGGAGTCATGGCGTCCTCTCAGTGCGAAGCCACTTGGATCGCCGTCCCATCCGGCTAGCCAAGTTCGTCGGCGATCTTGCGTACGAAGGCGGGAATGGCAGCCAGGTGATCGTCTTGGATGCCATAGGGGTGAAGCGGCACACCCCACGCGTGCGTGGGCACCCGGTCATGTTTGAATTTGTGGATGAAGGCCAGCATGGATTGTGCGGTGTTGCCCGGGAACCGAAACGCCAGGTGCCCCACGAAACGGCCCCCGAGGGCCTCCCCGCGCTTGCGAACCCACGCAAGGTTTCCGGCCCAGGCCGACCGGCAGATGGTCATCACTGCAAACGGCTTCCCCTGGAGGAGCCCCTCGGCGTGCTGGGACTGCATGAAGCTCACGATCGGTAGAGCTGGGTTGAACCACCAGGTGGGTGACCCGATGACTACCAGATCGGGCTCTGCGCTCGGTTCGGGGGGATCCAGCCGAATGTCACCCGTGCGATGGGCAAGCTGGGGAGGAATCCACCGCAGCAGGAAGCGCCAAACGCCGGGCACCGGGTGTGCCAGGGGATAGCGGGGATCTTCGAGATGAATCCGGCACACCTCCGTGTCCCATCCACATCGCGACCACGAACTGATCAACCCTTCGACCACACGCGACGTTTGTCCAGTGAGGGAGAAGTAGACAATCAGCGCCCTGGGTCTGCGGCCGACCCCACTCATCGCCCAACCTCCATCATACGTGGATACAAACGGCAGCGAGCGACAGGACAACAGACGCTCGTCCACGCGCGCGGGCGCAAGCGGCGGGCTACCACAGCAGCCCCGTACTACGCCTCTGCACCCACCCTGTTGGCGCAACCGACACAAGGGTTAAGGAAGCACGCTGCACAACCGTGGATACACGCTGCACCGCCAAGCGCCTGGACGCGAGCGAACAGGCATTGCTCAACGGTGGGCTGAAGGGAAACCCGTTGGAGACGACCGAAGCATGGGTGCTCAAGGAGGGCCCCAAGACCAGGAGTACGAACCCCGACATCGGCCTCAGTTGCGGGAAGTTCGTAATCCCGCCCCTGGACGATGACGAGGCTCTGCTCGAACCCCTTTTTGGCGCCTGGGAGGGCAACTACGGTCACGCCCTGGACCGCTCACCGATCGACATTTGCGTCGCACGGGGAGAACCCGCGGTGGTGCTCGGAAACTGCGGCGTGGTCCGCGTCCTGCGCCCCCCCAAAGCGCCCGGCGAGCTCAAGCCGGGCGACATTTGCATTCAGACGGGCAACGCGGTGGCGGACCGCTTTGGATACATGGTCAAGGCCCACGCCTATGACGCGCGCAACACGATGGGCGTGCTGGCCAAGCGCACCAAGGCGCGTGCGCGACAACTGATCAGGCTCGGCCCCGACCACCAGGTGGCAAGCCTGCCGCAGTGGGCCGCTTTCTCCCTGCGCTACGTCACCGCCTGGGCCAACTGGCGTGTGGCGCATGGGAGCTTTCGGCTACAATTGCCGGTGGAGACGTTTCCGGAAGCGTTTCCCGTGTGGGCTTGGGGCGGGGGCGTGGCCTATGCAGAACTCCAGCTCGCGGCCCATTTCGGCGCGCGCTGCACGCTGATCTCCTCCAAGGCCAGCCGACTCGCCGAGGCGGAAGCGGCGGGCTTTGCGGCAGTGGACCGCAGGTCATTCTCGGACCTCGACTACGACCCCAAGGCCTACAAAATGTCCGATGGCTACCGCGAACGCTACCGCGCTGCAGAGCGCGCCTTTCTGGAGGTGGTCGCACAAGGGACCGGCGGCGAAGGCGCTAGCATCTTTATCGACAACATCGGCGGCCCGGTCTTTCGTGCAAGCCTCAAGGCGCTCGCCCGCGAGGGTGTCCTGACGACCGCGGGCTGGAAGTGCGGCATGAATGTTAGCTACATGAGGGCAATGCAATGCATCGCCCGCCAAACGTTCGTACACACCCACTACGCAAGCTTCGAAGAGGGTCGACAGGCCGTGCGGTACGCGGTGGAACATGAATGGCTGCCCCCATCTTCGGCACTCAGCAAGACCTATGCGTGGCACGACATCGGACAGTTGTCGCTCGACTTCAACGCTGACCGCGTAGACAGCTACTTCCCGATCTTCGCCATCAATCCCCTCTAGCGACCTGAGTCAGAGTTTCGTAGGCGTTTGCGTCAAGTTCGGTCGCGTTACTTGATTGGAAGCGTTTGGACAAGGTCGCCAGGTCGCGCTGGCGCGCTCCGGGGATGCGCTGCGAGGGACAGCGATTTCCGGTGGCGCCTGGATCGCATGCCTTGTTGGGCGGGGGCGAAGCCCCGATGGAGCCCTTGACCAGCGATCTCGTTTGCAGATGAGGCGAGCTTGGCGAACTCACCGTGGTCTTGGCATTGTATCAAGGACTCTAAGGGTGCTCCCGGCATTGATGGGCGGCTGGTGTTGCCTTACACAGACACGTCGCGAGGTCGTCTTCGCGGTCCATGGGGCCCCAAGCCCCATCGGTCTAAGGCAGAGCCTCATGGCGGCTTTGCCTCGCCAGGGGAAAGGGCGCGTGCCCTTTCCTGCATGAACACTAGCCTGGTACCGGCGGCTCCGGAGTGCTCCAGTCGTAGATCCAGCGACCACTGCCCTCGACAAAGCGCTTCACCATCCAGGGGGTCTTGAGCATCCAGCTCTGCACGCCTTTGCCCAGCATCCTGGCCATTAAGCCCCGACCCAAATCCGCCATGATGCCGTAGGTCAGCAGGGTGCGCTTGCCGTAGGGACGAACGTTGTAGAAGCCCCAAGCGGCCTGCAGGTCGTGGGGTTGCTTGGGATCAACACGAAACCGGATATCGCCGGATGAGCGTTCGTAGTCGACGTCGAGAACATAGGATATCTCGAGCAAGCCAGCCTCGCCCTGCCGCATCTGCAGCTTGCAGTGCGTGCCTTGTTGCTCCACGACACGCGCTTCAATGACCCTGGGCATCATGCGGTGGTACCGCGGGATGTCGACCAAGGCCTGCCACACAACGTGCTGTGGAGCTTCGATGACCTGGTAGCTCACACCCCCGATCAGGTCGGCTGACCCCTGCTGCAACGCCGCAGGACGCGTAACCAGCTCGCCGTCCGACAGACGCTTCCGCTCCGCCGCCGAGAAACTCCTCCGCGTCGCCCCCGCTTGAACGTCCGCCCACCCCGCACGTGCATCCCAACACAGAAGACACGCCAACAGCCCGAAAACCGGCCGCCACGTCCAGCCATGGGTGCGCAAACACGGGCCCCGCTTGGTCGTCAGGCAGTCATCACGGGAAGGCCCAGGGAACAGCATGGTTCAAACTTCTACCAAGCGATCGCGTGCAAGGCGCTGCCGGTGCGACCGCTGACACCATTCAGGGGCTTTGGAACCGCTCTGGCGTCCGCCGGTCCCCCGTCTTACACGGCTCGTAATACCCGCGGTGCGGCCGGGTGGGCAAGCCCGCGGTAGGATATCTGTACACATGAACCCTGCGCTTCATATTTCGGTCACTCGACCTGCCAAAAAACCCTGCAAAAGTGAGTCGTGCACGGAGACAAAGGGCGGTTATCCTGCGACGCAATGGGCCCTTTCGACGGCGGGGTGTTTGACAAGCGACTCCAGGGAGGACGAGCCGGCGCACAGCTGACCGTGGACGCCCATGGGGTCCACGCGAGTACGACCGCTGGCGACACCTTCGACGTGCCCGCCAGGGACTGCCAGCTGGAACTGGGGGGCGCCTCCGGCCGCATGTGGTTCTGCCGCACGCCTGACCGGCAGCTCACAATTTACTCTGAGGCCCGCGGCTTTGCCGAGGCGCTAGCCAGCCTCCCCAATCTGAGCCAGCCGGTCGCCGAACTGCGCCGGCATCGCCGGGCGGAAAGCCGCCGAGGCGTGCTGTTCCTGCTGGCCGCGCTGGGAATGCTGATCGCGCTCGGGATCGCGGGCTACTTCGGTCTCGACTACGCGGGCCGCGCAGCGATCGAGGCACTGCCACGTGAGGCCGACGAAAGGATCGGTAGACTCGCCATCAACAGCATGGATCTGGGTGGGCCCACGGTGCACGACAAGACGGTCACCGATGCGGTGAACGCAATCGTGGCGCGCCTTGCAGAGCATGCTCCCGGCGACTTCGAGTACCAGGTGCGGGTGCTCGATGCCGAAACGGTCAACGCCTTCGCCTTGCCTGGCGGCCAAATCGTCGTCTACACGGGTCTGATCGCCAAGGCGGAAGCCCTGGATGAGGTGGCAGGGGTGCTCGCGCACGAAATCGCGCACGTTACCCAGCGACACGGACTGCAACGGATCGCCCAAAGCCTAGGCGTCGCGGGCTCGCTTGAGCTGCTGCTCGGGGACCTTGGGGGCCTGTCCGCGATCGCGGTGGAACTGATGCGCGCAGGTGCCCTAACGAGCTACGGTCGCGACCAGGAGCGCGAAGCGGACGAACAAGGCGTCCTGACGATGCACGCGTCGGGCCTGGACGCGGACGGAATCGCGCGCTTCTTTCAGAAGCTTCAGAAGGAACAAGACGAGATGGAGATTCCCGAGATCTTCGCATGGATGTCTTCGCACCCCGATCTCGACGAGCGGATCGCCAACGTACGCGCCCAGATCGACTCGCTGGGACCGGTCGCAGAACAGCCGCTGGAGATCGATTGGGACGCGGTCCGGCGCGCGGTCGGCCCCGATGCGGAGGCTGCGGGTAGCGCCGCAGAGGCGGATGCCACCGAGAAGGCGCCCGAACAGAACGCAGACAGCAAGGCGGGCAGCAAAGCCAAACGCCGGAAGCGCTGATGGAAAGCAGGATCATCGACCGCCCGTCTTTCGCCCACATTCGCGTGGATATGTCCGCGGGAGACCGCCTAGTCGCAGAGAGCGACGCCATGGCCAGCATGACCAGCAATATCCAGCTGAAGGCGCGTTTCAACGGAGGTCTCTTTCGCGCCCTAGTTCGGCGCCTCTTCGGCGGTGAGTCCCTGTTCGTCAACGAGTATTCGACCGATGGAACGGGCCACGTGATCCTCACCCAGCCCACCCCCGGCGACATCGAGTGCCTAGAACTGCGGGGCAACACCCTCTACCTGCAAGGCGGCGCCTTCATCGCATGTGAAGCCGGCGTCAAGCTGGGAGTGGGCTGGGCGGGCCTGGCCAGCTTGATCGGTGGCGAGGGTCTGTTTCGCCTGAAGGTGGGCGGCCACGGCAAGGTGTGGTTCGGCGCCTATGGGGGCATCTTTGCGCGCGAAGTAGAGGGTGAGTACATCGTGGACACCGGCCACCTGGTGGCCTATGAGCCTTCGGTCAGTCTGCGAGCTCGCCTGTCGGGGGGTCTGCTGTCGAGCTTCTTCAGCGGCGAAGGCCTCGTAACCCGTGTCCGTGGACCGGGGAGAATCTATCTCCAGACCCGCTCGATCGCCGCCCTGGCCGCATGGACCAACTCGCACCTGGTCTGAGTCCCGCCGCAACCCGTCAGCTTGCCCGGAAATCCCAACTCGAGAGAGCCATGCAGATCGACATTCTCGCGCGCCCCGCAGCAGCTGCGGCCAGCATCCGGCTCGCCGACAGCGAGTCCATCACCTGCGAAGTAGGCGCGATGATCGCGATGTCTTCTGGACTCCACGTCGAGACCACCACCCGGAATCGCGGAGGGGGCGGAGGGATTCTGAAAGGGATCAAGCGCATGTTCGCTGGTGAAAGCCTGTTCCTCAACCGTTTCACAGCGCAGGCGGACGGCCAACAGCTCGTGATCGGGCCGCGCATGATGGGTGACGTTGTCCAACATCACATCGCGCGGGGAGCGCTGATCGTGCAGGGCCAGAGCTGGCTTGCCTCCGCCGACGGCATCGACATCGATGCCACCTTCCAGGGGCTCGGCAAGGCGCTTTTCAGCGGTGAATCGGCATTCTGGGTCAAGTGCAGCGGTCAGGGTGAGGTGCTGCTCTCGAGCTTTGGAGCGATCTACGCGCTCGACATCGACGACGACTACGTCGTCGACACCGGCCACATCGTGGCCTTTGAAGACACCTTGCAGTTTTCCATCGGAAAAGCCAGTCAGAGCCTGATTGGCAGCTTCCTCGGCGGTGAGGGGCTGGTCTGCAAGTTCCGCGGTCAGGGTAGGCTGTACTGCCAAAGCCACAACCCACCCAGCTTCGGCAATATGATCGGCCGCCATCTTCGAGCCCGCTGATGCCGCCAGGCGAAATGCCCGACAACGAATCATGGACACATCCCTCGACTTCGAGATCTCCCACCGTCCCGACTTCGCGCTGCTGACCATTCGGCTTGCACAGGGCCAACAGGTGTTCGGCGAACCGTCTGCCATGGCCAGTATGGACACAACGATCCATCTCAAAGCCGGTCTGCGCGGCGGCCTACGGCGCAGCCTGGGCAGGGCTTTCGGGGGGGAGAGCCTGATCGTCAACACGTTTAGCGCCAAGGGGGGCCCGGGCGAAGTGACCATGGCCCCGGGCGTCGCGGGCGACGTGACCCACTACAAGCTGCACGGGCAACGTCTGATGCTACAACGTGGGGCGTTCGTAGCGCACGGTCCCGGGGTGGACATCACCGGCAAGTGGCAAGGCGCACGAGGCTTCTTCAGTGGAGAAGGGCTCGTCTTGCTCCAGGCGTCGGGCCATGGCGATCTGTTCTTCAACTCATTTGGCGCGATCCTGGAACTCGACGTTGCCGACGGGTTCTTCGTGGACACTGGATACGTGGTCGCATTCGAAGACACCCTAGACTACCGAGTGACGGTCTTGCCGGGCCTCGGCGTGGGCTCGAAGGTCAAGTCGTTTCTGTTCGGCGGGGAGGGCCTTGTCTGCCGGTTCTCGGGACAGGGCAAGGTCTGGATCCAGACACGCACGATTCACCCATTCCTCAGCTGGGTCCACCCGTACCGCCCACAGGGCCGTGGCGGTTCTTGAAGCGGCCGCCGAAATCCGGGCACACCCTCGCCATCCTATGGTTGTGCCACGCACTCGCGACCGCCTGGCTGGCCGCCCTGATCGGAAGTTCGGTGGGCATGTATACCCACACGATGGGCGAAGGGGTCACGCGCTTCGCGCTGGTCTTCGCGTTGTGGCTCACAGGGGTCGGTGCACACTTCGCGTTCACCCAGGCTGCGAACAAGGGCGTCGCGCCGATCCTGCCAGGCGTCCCCAGGGCGCGTTGGATCATGGCAGCGATCGCCTCGGCTCTGTTCGCCTACCACGTGTTTGCGGGCGTTTCGGAGATACGACGCACGGGACGCCTCAATGCCATCCATCTCGACCAGGGTCAGATCGTGTATCGCGCGATCCGGCTGATGCCGGATCACAACCCCTACAGTCGAACGCTGCTGCTGGATCCGATTTACTACATCACGCAAATCAAGCGCCACTTCGACAGCGGTTGCCTGCGCTTCGATATCCCGCAGCCCGCACCCGGCGCGAGTCGCGCGGAGCGGATCGAGTGGATCGGCGAGATGATCGCCAGCGTAAAGCGCTTCTGGTGGGATCTCGACCTGACCGAGATGCGGCGCTTGATGCCGAACGTGATACCCGGGACCTATTGTGACGACGCACGCTTTGGCTTTGAGAGCCTCGGCTTCAAGTACGGCCCCGTGACCCTGGTGAGCTATGTGCCGACCGTCCTGCTATGGGACAAGCCGGGTGTCTTTGTCACCCAAATGGTCTACTTCGTGGCGATTTGCGCCACCCTGCTAACCCTGGGCCGCGTGCGCACCGGACAAGGTCGGGCGGCAGCGCTCCTGCCGCTGGTGGTCGCGCTCGCCCTACCCCATCTGCGGGAGAACCTGTTGGAGGCTTCCGCCCTGGACGGCCCCCCGACCCTGTTCAGTCTGCTGGCCCTGCTGCTCCACTGGCAGCGGCGACCCAGCCTGTCAGCCGTTTCGCTTGGTCTGGCGCTGGCATGCAAGCCGCTACCAGGTCTTCTGTATCTGCCTCTCCTATTGGGGACTCCGCCTCGCAACCTGCTGATCTGCTTGGGGACTGCCGTGACCCCCTACCTGGGCTTTGTCGTCTGGGACGCGTGGGGTGTCTGGAACAATGTGGTGCTTTTTGCGCTCACGCGCGGGACAGAAGCGACGTCCCTGGCCCACTACCTGCCGCCGGCAGGCCGGGCGGCGCTGACCGGCAGCTGTGCAGGCCTCATCCTGTTGACCCTGGTGAGAGCCTACCGACGCGGATTCGGACGTGCAGACCAGATCGCGTACCTGTTCTCGGCCCACCTGGGGGTGCTCGCGGGGGCGCCCATCATGCGCAACAACTACCTGGTTTGGCTCTCCCCCGTACTGGCTCTTCAGTGCCTCGAACTATGGCAAGCGTGTCGTGGTTCACAGTCTGGCTCACGGACCGGCCATCCACTGAAGGCCGCAGCTGCCCCCCACGACAGGCTCGACGGGCGGACCGACGAGCCCGTATGATGCAGCGCAACGAAGAGCGCAACCATCGGCTCGCTCAGCGAGGACACGAACCATGGATGAGAGTGTACAAGGCCGCACAGTGGTCATCACGGGCGCGGCGGGGGGCATCGGCAGGGCCTGGGTCCGCGGCTTTCTGAAGGACGGCTTCCGCGTCGTGGCGGCCGACATCAATTCCGAAGGGCTATCAGAGCTCGCCCAGGCAGGCGCCCTGACGCGCGTGACCGACGTGACGTCGTCCGCAGACATGAATGGTCTGGTTGACTTCGCCATGGAAAAGGCCGGGCGCATTGATGTGCTGTTCAACAACGCCGGAATCGGAAGCCGGCGCCGGATCGAGAACCTCAAGGACGGTGAGTTCGAACGGATTGTGGGCGCTTCGCTGTTCGGCACGGTTAATGGCCTACGCGCCGTCATCCCGGTGATGCGCCAACAGGACTACGGGCGCATTGTGAATACCATCTCACGCGCGCCCGAGATCGATCCGGCGGGCAACGCGCCGCACGGAGCCACGAAGGCGGGCGTCTGGGTTGTGACGCGGGTGGCCGCCCGGGAGGTCTCCGACACCGACATTCTGGTCAACGGCCTGATCCCCGGCCCGACCAACACCGGCCTGTGGGGCCGCGACATGCCCAACATGAAGCCACCGGAAGCGACCTACCCGACAGCCCATATGCTGGCCACCCTGCCAACCGGCGGACCCAACGGCAAGGCCTTCTTCAATCGCGAACGGTACACGATGTACGCACCTGACAACGAGGTGCTACAGACCAACGACCTCCGCTCGGAACCGCCTCCGAACGTCCCGCGCGAGTAGCCAGCCCGGATCATTCGTGACTACGACGTCGGATCGCGCAGGGATTCGGCTTCACAGGGCTTGCGACGACCGACGGGAATACTGTCTGTATTTTCTAGGGCGGCGAAAGTCCTGTGGAGTCGAAGGACAAGCGAGGCGG
>JAPPOR010000563.1:22462-22549 GCA_028817905.1 Myxococcales bacterium
CGCATCCATCACCAAGGCACGTGATGATCGTGCAAGTGATCGGCTTCGCAGGGCGTTCGGTGAAGGAGGCAATACTCGCTGTATTTT
>JAPPOR010000777.1 GCA_028817905.1 Myxococcales bacterium
AGGTCGTGCACAACCAGACAGATCTGGAAGACTTGGGGACGGACCGAAGAACAGAACAGAACCGAAAGAACGCTTTCGTAGCTAGCTTAGCTAGCTAGCAGAGCTGCTTCGTAAGGGACAACCAGATGCCGAGCCGAGACTGCTGCCAGCTCGACCTGTTTCTTCGGCTCGGCTCTTCGGTCCGTCCCCCAAGTCCCACCCCGCCGTCGCCGAGTCATTGTCGCAATCGCGACCTGGGGTGCCGCCGGTGACCCTGCAGGGGTCGTAGCGATCGAATGGGTGGTTCACGTCTCGTTCGCCGCCGGCTTGGACCGCAATTCTTCTCGAACCTTCATCAGCGCGAAACCCAGTAGGTTCAACCCTCGCCACTGGAGCGGGTTCTGCGCCCGAAGATCGTCCTTCGACAGTCCGATACCCCAAATGCGGTCTTTCGGGCTCGCCTCCACGAGGATCCGGTCTCCAGTCGCGAGCAAGTAGCGTGTTAGCGCCTGGTCCTGGGCGAACTTCGCGGCGTTGCCGCGCACGACGATGTCGAATCTCGCCGCCTCCCAGACAGCATTGTCGAATCCCCGGACTTGTCGCCCGAACCGTTTGGCTGCGCCCGGACTCTTGGCGCCCAAGATCTGCTCCAGGGCCTCCTCGTCTCGGAAGAGCCGAGCCTTCTCCGCCATCATGAAGTGTTCAGCGCTTGGAAAATCGGTACCGTCCACGGTGAAGCGAGCACCCCACCACTGGCTCAGACAACCGCTGCCAATGCTGCCATCCGCCTCGGCTTGGTGCCCCCAAAAGAACAAATACTTCAGCCGCTTGCCGGACTGAGAGAGGCTCTGTAGTTGCTGCAGGTCCATCTCGCGCTCCACTCGCTGATGATGAGCCGATAGCCAAATACTAGGTCCAGCTCAACTTCGTGTCAATGCGACACTAAGAATAGTGTATGCTTGACACTGAGAGGAGCTCTGATGCCGTACACCTACGAGTACCCACGTGGCGCACTGGCCGTCGATTGCGTGGTCTTCGGCCTGGACGAAAACGATCTGAAGGTAATGCTGATCCAGCGAGGACAGGCGCCCTTTGAGGGGAAGTGGGCCTTGCCCGGTGGCTTCGTGCATATGGACGAAACGCTTGAGGAGGCCGCGAGGCGCGAGCTTGAAGAGGAGACCGGCTTGCACAAGGTCTTCCTGGAGCAGCTCTACACCTTTAGCGCGGTGGATCGGGACCCGAGGGAGCGAGTGGTTTCAGTCGCATACTATGCGCTCGTCAAGCTGAGCGACCACAAGGTTCAGGCGGCGACTGACGCGAGAGACGCTGGCTGGTTCGGCGTTCACGATGTTCCGAGCCTCGCCTTCGATCACGCGGATATCCTGCAAAAGGCACTCGAGAGGTTGCGTGGAAAGCTTCGCTATCAGCCCATCGGGTTCGAATTGCTGCCCAAGAAGTTCACGCTGTCCCAGCTTCAGCATCTCTACCAGCTCGTGCTCGAGCGTACCTTGGACAAGCGCAACTTCCGCAAGCGAGTGCTGGCGATGGGCCTCCTGATCGAGACCGATGAGGTCGAGCAGGGCGTGGCCCACCGTGCTGCCCGCTTGTACCGCTTCGATGAACGCAAGTACCGGCGCCTTGTGAAGGCAGGGTTCAACTTCGAGCTCTAGCCGGCACGTCACACGAGGAACCACGATGTCTACGCAAACACTCGCGACTGCATCACTTGCCCTGCTCACCGACCTCTATCAGCTGACGATGGCCTACGGATACTGGAAGGCCGGCATGGCAGACCGCGAAGCGGTCTTCCACCTGTTCTTTCGGAAGCATCCCTTCAAGGGCGGGTTCACGGTGTCCTGCGGGCAGCAGCCGGCGTTCGACTATCTGGAGGGGTTCCGCTTCACGACCGAGGATGTGGACTATCTCAGGACGCTAGCTGGCAACGATGACCGGCCGTTGTTCGAGGAGCGGTTCCTCCAGTACCTCAGGGAGACACCACTGAGCGTGGAGGTGGATGCGATGCCGGAGGGCACGGTCGCATTTCCGCATGAGCCCATCATGCGGGTGAAAGGGCCACTCCTGCAGTGCCAACTCCTCGAAACGCCGCTGCTCAATATCGTGAACTTTCAATCTCTCATCGCGACCAAAGCGGCCCGGATCTGCATGGCGGCTCAGGGCGAGCCCATACTGGAGTTCGGGCTTCGGCGGGCACAGGGAATCGATGGCTCGCTGGCGGCCAGCCGTGCGGCCCATGTGGGCGGATGCGCGGCGACGTCCAACGTACTTGCCGGCCGTCTTTACGGGATTCCCGTCAAGGGGACCCATGCCCACAGCTGGGTTATGTCGTTTGAGGAGGAGCGCGAGGCCTTTGATACCTACGCCGCCGCGATGCCCAACAACTGCGTGTTTCTTGTGGACACGTATGACACCCTGCAGGGCGTCAGGGAGGCTATCGCGGTTGGGTCGCGTCTGCGCCAGCAGGGGCACGAGATGGTCGGCATCCGGCTCGATTCGGGCGATCTCGCGTGGCTCAGCATTAAGGCCCGCAAGCTATTGGACGAGGCTGGGTTCCAGGGCGCAGCGATCGTCGCATCCAACGACTTGGACGAACACCTGATCCAGAGTCTCAAGGCCCAAGGGGCCAAGATCGGGGTCTGGGGTGTGGGGACGAAGCTAGCGACTGCCTATGACCAGCCCGCTCTCGGTGGCGTATACAAGCTCGCTGCTATTCGGGAGGGCACCGGGCAGTGGCGCTACACCGTGAAGCTGTCCGAGCAAGCTGTGAAGATCTCGAATCCTGGCGTCCAACAGGTTGCGCGGTTCAGCGAGGGCGGCAGATTCGTCGGCGATGCTCTGTACAACGTGGCGAAGCCTCCGGAGGCCGGTCAACCCCTGACGATGGTGGACCCCGCTGACCCGAACAGGGCGATGCGGTTCGCGAGCCACCTCGACAAGCGAATGCTACTCGAGCCTGCCTTCCGGGGTGGGCGACGTGTGGCCGCTGCCGAGTCTCTCGGCAGCGTCCGCGGGCGTGTCCAGAGTGAGCTCGAAGGTTTCCACGGCGGCGTGAAGCGCTTTGACAACCCGCATAGCTACCCGGTTGGCCTCGAGCAAGGGCTTCATGATCTCAAGAACCGGCTCATCCGTAAAGCGAGGGGAATGACGTGAAGCGCATCCACATGGCCTCGGCGACCCTGAACCAGACGCCGTTGGACTGGGAAGGCAACCGTGGCCGCATCCTCGCTGCGATTGACGCGGCGCGCGTCCAAGCCGTGCAAATCCTTTGCCTTCCGGAACTCGCGATCACCGGCTACGGCTGCGAGGACGCATTTCACGGAGGGTGGGTCGCCGAGCAAGCCTGGGAGATTCTTGAGGAGTTGCTTCCTGCGAGTGTGGGCATGGTGGTGTGCGTCGGCTTGCCTGTGCGTGAACGGGGTCATCTCTACAATGGCGCTGCGCTCATGGTGGATGGGAGACTCGCGGGAGTCGTCTGCAAACAACACCTCGCTTCCGACGGGGTGCACTACGAGCCGCGCTGGTTTCGGCCGTGGGAGCCGGGTAGACGAACCGTGCTTGGCTCCGAGAATGTACCGTTGGGCGACCTCTGTTTTGAGGTGGACGGTCTACGCATCTGTTTCGAGATCTGTGAGGACGCGTGGGTAGCGACTAGGCCGGGTCGCACTGCCCTGGATCGCGAGCTCGACGTGATCCTCAATCCGAGTGCAAGCTACTTTGCGTTCGGCAAGCAAGAGGTTCGTAGGCGACTGGTGCTCGAGGGGTCCCGCGCATTCGGTGTTGCATACCTCTACGCGAACCTCCTGGGCAACGAGGCGGGGCGTGTGATCTACGATGGTGGCGCTATGGTCGCGGTGTGCGGGGAGTTGGTGAACGAGTCGCCTCGCCTGTCGTTTGCGGACTTCCAGCTATCGGTCGCGACGGTGGACGTAGATCAAGTCCGCGACTACCGTGCTCGCAGCGGGGGCATGGCGGGTGCTGCGCGCGACGACGATGATGGATTCGTGGTGACCTCGATTGAGCTCGAGGTCGCGATGGCGCCGGCTGCCGCTGCCGCGGCGCCAGCGTGGGACGCCGGTTCCGACATCAAGGAACAGGAATTCGCCAGGGTGGTTGCCCTTGGGCTGTACGACTACCTGCGGAAGAGTCGATCGAGGGGCTTCGTCGTGAGCCTGAGCGGGGGCGCGGACTCAGCTGCTGTCGTGTGCCTGGTCTGGCTGATGTGCAAACTGGCACGCACCTGGTTCTCGACGGGTGCCGTGCGGTCAACCTGGCACCCGGGAATGACGAGCGAGCGGTAGCCGAAATGCGTGGCGCCGG
>JAPPOR010000787.1 GCA_028817905.1 Myxococcales bacterium
ACAGTCGCCCCTCATGGATGACGATCACCCGTTCGCATACCCTCTCCATATCCCCAGTGTCGTGGGAGGTAAGCATGATGGTGCGCCCGTCGCGCTCGCTCTGCTCGCGGACCAGATCCCGGATCGTCGCCTTGGCGCTCACGTCCAAACCGATCGTCGGCTCGTCCAGGAAGACCACCTCCGGTGCATGAAGGAGGCTCGCAACGATCTCGCATCGCATGCGCTGACCGAGCGAGAGCTGCCTGACCGGCTTGTGGAGGTGCGGGCCGATGGCGAACGCCTCGACCAGTGCCCCACGCCGCCTGCGATACTCGGCGGGGTCCTGGTCGTAGATGCGGCAGAGCAGCTCGAACGTGTCATGAGCGGGCAGGTGGTACCAAAGCTGACTGCGTTGCCCGAACACAGCCCCCATGCGGTAGGCGAGGCGCCGGCGCTGTTGCCAGGGCACCATGCCCCCGACGCGTGCGCTGCCGGCGCTCGGATACAGGATCCCGGTTAGCATCTTGAGCGTCGTCGACTTGCCCGCGCCATTCGGCCCAACAAACGCGACGCGCTCACCCTGCTGGATTGAGAAGCTCACGTCGGAGACAGCCCGGACTTGATGCTTGCGGGAGACAAGCAGCCCCCGCACAGCCCCCAGCACGCCGGAGGCGGTCTGCCGCACGGTGAACGTCTTACTCAATCCCTCGACCTCGATCATGGCGTCCATGGTTCCCCTCGCCGCGTCCTGGTCCGGTGCCGACAGCCGTCGCACACCGAAACAAAAACGCCCTCCCGGAAGGTCCGGAAGGGCGTCGAAAATGAACTCGTTCTGGTTTCGCCCTTCCGGCTAGGTGGCACGCTCCTCGGTCAGCGGGCACGTGAACGCGATCCGCGCGAGCGCAATGCCCGGCAGCGCCATCGCGGCCATGTGCGAGTAGCGGATCATCGTGCGCTCAGCGTGACGGCGGGTCCGCACCTTGTCAAGCGAGTTGGGGACGGCGGGCCAGGGCTCAGCGATCTCTTGTCGCGGGTGCCCCTTCAACCTCACTCGAGGTGCACTCACCCGGAACATTCGCCAACGCGCGCGATGCTCGCACAAGCGCTCGACTTTCGCTTCAGTCGAACATACAGCGAGTCTTCCCTCTTCACCGAAACCCCTGCGAAGCCGATCACTTGTGCGAGCATCGCGCGCGTTGGCGAATGTTCCGAACTAAGCGTCCACAAAATCTCAAGGATTGTGACGCGCGGGGGCATCAAGAAGAACACCGATGCATCGCCCGACTGTGGCAGAGAGTTCGGAATAGGCAGATTTGGTGAATGGAATCATGGTGATCCAGGCCGAGGGCAGGCAAGATCCCGAGCGGGCTGCCTACCGCGAGAATGGCAAAAACGACCACGAGCAGGACCAGAGACGAAGATTCCGATCGGCATTCCGACGGGAGCGCCGTCTGCGTCCCCGCTGCGCCATCGCGGCACGTCGACGGCCACCCGTCATCGCACCCCAGGGTGCCGCGTCGTTCCGGCGCTAGGCCAAGTGGATGGATGCGGCCCAATTCTTGCTTTCCGTGGGCTTGCGGGACTCGGCCGGGGGCGCCCCCCTGGCATCGTCAGCGTTGGTGCAGAAGCTGGACGGCCGCGACCTGGCTCACGGGGTGGTTGTCCGTGTGGAGCCTGGGCCCGACTCCTGTGGGGGCCCAGCAACGACCTGACTGGCTCCGTGTGACTGGCGAGGCAGGCTGCTTGAGCACGGGCCGCCTGGCCGACCACGTGCGCCGTCATCTCGCCGGCGGGGCGCCCACCGGAGCCGTCGTGATCGAGGTGCGCTCGAGCGGCGCCGGGGCAACGTTCAGCGTGCTGGAGGCCGGCGAAGTCACGGCGCGGCGGAGCTTCGCGAGCTTGCCGCACGGCTGTCCGGCGCGTCTGGATGCCTTGGGCATCGCGATTGCGCTGGCGGTGGAGAACGTCGGGGCAGGCACCATCAAGCAAGACCCTGACCCTCTGCCTGACCCCCTCGACGAATCAGCCACGCTCCCGTCGGAACCAATCGAAGCCGGTGCGCAGCGCCCTGCAGCATCAAGCCCGAACAGGATGTCCACTGTGGCGGATAAACGGCGCACCTCGGAACAGGTGGCCCGAAACGTTGAGGCATCCAGATCCAAACCGCCGTCTACTCCCCTGCCACCGGCCCAAACGCCCCGCGGCGCCCGAATGGTGGGTGAGCTGGATTCCGGGGAAAATCCACCCGAAGAGAGCCCAAACCCTAGCCCCAGCGCCCTACACCCGGGCCTGGTCCTGGGCGCGGGTGCGGCTGCGGGGGTCCAACCCGACCTGAGCGGCTTGCTGCTCGCAGGTGTGGAGTTGCGCATTGCTCAATTTGCTTTTGAAGTCGCGGGCCTTTGGTTGCCGGAGATGCGGGCCCAGCTAGCGGGGCTGCAGACCGGGGGGGTGGACACCTCGGTATATGGCGGACGCGCTTCCGCGTGCGTGGGCACGCCCATGGGCGTGGTTCGCACAGACGGCTGTGCCGGCCTGCTGTCGGGGTTGGTGATTGCGCGCGGAGCCGGACTCGACCGTGGACAGCGAGCCACACTCGGCCTCTTCGCGTGGTTCGTCGGGGTCCGGGCAAGGATTCCTGCGCGCACGCCGCTGGGCCTTCGCCTGCGCGTGGATCTTCACCACAACATCGTACAACCTACCCTGGTGGTCACCGGAACGGCGGGTACTACGGAAGGAGTGGGCGCTGTCGGTGTCACCGGCGTAATCGAAGCCCATTGGGCGCTACCATGAAGGATTCCTGCCTGGGGAAGCATCAAGTGGAAGATGGTCGCAGAGCACATCGCAGAGCACAGGAGCCGAGCGCGCCGACGCGCATCGGTGTCGAAGCGCTCTTCCGTGCGCACGCGCCCTTCGTGGCCGCTTTCCTGGGTCGCCTCGGCATCCCCCCGTCGGACGTCGATGACCTGGTGCAAGAGGTGTTTCTGGTGGCACATCGCAAGGGCGGTTACGAGTCCGGCCCGGCAAAACCCCGCAGCTGGCTGGGGGCGATCGCGGTGCGGGTCGCCAGCTCCCGACGCCGCAGCGCCCACCGGCGCAAAGAGGTGGCCGTCGAGGACGAACAACTCGAGGCGGTGGTGTTTCCCGGAGCCACCCCCGCTGAACGCTACCAGGCCCGTGAAGCGCTCGGCAGGGTGCAGCAGGCTCTACAGAGTCTCGACCTGGAGCACCGGGGCGTATTTGTGCTGTACGAACTGGAAGGCGAGTCGTGCCAAGCGATCGCCGCCTCGTTCGGCATCCCAGTTGGGACTGTGTACTCGCGCTTGCACCACGCCCGTCGACGCTTCACGGCGAGCCACCGGGCATTGCTGGCAGCCGACGGCGCAGACGCGCCCCTGGGACCGCCCTTACCTGCTGGGGAGGGGCGATGACTAAGGGCCCGCCACCGAGGTTGCTCGACGATCCAACCGCCCCGCATGCCCTGCGAGAGGACCTCGCACAGGCCATGCGTGCGGAGATGCCCTACGACACGGCAACCGGGTTTGCCAGCCTGGCGACGGCGCTCGAGTCCGACTCGGCGGTAGCAAGCCAGAGTGCTGAAACCGCTGTCGCTTCGGGAGCGAAAGCGGGCGCGAAGCTCGCCGCAAGTGTGCCGCTCGCCGTCAAACTGGCAGCTGGGGTAACCGGTGTGGCGCTTGCGACGACGCTCGCCACAACCCTGATGCTCGGTGGCGATGCAACCCCGGACAGACCTCAGTCGCCACCGGCCGCTCCCGCGCCGACGGACCAAGCGACAGCGGCTCCGCCTCAAGAGGCACCCACTCCGCCCGCAGTGACTGCAACGTCGCCTTCTACGAACGCAGGCCCGTCGAACCAGCAACCAAGGGCGGCCAAACCAGAGCCCGCCTCCAACGCTCACAACGGACATGGAGCCGTTCGCATCCGCCGCCCGAAGCGACCAGTGCATGCGGACAAGACTCCCCGAGGGGCGCGCTCGCCGGAAACGGCCAACCTCGCACGCGTCAAGCGCCTGCTCGAAGCTAGGCCGGGGGCCGCCCTGCGCGCGGCAGAGGCTGGGCACCGGCGCTTCGGGCACGGGATGTTCTATCCGGAGCGCGAAGCATTGGCGATCCTGGCCCTAGCGGCCTTGGACCGCGGTTCCGAAGCGGCAACCCGAGGGAGGCGCTTCCTCGCACAGCACCCCGACCATCCGATGAGAAAGCGCGTCCGTACGGTCCTGCAAGAGGCCGGTGCCGCAGAGGATGAGGAACCTCGATGAAGCGACTGTTGATGGCCACGCGTTTCCGCGGGAATCGAGCTCGATTTGGCGAGAAAT
>JAPPOR010000750.1 GCA_028817905.1 Myxococcales bacterium
AACTCGAAGCGCCAGCCTTCGACTCTGGACGCGGCGTCACTGCCGCGATTTCCGTCGACTTCGAATGATGCACGGAAGTTGCGTCGCGGCAATCGCGTCGCGAACAAGGCGTTGGAAGGCGACGGGACGCCAGGGGTTGGGGCCATGCGACCACCGACCGCACACGCTGTTCCGTCAATTCAAGTTGGCGTTGGCCTTGTATTCGAACTCGTCGGCCCGGTTGCACAAGCCGCAGTCGGGGCCCACGAACATCTTCTTGGCCTCCTCGTCACCGTTCAGCATGTACTTCCACCAGGCCACCGTGGGCTCCCATACGCGCTCTGGCTGCTCCATCAAGGTGAGGTGGCCCGTTGCGTTTCCGCCCGTGACGAGCACCTGATGATAGAACAGCCAGGCGGCAGGCTGGCTGGAGCCCTGAACCGTCCCGTCCATGCCCGCTGCTGTCACCCCGCCCAGGTCCCGGTCGCCCGACACGGCCAGATAGGGCTTGCTCGCGCTAGCGCCGCCGTTCCAGAGGATGGCTGCCTTGACCCTGGGATCCATGGCCGCATTGACCGTCGCCGCGCTGCCCTGGGAGTGTCCCATGGCGCCAACGCGATCGAGGTCGAGCTTCTGGTAGAAGATGCTGCTTTCGTCCGCGTTCAGCGCCGCAGCCAGATCGAGAGCCCGCAGCATCTCGTTGTTGCCGGCGTTGGTAAAGCGTGAGTTGGCAGCGATCACGACGAAACCATGGGACGCCACAGTCGCGAGCAAGCCCGCGTAGCCACCGGACTGCCCACAGGTGCCGTTGCCCCACGTGATCACCGGATAGGTCTCGCCATCCTTCCAGCAAGCGGGTCGGAAGATGGTGTACAGCTTGAGGTCCATGCCGCGAAGATTGAGCACGTCCGCGGTCACCACCTCGGGCTCACCGAACGCGCGGGCCAGGACCTCGCATGTCCCCTCCGCCGGGTTTTCCGGGTTGGCGAACGCTTCTCCCTGATTCCACTCGACAAAAGCGCCGTACGGCCCTCCGACGATCTCGTTGTTGCCCCAGGTGCCACCATCGGTCAGAGGAATCTGCGTGGTCACGAGGCTGGAGCACGCGCTACCCATCGCGTCGTACGGGCACATCGCCTGGAGCCCCGCGACGCAAGCCGCAAATTCGCCGTCGGCCTCTCCTCCAGTGCCCTCGGTGCCGGAAGCGCCATCTCCGCCTTGATTGCCTGGAGGGTTGGTGGATGGGCCGCCGTTTGCGGGTGGCGTCGTCGTGGTTTCGGCGCCCGCACCCATCATGCCGCCTGGGCTCGAGGTGCCGGCAGCGCCGGTGCTTCCCGGTCCGTCCTGCCCGTTCGAACCTCCTGCAGCAGGGCCCGCTGCCATGGGGGCTCCGCCGGCCGTACCGACGGGGCCAGGCATTGCCGCAGCATCCGGAGGCACCCCGCCGGTGGTGCCGGCGGTCGTCGCAGCCATCATCTGAGAAGCAGCGGCGCTATTCGGCCCCTGTTCCAGCCCCGACGCGCCGCCGTTCGAACCCGCTTCATCGGCGCCACACCCGAACGCAAGCGCCCACACGACACCGCCCAAAACAACCTTCAAGGTCTTTTGCATGACATACCCACCAATGGACTCGACACCGCCCCACCGCGGGCGGCTATGCTGCAGTCCTTCTTTCCACGAAGTAGGACCCGGCAGACACAGCAGCAAGCTCTGCGGGTGCCAGAGTTCAATCGCTGTGGGCCAACCGGCCAGCTTTTTGATCCCCGACTCGTCAAGTGATCGGCTTGGCAGCGCTCTCGATGAAGAAAGCGCTCATCGCGGCACGCTCGGTGAAGCGAAAGCCCTGCGGAGTCGAGCAGTTGTGCGAGCGCGCGTGATTTGGTGATGGATGCGGGCTAGGCTCGTCCGCCATGAAAGTGCTTGTCACGGGCTCGGGCCGCCACCTGCCTTCGGATGACGGCGGCCACGTCGACTTCGAACCGCTCCGGCAGGCAGCTATCGAGCTGGGGGCGGAACTCGCGCGCAAAGGGCACGAAATCGCTGTTGGAAGCGACGACCCGTTGGACGTGGACCCGTACATCGTCGAAGGCGCACTCCAGCAGGGCGCCCAAGACATCAGCGTCAAAGTGCCGCGAGGGTTTCCGGTCCCCTACGAGAACCAGCCGCACGTCAGGAAGGAGTGGAGCGAGTTCCCCGACTGGGACGTGTCGACCATGGAGGCCATCGACAAGATCGACGCGGTGGTGCTGATGGGGGGACGCCAGGGCGTCGTGCTCGCCGGAACTTCCGCGTGGATGATGCACAAGGTGGTTGTGCCCATCGGATGCTTCGGCGGCGGCGCCGAGACGGTCAGCCGCTACGGCAGCAGCCGGCGCGCGAGATTCTATCATCGCGCCCTGACCGACGAAGAAATCGATCGCTTTACCAGTCCCTGGGGCGTCGGGCTGAACGCCGAGACCACCGTGGCAGCCATGGAACAGGTACAGCAGGCCGCCATGCGTGAGCGCACCGGCACGGGCTTGGTCATCCGCACGAGTCTCACGATGCTCGCCGCCCTACTCGCCTGGGTCCTGGGTCTGGTGTTGCCATTCGTACTGCCTTCGTTTTCGGGGCTCGGAACGTGGCCCCCGGATTGGTACTTCCCCCTGCTGTTTCCGACCGTGATCGCTGCGGGCACCCTGGGCGCCTGCGTGAAGACCCTGCGCGCGATCCGGCAGGGTTCCGACGCAACCGGGCGTTCGGCGACCGTGGACACAGTACTCGGAATCGCCGCCGGGATGATGGCCGCCATTCTGTATCTGCTAGCCCAGATCGGGGTCGCAGGAAAAGTGGACGTAGCGATGCAAGCGAACGACTACGCGCGGGTGTCGATCATCGTCAGTATGGCCGCCCTGTTTGCCGGTCTGCACCTCGACCGAGCGTTCGCCTATTTCGACTCGGTGGGGGAGTCCGTGATCAAGGGCCGGCACGGCGGAAGGGGCCGCTAGCTCGGAAGGGACTTGCTGACGAGCGATCCGGTGTGGTAGCTCAATTCAGCGATCGGAACACCGGCAGAGGCTGCCTGCCGGCGATCGAGGACGCGTGCTGACTGGAGCCAGTCTCATCGCCGCGGACGAACACAACGGTGAGCCTTGCTCAGCTCGCTGCCGTCGTCGTCTCACCTGCAACAGGCGTGACCACGGGGTGCCGACATCGCTGAACGGTTAACCACCCTACACTTTCGAAAGAAGGGCACATATGCGCATCATCGACCATCGTCTTCATGTTGCCGACGGGCAGCCAGTCCATTTTCAACGCAGCCCCAACCAGAGTAGTGGCATTACGCCCAAGTACCTGGTTGTCCACTACACCGCCGGGCCGAGTGCGAAGCGCGCCATCGCGACCTTGACCAACCCGGCGCGCAAGGCGTCTGCACACCTGGTGATCGGACGGGACGGGGAGATCACGCAGCTAGTCGACTTCAATGCCCGCGCCTGGCACGCAGGCAAGAGTAGCTGGAAGAACCTGAAGGGGCTCAACCGACACTCCATCGGCATCGAACTGAGCAACCCCGGCAAGCTCAAGAAGAGCGACACCGGCTGGAAGACTTGGTACGGAGCCAAGGTCAATCCCGAACTCGTCATGGAAGCACCCCACCGCAACGGGGGGCGGGTCCATGGCTGGCATACGTACTCGGCCGAGCAGATAGAAGCCTTGCAGGACGTCGCGGCCGCCCTGTTCGAAACCTACGACCTGGAGGACCTGCTGGGACACGAAGACATCGCGGTGGGGCGCAAAAGCGACCCGGGCCCGGCGTTTCCGATGGCCCACCTGCGAGCCAGCCTTCTGGGCCGCGGCCAGGACGAGGGGGAGGACGAGCCCTACGACGAAGCAGACATCTTCGTCGCCAAGACCAACCTCAACATTCGCAGCAACCCGTCCACTGCAGGGGCCAAGCTACCCGGTTCCCCGCTGACGGCGGGCACCCGGGTCGCTGTGATCGGCCAAGAGGGTGTCTGGCGGCGAGTCGACGTACTGGACGCCACCGGCGAGGACGCCGACCTGGAAGGCTGGGTGCACGGGCGCTTCCTTGCGAGAGGCTAGACGGAGGAACTTGAGTGATGAGTGTTCACCAACGGCTTGAAACATCCGGCAAGAAGAAGTTGCTCGCGCTCGACGGAGGCGGGATCCGCGGGGCCATGACGATCGAAGTACTGGCAAAGATCGAAGCGATGCTGCGCGACGAGCTCAAGCGTCCACGCCTCGTGCTAGCCGACTACTTCGACTTCGTGGGCGGCACGAGTACAGGTGCCATCCTGGCGGCATCGATTTCCTACGGCATGAGCATGGTCGAGTTGCGCGCGTTCTACGAACGGTCGGGACCGGCCATGTTCGACAAGGCCTCGCTGCTCGAGCGGTTTCGGCACAAGTACCTGGACGAGGCACTCGCCGAAAAGCTTCGGTCCGTCTTCGGCACCGAAACCACTCTGGGCTCGGATGCGCTCCGCACCTT
Source organism: Myxococcales bacterium (assembly GCA_028817905.1). Lineage (GTDB taxonomy): Bacteria > Myxococcota_A > Polyangia > Polyangiales > JAFGIB01 > JAPPOR01. The sequence continues at coordinate 4,472 of JAPPOR010000750.1, forward strand.
GCTGCTGATGGTCATGCGCAATGCGACCACCGACTCGCCGTGGCCGCTGTCCAACAACCCCCGGGCCAAGTACAACAACACTGGAGACGATGAGGACAATCTAAGGCTTCCACTGTGGCAGCTGGTCCGCGCAAGCACCGCGGCACCGACCTATTTTCCGCCGGAGGAGATCCGGGTGGGCGACAATTCCTTCCTGTTCGTCGACGGCGGCATCACGATGTTCAACAACCCCGCCTTTCAGATGTTCCTGATGGCCACGCTGCCCCCCTACCGCATCGAATGGCCAGCGACCGAAGAGGACTTGCTGATCGTGTCCGTCGGAACCGGTTTCGCACCCGACGCAAACAGGAACCTGGACGCATCCGATATGAACCTGGTCTACAACGCGGGCTCGGTCCCTTCAGCCCTGATGTCGGCAGCGTTGCACGAGCAGGACACGCTATGTCGCGTGTTCGGAAAGTGCCTCCTGGGCGCGCCGATCGACAGCGAGGTCGGGGACCTGCTCGGGACGATGGCACCCGGTGGGCGGAACCTCTTTACCTACATGCGCTACAACGCAGAGCTGACGCAGCCCGGCCTTGCGAGCCTGGGCCTGGGTCACCTCGATCCGAAAGCGCTACAGCGGCTCGACTCGGTCGAGGCGATCGGCGACCTTCAAGCGCTGGGCCGCGCCGTAGGCAGGCAGGTCAAGCGCGAACACTTCGCAGGATTTATGGCGGACCCAAGTCCATGAAGCCAACCTGCTTCATGGTCATGCCGTTCCGCACAAAGACCGTTACCGGCGCGGGGGACGGCGCGCCAGCGGAAGTGGACTGCGACCGCCTGTGGGATGCCGTGTTCCGACCCCTGTTCGAAGAACTCGGCTATCAGCCAGTCCGCGCAGACTTCGAGAGCTCCTCGGTGATCGTCAAGGACATGCTCAACCGCCTCAAGCACGCCGACCTGGTGGTCGCCGACATGAGTCTCCCCAACGGAAACGTCTACTACGAGCTGGGCATCCGCCATGTTGCCCAAGGACGGGGGTGCGTGCAGGTCGCGGCCGACTGGTTTCGGCCGCTGTTCGACATCAAGGACTTTCGTACGCTCACCTATCCCCTCACGGATGGCAGCGTCCCGGACGCCGAGGCGCAGGCGATCCGCGAGCGACTCGCGGAACCCATCCGGGCGTTCTGCGAGGAAGCGACGCCCTACCACAGACTGGTGGATTTCGATGCCAAGGGCGCTTTCCAACGGGAAGCGCAGAGGATCGCCGACTTCCAGGCGCAGCTATCGCGGGTGCGGCTGACACGCGCCGGCGACCGGCGACAGGAACAGATCGATGCGATCGTGAAGCAGCACGGGGACACCGCACGCCTGATGCCAGGGGTCGCGCTCGAGCTCGTCTACCTTCTTCGGGACGCGATCCCCGACCCGGACAGGGTGGGCGCGAACTTTCGGGCGGTCCGCGACTTCGTCGAATCGCTTCCCGACAATGTGCGCCGAACCGAGACGGTTGAGGAGCAATACCTGCTCGCACAGTCCAACCTGGGGGAACACGAGCAAGCGATCGCGGGCCTGCGCGAACTCAACACCGTCGCAGGCGAGACTACGGAACGTCTCGGCCTGGTCGGCGGCAGCTTCAAACGGCTGTATCGCCACGCCCGCAAGCAACGCGTGGACGCGGGCGAAGAGGAGCCCAGCTTCGACGAGCGCGACTACCTGGAAGAGGCGATCGAGGCCTACGACCGGGGCCGGCAACTCGACCTCAACGAGTACTACTGCGCCTGCAACCTGCCGGCATTGCTGCGTGAACGGGGCGAGGACGGAGACGCCGAGCGGGCCGCCGAGATCGATGTGCAGGTGCTCGCCGCCTGCCAGCGCGCCAAGGACCTGGGAACCTCGGACGACTGGCTGGACCACACCCTGCTTGGCGCCGCCTTTAGAAGTGGTAACATTAGGATACTCCAGCAAGCGGTCAAGCAAGTGGAGCGCGGCGCGGGCTGGCAACTGGCGTCCACGCTCACAGATGCGGTGGATTGGATCGCACATGCACCGGAGGAGGCGCGGTCCGAGCTGAACGGGATCCTGAAACGGCTGGAACGAGCAGCCAAGCAGTGAGTAAACATGTCGGAACGCAAGAAGTACCGCCGCAAACCCGGCACAACCGTCGTCGCAGTACAGCTCGCGCTCGAAACCGAGGGCTTCACTTTCGAAAAGTGGGGTGGTCGGCAGCACTGCAAGCAGGGCGACTGGATCGTGGACAGCGACGGAGAGGTTCATACGGTCGACGCCGAGGTCTTCAACAAGACGTACCAGCAGGTCAGCCGAGGCGTGTACGAGAAGGTCGGCACGGTCTGGGCTGAACGCGCAGAAGCGAAGGGCGCCATCCCGACCAAGGAGGGGGCCTCCGCGTACGAGCCCGGCGATATGCTGGTCTTCAACGACGCAGAGGGCACCGACGGCTACGCCGTGTCCGCCTCCAAGTTCGCCTCTCTCTACGAGCCCATCGACTCCTGACCGGGAAACTTCCCCTTGGGAAGGTCCGGGCCAGGGCCTGTCCGACTGGCACTGGTCTTGATTCGTGGTATTTTTTACGCTCGACGGTTGTGAGGACCGGTAGGGGACGATCGTCGAGCGAGGGCGGATGAGGGCGAGTACAGGTGGGCTCGCAGCGGCGCGTGTGTGCGCCCTGCTTACGGGAACGGTCGTGCTGGCGGGCGGATGCGCTGCGGGCGAAGACGATCCCGCCACGGGTAGCCCAGACACGTCCAGGCCCTCACCCGGCGGCCCCAGGGGCGGTGACGGCGATGGAAACGATCCACCCGATGACAGACCTTCGGGCGGCTTTGACAATCCCGACCCGGATGCGGGACCGCCCACCACCTGCGGCAACGACGGTGGATGCGCCGCCGGAACGGTGGTGGGGGAGGCTGGCGACCGCGTCGATCTGCTCTTCGTGGTGGACGATTCCCATTCGATGGGCGAAGAGCAGGCCGCCCTCGCCTCCCAGTTCCCGCGTATGCTGCGCAAGCTCGTAACCGGCGACCACGACGAGGACGGTACCGCCGAGTTTCGGCCCGTCACGGACCTGCACCTGGGCATAATCTCCAGCAACTTGGGTGTCGACTACCCCGTGCAGCGCTGCGAAGGCCGGGGCGACGACGGGCGGCTGCTACACGAAGTCACGGTGGACAGCGTCACAGTCGGCGGCAGCGACGCCACCTGCACCGGACCCTATCCGAGTTTCTTGGTGTACGACGAAGCGAGTGTGACGGCCGATGAAATCGCGACCCAGTTCGCCTGTATCGCGGTCCTGGGAACGGATGGCTGTGGGTACGAGGCGCCGCTCGAAGCGGCCCTCAAGGCCCTGTGGCCTTCGGGAGACAACCGCATCGGTTTCCGACCCTATGGCGCCGTTGCACAGACAGCCCACGGCGACACCCACAACGCTGGATTTCTTCGCAACGCCGAAAGCGATGGACCGGGGACACTCGCGATCGTGCTGGTCACCGACGAGGACGACTGCTCGGTATGGGACCAAGCTATCTTCGATCCCATGCCGGCTATGGACGACCCCCTGGCCCAGCAGCATGTCAACCTCCGGTGCTTCCACAACCCCGATGCGCTGTATCCGATCGAACGCTATCTGTCCGCCTACCGAGGCTTGTACACAGATGCTGGGGGCAGGGTGGTATTCGCAGCGATCGCCGGCGTGCCCATCGACCTGGTCGACCAACCTGCCCTCGCCATGGTCGACTTCAACAACCGGACCGAACGGGAAGCACACTATCAGCGCATTCTGGAGGACCCGCGCATGCAGGAACAGGTCGATGCCGACAGGCCGGGCTACCTCGTGCCCTCGTGCGAGAGTGGCCTGGGGCTGGCCTATCCACCCCGCCGGATCGTCGAGCTGGCGAGGCGCTTTGGACCGGACAGCCTCGTGCAAAGCATTTGCGGCGACAACCTGGGCCCACCCATCGAGATCGTGGTGCGTCAGCTGGCGAGCCCGTTGTGATGGGCCCCGAGCAACGCATGGACAACGCATAAGCAACGGATGTGGAGAGCAAGCTGGGAACCGATACGAACATGCGAAGTCGTGGGGTGCCCCTCAGATGCGCGTGGGCCGTAGCCTTGGTGTTCCTTGGCTGCCAGGAGGCCCAGCCCGACGAGCCTCAACCCCCGGTCGATGCGGTTTCGGGCGACGCTGGCCACCACCCGGGCACCCGGGGACCCGACGCAGGCAAAACGTCCGCTGACGCGGGCGGGCTGACCGACGCCGGCCGCGCGCCGGGCGACGGTCTGGTCGAGCCCCCGCTGCGGCCTGCCGCGGCAGGGCTTTCGCCATTGCCGCGCCCCGAGCGGGCGGACACACGGCTAGTGGTACGCGTGCTCGCCCAAGACCTGGCGCCCGCGGCCGGGGTGGCGGTCCATGCCCGAGGCGCCGCCGCCACGACCGACAACCTGGGAATCGCGACCATCGAAGACGTTTTTGCGGAAGGCACCGCGGATGTGTTCGCGGTCGGAGATGTGCTGGTCGGTGGCCACACCCGCGTCCCGCTGGTCGCCGGCCAGCGCACCCACCACGCGCTGGTCTTCATGGGCGGCAGCGAACGCGCGCCCCTGGACAACCTCGCGGAAGCGCTCGCCTACGAGCAGCGCGACCCAGCCACCAACGCACTCACACTCTCCGTGGCGCTGCCCGCCGCTTCACTCCAGACCCTATGGCAGGAGGCTCCGACCGGGCGGGGCGAGCTCCGTTATCGGACGTTCGGGCCCGAAACCCTGAAATCCGCGCCGGGTGATCTGCGTGCCCGCGTCAACGGAACGGTCGTCGATCTGCGAGCCAGCGGTCTGTTCGAGCTGGTCGTGGCCCAGGGGGGTTCCCCCATGAGGCTCGTACAGGCCGCCGCTGTGAGTGCAAAAGCCCTCGTGCGTATCCGCAACGACGGCCAGACCTCAACCGAGATCGACGCCGGCGTGGCGGAGCCCGTGGGCGGCGAAGCGCGAAAACCCCAGACCCTCTACCGCTTCGATCCCTACGAAGGTCTGTTCGTCCCGGCCGGCGAGGCCACGTATCTGCCCGCGGATGGTGGCGCCGGGCCGCTCGTCACAGCGCGCATCGAGCGCTTTGGCCTCTATCTCGTCGGCGAAGTGATTGGCGAGGCGGGATCCACCATGGAAAGCGGCGGCTGTCACCGGCTCACGCTGACAGATGGCACCGGCACGGCGCTTTCAGGGGTCGTAGTGCGCAGCGTGGGTACGGGGCACGTGACGACCCGCTGGACCGACGCTGCGGGCAGCACCTGTCTGAGCGGTGAAGCAGGCGAGCTGCAGCAGGTGCAGTACTTTGGACCGGCCGGGATGGGCTCCTATGCGACGGGCGAGACAACGATTACGCTCGGCCCGGCCGGAGGCGGCACGTGCGGTACGGCCTGCGGGCAAACAACGGAGATCGTGGCCGAAGCCCTCACGATCACCTGCGTCACCGGCACGTCGGAGGGCCCCCGCAGCCCCATGCGCCTACTGGCGACCGTCGGAGAGGATATCCTCGCCAGCGAGGAGTTGCCCCGCGGCCAATCCTTCTGCTTGAACGTCCCCGCAGAGACCAGCCTGGAGCTCGTCGGCCGGAGCGGCGATACCTGTGACGCGCCCGTGGTGGCATCGACGGCGCCCGGGCTGTGCGGCATGGATGTATGCCAAGACGTGGGCGTGCTCCGATGTTGCTCCGAAATCGACGAGTGCGCTACGGGCTACGACGAGGACTGCGATGGGCAAGTCGATGAAGGCTGCTTCTGCGGAGAGACCACCTGCCAGCAGCTACGCAGGGGACAACCCTGCTGCCTGGAAGCAGACGCTTGCGGGCTCGTGTCTCCGATCGACGAAAGCACATGCGTCGCCCGCGCCCATGTGGGCTCGAGCGACGCAACCTGCCCATCCGAGATGCATATGGTCCAGGGCGACCCGACCCAGGCCGAAGGGTGCTGCGAGGTCAGCGGTGCCTGTGGCGTGACACACGGCAGCTACGGCTGCATTCCCCGCCAGCTCGCACACCACTACCTCGAACTCGCTTCCGCACCGCTCTCTGCAATCACCTGCACACCGTGATTGCGCGCGCCTGCCGACCCGACGGCACCAGCCGCGCTGACGGTGCCCGGGCCGCGCGCCTGTGAGAGCCATGGTTACACGCTCTCGTTGGTCAATGATTTCAGTTGCTTGTAGCGAGACCAGCCGCACCCGTCCCGAACGTGTCAGATTGATTGCCCAAGGAGGTGGCTCGCGGTTCCTAGAAACAGCCCCGGGGCTTGGGGCCGAGAAAGGGGAGCACGGATGATGCAGCAACGTTTTGCGGGCCTGGCGCTGGCCCTGGGTTGGCTAATGGGGTGCGATGCCCAGGCGACCCCCGGTTACCTGGGAGAGGCACTCTTGGCCCTGTCCGGCAGCATCGAGATAGACAGCCAGCGCGATCGCGGCCCGCTGGCGCCCGCGTTGGCGTTCTACCACGGTGAGACCGGGGAGTTTCACATCATGGATGTCGACTATGAGGGCCAGTTCCCGTCGGACTTCAGCCTGCGGGTCTATCGGCCGCCCCCATCCGAAGCGATCGTGAGATCTCCGGACCATCCAGCCTTTGCGCTCGGCTACTTGACGGCGGTGACGGCGGACCATCCCGCAGTGATCGCGAGCGCGCACGCGGGCACAAGCACAGGCCAATGCGGACCATCGTCCGACGAGGAAAACGTTCTGTGCGAGCATGAGAGCCAGTGGTGCACGCCCGATGGGCAGACCTGCTATCGCGAGCGGCGTCGCTGCCCCAACTTCGATAGCGCCCCCGACGAATGTGAGATCCTCGAGCAATCCGGCGACCCCGCACTCCGGCAAGACCCCTTTAGCCACTTCGCCGGGCTGTCGGAAACGCACGTAGTGATCTATCTGCCCGAGCCACTCGCACCGAACGCTCCGTGGGTTGTCGAGGGGGAACTACCCGCCCTGACGGTGGGCTATCACCTGTTCGAGGCACCTGGAGATCGGGAGAGGCAGGCCGTGGAGGCATGCGAGCAACAGGCCGCGGTGCTGGGCGTGGAAGCGTTCAACGCCGAACGCGGGACTCGCCTTGAACCCGAAGCGTTCCTGGGGGGAGTCGCGTGTCCCCCGGATGCGGATCCCGCGGTTGACCACGCACCACAGGACGCCCACGCGCAAGGTGGCGCCGATGGCCCCGATGCGCAGGAGCCACCGACCGACATGGAACCCAGAATGGACTCCGAGGTGTGCGACTTGAGCCAGGACGAATGGGAAGCGGCCTACCAACTGATCCGCGACAAGGAGCAGGAGCTGAACTGCGAAGCCAGAGGCCTACCTCGCTTGATCCCCAATCCGGAAGCCGAGCCAGTCTCGGTGCGCATTGGTCCCGATGTCCGACCCTCCTGGTAGGCCGCAGGGGCCCGATAGGCCGGGTCTGGCGGACGCTGACGCATTTGACCGCGCATACCGCAAGTACGCGCCCAGCGCACTGCGGCGCGCACGGCATCTGCTGGGCAACGACCAGGACGCCTACGAAGTGGTCCATGACGTGTTCGTCAGACTGCTCGAACGACCCGATCGGTATCGGGGCGAGGCGGCTCTAAGTACGTTCTTCTATAGCTCGGTCACCCACGGGTGCCTGAACCGCCTTCGTAACCGAACAACCCGCTGGTCCCTGCTCCGGGAACGCTTCGTCTCGGGTTTGTTGCGACACTCGTCGCCCGGAACCCAAGAAGCATTGGTGCTGCTTCGAACCACCCTGGAGCGCATGCCGGAACCCCTCGCGGAGGTCGCCATCTACTACCACCTGGATGGTCTCACCCAGGACGAGATCTCGACCCTGCTGGGTTGCTCGCGGCGCCAGGTCGGCCACCACCTCAACCGTATTGCCCGCTGGATCGACAAACAGGAGTTGGCCGCATGCCGGATCTGACCACGCACCCGAACTGTTGTTCCGACCTGCGCTTCGACGCCCTGCTCGCGGGCGAGCTGGATCGGCGCGCGCGCGGCGAGCTCCACGCGCATCTGTCCGACTGCACTGCCTGCAGCCATCGGCTCGATGCCATCGTGCGCGAGCGGGCCGCGTGGCTCACGCGCGTACCAGCCTTCGAAGACCTGCGCGCGCTGGCAGGCACGCCGAAGCCGAGCCGAGCCCGCACGGCGCGATGGAGATGGGCCGCACCCCTTGCCGCCACCGTGGCGCTTTTGTTACTCGCAAGGCTACCCGCCGAGCATGTGAACCCCGGCCTGGAGCCGCCTATAGTGGACACCACCCGGTCCAAGGGACTCCCGCATGTGGGATTCTTCATCAAGCGTGGCAGGCAGGTGCTGCGCGGTGAGCCCGGCGCGGTGGTACACCCGGGAGACCGCCTTCGCTTTACCTACGCAAGTGGTCGCCCGCACTTCATGGCCCTGTTCAACCGCGACGGCCGAGGCTCCAGCGTCTACTACCCACGGGGAAGATACGCGGCGCGCGCCCCCGCTGGCCAGGACGTGGCCCTCGACTTCGGTATCGAGTTGGACGCGTACATTGGCGTGGAGCACGTGTACGCGGTGTTCTGCGAAGGGCGTTTCGAAGTCGAACCGCTGCGGCGTGAGCTCTCGCGCGCCGGCTCCATCCGGACACCCGATGGCTGCCTCGTGGAAGTCCTGGAGCTGAACAAGGCACCGCTGCGTTGACCCTCGACCGTTTCGGCTCCTCAACCCATCGTGCCCGTTGGTAGGCCCCACGACTCCCCGGCGGGTGCACCACGGCAGGCGGATGTGCCTTTACGCCCACCTTACGACCATACTGGCCCACATTCCCGTCTGTTCGTCAGACGGCGTCGTTTTGAGCTCACCTTCAGAAAAACAGGGGAGCTTTCAGCACTACTGTTACCCTTAGTCCATGGCCCGCATCAAAGGCGCCGCCATTCGCGCCCGCCTCGACTACCTGGTGGCACATTACGGCCCCAAGGCGCAGGCACGCGTGCTCGAGGCACTCAAACCTGAGTACCGCGCAAGCGTCGACAACGGCATCCTCGTGTCGGGATGGTACCCCCTCGAGCTGAGCGACTCACTGCTTGAGGCTGCAGAACATCTCCTGGGGGAGGGGGATGGGGCTATCTGCCGCGAGATCGGACGGACCTCCGCCCGCAAGGGGCTCACGAGCACCTACAGTGTGTTCGCGGAGCGCCTCACGGCAGAGCAAATTGCCGACAAGATGGAGCGGACCACCTCGCTCGTGTGGCGCTCCTACTATGACGAGGGCGTGTTCCACACGCGAGCGAGGGGCGAGACATCGGTGGAATCCGAACTGACGGAGCTCGAGCTCCAGGCCCCATGGCTGTGTCACATCGTCGGCGGCTATATCGCCGGCCACGTCGAGGTCCTGGGAGGCCAGAGCGTGCTGGTCGAGCACACGTCGTGCACCCTTCGGGGCAGGCAACAGTGCATCTGGGAAGCGCACTGGCGCTGAAAAAAGAGCTCGGCCCAGGGTGCCCAGCGCCGGACGAATCCCGGTAGTCAAGCAGACTTGGAGGCAAGTGCACGGCACAGAAGCGCCTGTCGGTGGAGGGTTTTGACCGCCATCAACCCTCCCCTGCGCGCGACGTGGAACACTGTACCAGGCTTGCGCTTGGCTTGGCCTGGCCTGAACACACAGCGCACGGCGAACACGCGCGCGCATGGAGGTGCGGGATGGAAACTATCGTCAAGACCATTCGAATCGCGAGGGACTCCGAGCGGCCAAGCCGGCCGGCCCCTCGCATGCCTCAGCTGCCCCGGCTAGAAGAGGCGCTCGAGCCACACCCGATCTTCTTCGACCCCTCAAGCTGCGTACGGGATGCGCTTCAAACGCTGACCAACCGGCAGCAAAGCGGCGGTCTCGTCATCGATGCGAGGGCCAGACCGATCGGGGAGTTCTCGCAAGCCGCTGCCCTGCGCATCCTCGCATCCGGGGCGTATCATGGCCGCCGGCTCGCGGGCTGCAACCTAATCGGCGAGCTCATGCGCCCACACCCCATCGTCGTTGCCGACTCCGCCGACCCATTCGCGGTCGCGGGACAACTGCTGGCACAGGACCGCGAGGTCGCAGCCGTCATGCGGGGTGACCACGTCCGCGGCTACGTCTCACGAACCAGCCTGCTGCGCCTACTTGCGCAGGTCGATGATCCCCAGTGCACGCCCAAACAGCGGGCCGCGTGTCGCGAGGAACGGATGCCATAGCGCTCCGCCCAGCAAACACTTGCAGCAGGGCGATAGGAGAGTACTTCATCGGGAATGCTTCGGGGTCTCCACGCGAGATGGCGCCGCCGCTTTCGAGCGCACAGGCTTCAACGTCCGGTGCCGATCAGAAGCGGGAGGCGCCTGCTGCTTCAAGGGTTCGGGCTGCTGGCCGCAGGTGGCGGGCTGCTCGGGTGGCTGCTTTCGACGGCACGCTCGCGGCTACCGGTCCCGAACAGAAAACCCGTGCGCCCACCAACGGCCGGCGAGGATGAGCGGCGTTTCCAGGGCGCATGTATCCGATGCGGTCTGTGCGGCACGGTGTGCGAGAACGGATGCATTCGCTACTTTGGCGCGGATGAACCTAGATGGGGTGCCTTGACCCCCTACCTGGACGTACGCGAACGGTCCTGCACGCTGTGCATGCGCTGCACCCAAGTGTGTCCCACCTCCGCCCTGACCCATCTCGACAAGGGTCTGGAAAGCGCAAAGCAGCACGTACGCATGGGGTTGGCCGTGGTCGACGCCGAGCGCTGCCTCTCATTTCTCGGCCGCGTCTGCGGGTACTGTCACGACGCCTGTCCCCTGCCCGGCCACGCGCTGCGGCTCGCACCACCGGCCAAGCCGATTGTGATCGTCGATGGCTGTGTCGGCTGCGGCCGCTGCGTGGAGCACTGCCCCCAAAGCCCGACCGCGATCGACGTCTGGAGACTCTCGTGAGCGAGACAGCCGCCAGAGCCAGGAGCCATGTCGGGCTACGCCCCGGGCCTAGCTATCGCCTTGCTCGCAGGGTGTGCCAAACCGCTGCGTTCCTAGCGCTGGTAGCAGCACCCGTGCTCGGCGGCCTTCAGCGCGTGAACCGGACAGACATGGCCGGCTGGGACGCCGGAGGCTTCGACCTATGGCCTCCCCTACGAACCGTCCTACGCGCGGGCGAGCCGGCTCGTCTGGCCCACGAGCTGAACCTGGCCAAAGGCGCCGGAAGTGCGCACGAATACTTCGGCGTCGCGGGCGTGGATCCGCTCGCGGGGACACTCGCACTGATGCGCGGGGGTTTCGACGGCCGTACCGCCGTCGCGTGGTTGCTGCCCGTGCTGCTTGGCCTTTTGGCCGGCCGCGCTTTCTGCGGCTGGCTATGCCCCTTCGGAACCCTCGCCCGCTGGCTCGACGCCGCGCTTTCCCTCCTGCCATTTCACGTTCGAATCGCCCTGCCAAAACGGAGACCACTGCGATTTCTGGTCGCGCTCGCCACGGTCGTCACCGGCTTCCTGGGTCTCCACTTCGCCCTGTACCTCACGCTGCCGTTCGTGCTTCTACAACAGAGCCTATATGCGCTGTTCCTACTCGGTGGAGCCAGTACCGCGCTATGCCTGCTGGGCGGCCTGCTGCTCGCAGGCATGCTATTCGGACCGACCACCTATTGCGCCGCGCTCTGCCCAACGGGAGGGGTACTCGCCCTGCTCGGGCGTGGCCGCCGGCTCCATCTCGCACTCGCGCAGCCCAAAGCGTGCGGGCGCTCGTGTGAGCTCTGCAGCCGAGCCTGCTGGCTTCAACTCAATCCATCCAGTGGCGACCCCGGCCCAGATTGCGACCTGTGTGGTCGATGTGTACCCGCATGCCCACGCACCAACCTGATCGTTCGACGCAGGCTCCCGGTCGTAGCTACCCTACCACTGTCGGTCTGCCTACCGTTGCTGTTCGCCCAACCCGCCAGTGCCGAACCCGGACGGAGCAGCAAGCCCCGCCTTGTGTTGGACGTAGAGCGGGCGGCGCTCGATGCAACGGTCGCCGTCTCGATCGTCGATGCCCGCCACGTCCGACTCGTCGCCCACGAGGACAGCCCCGGAAGTCTGGAACTCTCCATCTTTGTCGCCCGTGGCATGCCGGGGCAAGTGGACACCCGGAACACCCTTCCCAGGCGACAGGTGTACCGAGGGCCCCTTACCGTAGACATCATGCGCGACGACAGCACTACACGCGTGCCCTTCTCGGAACCCAATGCCCCTAGCTCCACGCCCAGGCAAACCATTTATCGAATCCGACTGGCCAAGGGTGTGGAACCTGGCGATGAGCTTCGTATCCATCCGGTGGCAGGTTGGCTTCCGAAGGGTGCCACGTTCGCCATCCCCGCCGGCGGCACCCAGCCGAACGGAGCACGCGGGCCGCTCTTTGGGCTTGCTGCCGCGATGCTGTTTTCTGGCCTGGCCTCGTGTGCGCTGGGCTGCCGCATGCCGGCCAAACAGCGCGACCGAAGCTGGTCCCAATCAGCGAGGGGGGGGCGGCCGGGAAGTACGCATGCCGGTTAGCATCTCCCGAAAGTAGGCCCCCGCCGTCTCCCCGGTGGTTGCCAGATAGACGTGGAAGATCAGGAAGAGGCTCATGAGGTACCCGGCGCTCAGGTGCGCCACGGCAACGTACCACAACCCCGCGCGTCCACGGGTCTGCGCGGGTGCGAGCAGCGGAAACAGCAACCCCAGGCCCGACGCAATCGCAAGCGGCATCAACCCGTACATGACCACCAAGTAGGCAAATTTCTGGACCGGATTGAACTTTTCGTCGAAGCCGGGTGGGAAGGGCGCCTTTTCGCCCTGAAACATCCCATACAGGTAGAAGCGGATCTGCTGCCACAGCTTGCGAAAGTGATGTGCTCGCTTGGGACGATAGTGGGCACCATTGCCACCAAACGCGTTGCCCAGCACGAAGACGAGCCACAGGCCAGCGTTGATCACACCGATCCAGTTGTGCGCCAGGACCGATACCCGAAAGGGCAGGAACCCTTGCTGTGCGTCGTCGTAGTGCATCGACAGGCCAGTGGCCAGCAGACCCAAGAAGCACGCGGCTTGAGCCCAATGCCAGGCAACCAGCCAGCGAGCATTGATGCGCTGAGCGTCCGCTTGGTGCTTCATTTCGCCTTCCTTCGAGCGAGCAAACGCGCCCCCCCGTGAACGCAGACCACCGCGAGTAGCACCAGAAATCCGACCTGGCTAGCGCGATCGAGCGTCGCGCTGCGCGTGGAACCGATCACGTAGGCATTGCGCCGAACCCGTTCCTCTGCCAAACCCACAGACCCACGCCGCTCGCCAAAGTTGGCGTGCAGCCGCGCGGACTGCTGTGCGTGGCACGCCCGGCACTCGTGCTCCGCCTCCGCCCCCGGCTCCACGTCGTGGCGCGTCCCGCTCGCGATCGGAGTGTGGCACGTCACACATCGAACCTTGCGAAAGTGAACCTCTGGACTCGGCAGATGCTGATGTTTGTCATGCACGTCTGGCAGCCGATCATCGCCTTCGGGAACTCGACGCAGGGCCAGGCTCCCATGGCACCCCAGGCATAGGTCGTTGCTTGCTCCGGTTCGCACCTGGGCGCTGGGCGCGTCCTCAAGCATACGGAAAGTGTGGGGATCGTGACAGACGTGGCAGTCGAGGGGTCGGCCTAGTTCCCGCCCATGCACGCTCCCAACCAGGGCGCGCTTGTGCTCGCGCAGCCGTTCGCCCAAGTGAACATCCGAACCGCGCGCTGTGTGACAATCCACACACAGGAAGGCCGAGTAGTAGCCAGAGTGCGGGTGAGGCACCCGATGGTACCCGGGCTCGTGACAACTGCGGCAGGCGAGCTCGCCATGCACCGATGCACGGTAGGCCGCGGTATCCACGAAGAGCGTCTTCGGTGCGCCCGACAACGGGTCTCGAAACTCGAATTCGGGATTGCCATGACATTCTTGGCACCACGAGTTTTGCTCCGCGTCTCGCGTGCGTATGTACCCCTGGGCAGCGAGGCCATCGGATTGCGGAAGCGCAAGACAGAACAGGAGGGAAAGGAAGAAGAGCATTGCCATCCGGCGACCTGCTCGCGAACATACGCACGCGGCAGCGGCTGGCGTGTCCTACATTGACGGCAAGACAAATTGTCAGGAAACGGCGCCCTGGCCCCGCTACAACGGCGCCCCTGCGCCGCCAACAACGGCGCTCTGCGCCGCCAACAACGGCGCTTTGCGCGCCTCGCAGCGCTGGAGACGAGAGCTTCTCTCTGAAAGGTAGATCGCTGATGTTCGCACGACCCATCCCAATGCGAGCTGTCTTCATCATACTCGGCGCCATCGCCCTGGTCGCGTGCGGAGCCAACGACAAACGGGGCATGCGGCAGCCCAAGCCCTCAGCCGCACCCACCGCACCGGACGCGCCCGCCGAGCCCGAGGCGGAGCCCAATGCTCCTCCTGTCCTCGGTTCCCAGTCCCCTGCACCCGCCGACAAACAGCGATCCGTGGAGGTCACCAACAAGCGGGTGCAGGCTGGCAAAGCGCTGTATGCGACATGCGTTGGCTGCCACGGAGACAACGCCGTGGGACGCATTGGCATCGGGCCCAGGATCAGCAGTGAAACCTACATGGCCGCCGCCAGCGACGCGTTCCTGATGGACACGATTGCCAAGGGGCGTGCAGGTACCACCATGCCGGCCTGGGGCACGTCTTTGAGCGACGACCAGATCGCGTCGTTGGTGGCGTACCTACGGTCGCTGCATCCGAGCGAGCCGGCCAAGCTCGACCACACCCCGGCGCAAGGCAACGTTGCGAACGGGCGCGCCGTGTTTCGGGACATCTGCTCCGGGTGCCATGGCCGACACGGCGCCGGCTACCAGGAAACTGCCAACGGAACCGGTATCGGCCGCAAGGCCTTCCTCGACACAGCACCGGACGGTTTCATCCGCTACATCGTCAAGCACGGCAAGACCCTCACACAGATGAAAGGCTTCGACGAGAAGGACAGAACCGCGGTGGCCAACCTGTCCGACAAGCAGGTCAACGACACCATCGCCTATCTGCGCGCCAACGCCTGGTAGCAGCCACTTCGCCTATACGAGACAACTATGAGCCACACAGACGATCGAAAGCACTATGGCGGTAAGTCCTACGAGGTTCTTTCCGAGCCGCCAGACAGCCCCCCCGCGACCGGTTTTCGGCGGCGCGGCTTCCTGAAAGGTGCCCTTGCCGCAGCCGCTGCCGCGACGACGGTCACCGCCTGCAAACGCGACGAGCCCAGGGTCGAAGGCGCAAAGCGCAAGCTCGAAGTGGTCGCGCCCCCGAAAGCGGGCGACAAACAGATCCCAAGCGGAGCCGCCGCTCCTCCAGCCAAAGACGTCCCCAACAACATCCTCGCCCAGTGCCCCTACTGCGGCGTGGGATGCGGGACCCTGATCCAAACCGAAAACGGGCGCATCGTCGGCATGAAGCCGGATCCCAAGCATCCGACCAACCAAGGGCTCCAGTGCATCAAGGGGCTTACCTCCGCCGAAGCGATCTACGTCGATCGCCTGACCAAACCACTCGTCCGCAAGGATATGACGGACATTCTGAAGGGCAACGATAGCAAGACAAAGGGCCGCTTCGATGCTGAGGTCTTCCGAGAGGCAACGTGGGAGGAAGCCGAGAAGATCGTCGTCGACCAGATCGCTGGCATTGTGAAGAAACATGGCGGGAATTCCGTGGGCCTATACGGCTCTGGCCAGCTCCCGGTCGAAGGGCAGTGGCTTGAGAATCAGTTCATGAAGGGGGTGCTGGGCAGCAATACCATCGAGGCCAACGCCCGCATGTGCATGACGAGCGCCGTGACGGGCTACTTCAAGAGCCTGGGGAGCGATACACCTCCAACGTCTTATGAGGATATCGAACAGGCGGACATGGTGACCCACTGGGGCCACAACGCCCGCGGCGCCCACCCGATCGTGTTCTGGCGCATCGCCGACCACAAGCATCGAACGAAGATTCCCACCCTGGTCGTTGACCCTAGAAGAACCGGGACAGTCCAGGGGTACGAGGAAGTCGACCGCGACAGCAGCTACCATTTCTCCACCATCAACGGCGACATCTCGATTCACAACGCCATTGCCCACGTACTTCTGGAAAAGCACGACGAAGCGATCGCCTGGGACCTGCTCAAGAAGCACACAACCGGATGGCAGGACTATGTCGAGGCGGTCAAGACCCGCTACGCGCCCGAACAGGTCGCCGACATGACCATGATCGACCCGAAGTACCTACGGGAAGTGGCCGCGAAATGGGCCGAGGCGTCGATCAAGGGCCAGAAGGCTGGCAAGGGTGGGGTCCTGTCCTTCTGGGGGATTGGCTACAATCAACATCTCCACGGTCAGAACAACACCGTGAGCCTGATCAACCTGATGGCGTTGTCTGGCAACATTGGTCGTCCCGGATGCGGTCCGTTCTCGATGACTGGACAGCCCAATGCGATGGGTGAGCGTCTAACAGGTGGCCTCACGGGCCGCCTGCCGTTCAACCAGGGTCTGGACAACGAGCCCTGGTGCACTCACATCGCAAACGCATGGGGTGTTCCACCCGAGCGCCTCAAGGATGTGGGTGGGCTCAGCAACAAGGGGTACGCTATCGGCATGATGGAGCGCGCCATGAAAGGGGACGTCAAGGCGATGTTCCTGATCTACGCAACCCACATCGACCTGCCCGACCTCAACACACTGGTGCGCCCGGCGCTGAGCAAGACCTTCAACGTCGTCCAAGAGATCTACCGACACGCTCCCAACAACCTCTACGCCGATGTCATTCTGCCCGCGGCCACATGGGGCGAATGGGTTGGCGGAACCTACATTCAGTCGGAGCGGCGCGTCTATGTGACTGACGGAACCGCCAACCCGATTCCCGGAACGCGCCCCGATATCGACATGGTTATCGACAAGGGCAAACACATCGCGGAGAAACTCGGGCTCGACGCCAAACGCATCTTTCCGTACGAGCGCAAAGACAACGGATTCTACGACCCCGAAGAGATCTTTCGGGACATCGTGAAGGCCTCGAAGGGCTCGGATGCGGACCTGTCGGGAATGCTCGAGGTGGAGAAAAGAGACGGAATCGGGCTCTACGAGCAGATTCGGCAGCACCGGGGCATCCAGTGGCCTGCCCCGACCTACGAAATCGCCAAGCAGGGCGGAACCAAGCGACGGTACATGGAGCAGGAAGGATGGGCGGACAAGCCCTACGGCATGTTCCGCACCCAAGACGGCAAGCTCCACATTCACATGTGCGAGCAGGACTACAAGGGCCAAGAAGAGATCATCCAGCAGCTCTCCCGGGCTGGCACCGAGGATGGATTCTACCTGATCGACCACTATGATCTGTTGGTCGCAGCCCGTGACAAAGCGTTGACCCCCGAGCTTCCGGATGTCGACTTCGCTGCCAAGCGTTGGGACCAGGTTCCCAAGGACAAATACCCATTCTGGGTTGGGCTTGGGGTCGTGTACGAACATTTCCACACCAGCAAAACCATTCGCTCCGGCACAACGCGCAGGCTTGTTCCGGAGATGTATGTAGAGATGCACGCCGATGACGCGAAGGCTTTGGGCATCGAAGACGGCGACTGGGTCAAGGTCGTCACCCGTCGCGGCCACTATGAAGCCCGTGCCAGCATCGGTCTCGACTCAAAAGTGAAGCCAGCGCGCAACACGGTACCCCGCGGCTACATGTTTAGCCCCTGGAACCTGTCGGTCGCAGACAGCGCAGACCCGAAGGACAACAAGTGGCTCGTGAATGGCGTAAGCCACCGCGCATTCGATCCCGTCAGCGGTCAAGCCGACTTCAAGAAACTCGCCGGAAGAATCGAGAAGCTGGGCTAGCGACCTTGTCCAGACGCAGCGAATCAAAGGCAACGCGATCAAACTTCACGCAAACGCCCACGAAACGCTGACTCAAGGTCGTTTAGCGGGGCTCCGTGCCAGCCCAACGAGGCATGGAACCCTGCGGATTCTGATGACGGCCTCTCGACGAGTCTGCGTGAGGCAAACCCAGCATCCCATCACTGCCCGGAGCACCGCAGGTGCGACTTAGAATCCTTGATACAACGCC
>JAPPOR010000119.1 GCA_028817905.1 Myxococcales bacterium
GACAAAAGCGGGGGCGACTCGTCTGGCACAGACATGGGCCTCGCCAAGGGCTGCGGTGCGGCCGGGGCGACAGCGCTCGGACCCCCGCGAACCGGCGGCTCTTGCGCAGCGCTGGGTGCACCGTCGGCCGCGGACCCCTGGCCCGCGGTGACCGGACGCTTGTCTCTCCCCAGGAGCGCGAGCAGCACCCACGCGATCGACACAAGCGCGGCCGCCCCTGCCCCGACCAGCATCGCTTTCCGGTTTGACCGGGTCGCAGGCGCCCAACCGTTGGGGGAAGTCGGTTCGTGCTTGCGAGGGGGCGAAGCCCCCACCGTCGTTTCTGTTCGCGCCTGTGCGCCCGCAACGGGGTTACCGTTTTCGCCGCTTTGGACGTCTGCGCACAGAGCCTCGGCGAATGCCTCGACCGTGGGCCAGCGAGCTGCTGCTTCGAATTGTAGGGCGTGGTCTATAGCGGCGGTGACCGTTGCCGGCAGGGTCGGGCAACGCGCCCCGATCGGGGGAACATCACCCCTGGTGACTTTGAGCAACAAGGCGGGCAGTGATCGTTCGGCACCAAGCGGATGCTTGCCCAGGAGGCACTCGTAAAGGACCATTCCAAGCGCCCAGATATCGGCGGCCGGCGCCGCCCCGGTCCCGGCGATCTGTTCGGGAGCCATGTAACGTGGCGTGCCTACGAGCTGGCCGCTACCGGTGGTGGACAGTGCACCGCCTTCATGGACGAGCTTGGCTACGCCAAAGTCCAGAAGCTTCGGGACGATGCCTGCCGATGTCTCCGCGAGAAAGATGTTGTCGGGCTTGATATCGCGATGGACGATCCCGGCTCGGTGCGCGTGGGCCACGGCGTTCATGATGGGCAAGAGGTACGCGCATGTTTCCTCGAGCGTAAGGACACCGCGAGACGCTAGCGCAGCGGACAAGGGTTGCCCAGCGAGCAACTCCATCACGAGATAGACGCGCTTGTCGTCATCCTGGTCCATGTGGAGCACATCGACCACATTCGGGTGCCGCAGCGACACCGCCGCGCGCGCTTCACGCAGGAAGCGCTTGCGATAGGCTGCGCTGTCCGGCAACAGGGGATGCAGCACCTTGATGGCCACTGGCCGCCCCGTCCAAGTGTGGTGGCCGCGGTACACGACGCCCATGCCTCCGCTACCGATCTGAGCCTCGATTCGATAGCGGGCTATCGACGCATCAAACGGTGCAGCGTCGGCGGTCGTGGTCATCGGGAAAACCGGTATCGTAGGCGGGCGTTCAAGCGGCGAATCATGCGCTCCGCTGCTCGCTGGTCGACGAGCCCCAGGTCCGCGGCGATTTCGGCCGCGCCCACACCGCGTTCGTAGTGCAAGGTGAACGCGCGGAGCTCGCTCGGAGAGAAGTCGCTCGCCACGGCGCGCATGATCTCCGCGAGTGTCAACCGGTCCGTGACCCCAAGCACGGGAGACGGCCCGAGTTCAACATCGTCTATCGGCAAGCGAGCGGCGAAGCTGCCGACGTCGCGCCGGCTCAGGCGCGGCGGTCCCGTGCGTCCAGGGACCGCCTGCGGGGCCCGACCAAAACGCGTCCGCAAGTGGGAACGCACGCTGAAATCCAGTGCACCGTACAGCCAGCTATCCAAACTCTGCGGCGCACGTTCCTCTGCTCGACGCGCAGCAAAGCGCCGCAAGCTCGCAAAGTCCCTCCGTCTCAGTCGCTCGAAGGTGAGGGTCACTACTTCGGCCAGCTCGTCCTCGTCGACCAGGTTGCGAGTGCGCAGGCCGCGGTGCCCGCGAGCCATCGCACGCAGGCGTGGCGCCCAGGCGACCATCAGCGCCTGCCAAGCCCCGACTTCTCCGGCCAACACGGACGCCAACAGCGGTTCGTCGCCCGCGGCTGGCTTCGCGGGTGGCTTTGGCGTCTGTTGGCCATCGCCTGCAGCGCCGGGCCTTTCCCTCGCCGACCCTTCCCCGTCCCGCCCCGAGGTCATGATTGGACTCCTACAATGAATCGCTCGCAGATGGGAGCGCTGAGGTCCGGTTCTGAGCTTCGCGACGAGCGCCGCCTCAGGCAGGGACGCGGCGACGAGCTGCGTCTGCCCGGCAAAGCGCGAGACCGGCGCTCGGTTGACGAAAGCAACCGCGTGCGCGAAAGGATCGGCATGTGCTGATCCGCCGGCATACCTCCGTTTCTCTTCGACGGCGCATCCCGCGCCTCCTGCGGCAGCCATCGCGCATGCCGCGGCCCTGTGACAAGTCTGGTGGGTCTGCGGAATCGGCTTCATCCTTTCGCTCCATCGGGAGAATCATGGCACATCACCCTCACCTCGAGCTCCTCGATGGCCGCTACCGGCTCGGGGAGGTCATTGCGCGCGGGAACTTCGGCACTGTGCATGCAGGCGAGGACATCGCGCTGGGCCGATCGGTGGCAGTGAAGCTCGTTCGCGACAGCCCCGACGGTCGCGTGAGCGAGCGCGTGTTCCGCGAAGCGCGCGCCGCCGCCCAGACCCAGCATCCCGCCGTGGTAACGGTCTTCGCACACGGCAGCGTTCCCGAGTTGGGTGTTAGCTACGTCGTGATGGAGCGGCTCTACGGGGAAGACCTGGCGCAACGCCTAGGTCGCGAGGGCCGCCTGTCGGTCGACGCAACACGCCAAGTCGGACTCGATGTGGCCGATCTTCTGGCCTGCGTTCATCTGGCCGGCGTTGTGCATCGCGACATCAAGCCCGCGAACATCTACCTCGGGCGACGTGGCCGTGGGACAGAAGAGGTACGTGTGCTCGATTTCGGGATCGCAAAGAAAGAGGAATACTCTACCCTCACGGAGCCTGGCGAGGTGCTCGGCTCCTTCGGGTACATGGCGCCCGAGCAGCTTCTCGGTGAAGAGGCGGACGCCCGTTGTGACGTCTTTGGGCTCGGTGCCGTCTTGTACGAGTGCCTGGCAGGACGCCCCGCCTATCCGCAGACGCACCTCCCGACGCTGCTCAGCACGATGCTCGCCGGCCCGCCGGCCGGCCTGGCGGCTCAGTGCCCCGAACTGCCTGCTTCGCTGCACGCGGCAGTCGAGCGCGCGTTGTCCGCTGATCCGGGCGCGCGGTTCGCGTCAGGCGCCGAGTTGCGTGATGCGCTCGCAGCGGCTGCTGGGGTGCCTTAACACGCGAGTTCTAGAAACGGCCCTGAATCTGCGCACCGACCAGTTCGGGTGAAAGCAGCGCGTTCACCGGCGCTGGAGGGGCTGACGCGTCATCGCCGAGCAAGACCGTTAGGTACACAATGAACCCGCTGGCCAACAAGGCACCCCCGGCAATGCCGGTCACTGTGGCAACGTCACCGTACCTGCGTGCCGTGGTTCTCGCCGCGTGCCCGTCGGGCGCACATAGGTTGCCATCGCAATCGGGTTCCGAAGCCCCGTCGCGGCCCAGCGCGGCGAGGCTGAACCCACCCGATACGAGCAAGGAAAGGGCGCCAGCCGCGCCCGTGCCGAAGGCTACCCAGCCCCAGGTCCTTGAGTGGTGATCGGTCACGGTTGTGGGTGTGCGCGGGGTTGCCCGCAGAGTGATCGATAGTGACAGCACACTACCGGCAGCAACTGTGATCCGCTCGGTCGCCTGGCGATGGCGCCTGGCGACGACCTTCACCTCGTGTGCGCCCGGGTCGAGCAAGAGCTGCCGACGCTGTCCTTTCTCGGGGCGCTCCGTGCCATCGACGAAGACGCGTGCGGTCGCGGGCGCCAATTCGAGTGTCACGCGAGCGACCCGTTGCTCGAGCATGCCCCGCAGTCGCCACGCCTCTGCCTGATGGCTGTGCATCCTGTCGGCCACCGTCGCGTAGTCGTTGAGCGCGGCCAAGGCGGCGACGTAGTCGCCGAGGCGATAGCGAACCGTCGCCAGATTGAACGCGACGCTGGGCCGAGGCGACAGCGCCCATGCGTCGACGAACTCCCGTTCCGCTTCACGAAAGCGCGCCCGGCTCGCAAGCTGGAGGCCGCGCTCGAAGTGACGTCGGGCGAGGGTCTCGGAACCTTCCCCGCCGTGAGAGGGGGGCGGCCGTGCCTCGCTTTCCGCGTGCACCGGAGCGCTGACAGCGCTCGACCACATCAGGCCGACGGCCAGGACCTGGACGAGCAGGCACCCCATAGGACCGCGCGGGCCCACTTGGGCGCCACGAATGGCGAGGCTGCGCATTCTCCGATCGGTTCGCCCCATCCTCTCCGCCCTGACTTGCCTCACCTGTCCAGAAAAGCCGTCTTCAATTTCGTTACCCTAGCCCGCATCCATCACCAAAATCACGCGCCCTCGCACAACTGCTCGACTCCGCAGGGCTTTCGCTTCAGTCG
>JAPPOR010000487.1 GCA_028817905.1 Myxococcales bacterium
CTGCATCGTCGTCGACCCCTGCATCGTCGTCGCCATCGCCATCGCCATCGCCATCACCGTCGCCGTCGCCGTCACCATCACCGTCGCCGTCGCCGTCGCCATCACCGCCCGCGTCGACACCGCTGTCAGAGAAATCCTCTGCATCGTCGCCGCAAGCGCCTAGCAACGACGCAACCGACATCAGAGCCCAAATCAAGCACAGCGTTCGCGCGATAAGCATGTAAGCTTCCTCCCGTGGTGCAGCGATGTGAACGATTCGTTGGAATTAGCACAACCATTGAAACATGGGAACGAATGCTTACACAGAGCTGAACGCTGTCCCAGGTAACCAATAGGCAAGTACGTAGTAGTAGGATCGGAGATGACACCCACCTGGTTCCCACGAACGACCATGAACCAAAGTGGACCTGGAAAAGGCGTGGTGGTAGTCGATGGTGGTTGCTGAACACGCACGTACAAACGATCAGGGGTTCGAGCCCGCCGCCGCAAGCGATATGAAGTTGCATGCGAAGCCCCCACGGAACTCGCGGGACGCGCTGTTGTAGGCCATGACCGCTACGCGGTTGTCCCCCTTGCGACCCTCGCTTGCGGCCCAGGCCACGCTGCTTTCGCTGGCGGCCGGGTTGGCCGTCCGCTTCAATGCGCTACTAGGAGACCTGCGCGGCGATGACTTCGTGCAGGCCGCGATGCTGGGTGGGGCCTTTCCCGGCAAGCGAGCTGTGTGGGACCTGTTCCGGTTCGCAGGGCCGACTGGGGAGTCCAACGCCGCACTGGTCGATTTTGGGTACCTCCCGTGGTGGAGCTCACCAGACCTGAGCCTCGCCATGTTTCGCCCGCTCGCGAGCCTACTGGTCAGCGCCGACCATGCCCTGTTTGGCAAGGCACCATGGCTCTTCCATACCCATAGCATGTTGTGGTGGATGGCCACGATCGTGCTGGCCGGCCGTCTGCTGTTTCGCCTGCTGCCGCCCGCGCCAGCCGCTTGCGCACTGGTGATCTTCGCGCTCGATGAGGGACACAACGTGCCGGTCGCATGGCTCGCCAACCGCAGCACGCTGGTGGCGACGGCACTGGGGCTGCTGGCGCTGGAAGCGCACCTGCACCTGCGGGAGCGGGGAGGCATGCGGGCGCACGCGCTTTTGTGGCTATCACTCGTATTGACGGTCAGTGCCGGCGAGTACGCCCTATCGGTACTGTGCTACCCACTCGCCTGCGAGGTGATGAGCCCCGGTAGGCCGCTCGCGCGCGTGAAGGCCTGTCTCCCCGCCTTGATCGTCGGCGGCGGCTACGTGGTGCTGCGAGCGTCGCTTGGCCACGGGGTCACCGACTCCGGCTTCTACCTGGGTCCGTTCAGCGATCCATGGACGTTCGCGCGCGCCACGGTGCTCCGCGTTCCGGTCATGATCGCGGATCTGACCTTCGGCCTTCCGGCGGTCTACTGGCACAACGGCCCACCCTGGCGGGCCTGGATGATGTCCCTCGACTTGCTTTCGCCAGAGACATGGAGGCGGCTTCCGAGTGCCCGCAGCGAGCACGTGGCGCTTGGGTATGTGGCGTTGGCGGCATTCCTGGCGCTTGGTCACTTAGGGCGACGGGGCCTGCTGGCGCACGGCCGCGGGCCCGCGGCGCGCGCCCTGTCCTGGCTGGCCCTGGGTGCCATTCTGGGCCTCATACCGGCGGCTTCCGCGATCCCCGAGGACCGCGTGACGGTGGCGTCCTCGCTGGGCGCGAGTGGGCTGCTCGGTACCGCCCTGTGGCACGGGGCAACGCTGGCCCGGCGAGGACGGTGGGCTGCCTGGCCGCTCGTCCTGCTGATCGCCGCCGCCCACCTGGGGTGGGCGCCCGTCCGCGACCACGAACGCGTCGGGGGCTTCTCGCTCCGATCCCACGCCCAGCGGGATTGGTCGCTGGCCGCCGAACTGCCCTCCGACAATGCCGGGCACCAGCGCGTCTACCTGTTCGGTCCAGCGGACTTCACCACCGCCGCGAACCTTCCGTTTGTACGCTGGTACCACGGCTTGCCCCTGCCCAAGTCCTACCGACGCCTCAGCGGCTCGTCCCTGCCACACGATCTGACGCGCCTGTCCGAGCGCGAGCTGCAGGTCATGGCACACGGGGGGGCGCTGCCGGGAACCATGGCTGGCTCGCTGTACCGCCCGATCGACCGGCCCATCAAGACGGGCGACCACTTCGAGCTGCCCGGTCTCAAGATCCACATCAAGGCAGCCTGGGGCGGCAATCCCGTCACGATGGTCTATGCGTTCGACCGCTCGCTGGATCACCCGAGCCTGTGGTTCGTGCACGCGTCCCACAAGGGGCTGCGGCGGATCAAGCCACCCGGGGTGGGGGAGATGCTTCGAATCGACAGGGCGGCCGGGCGATAGCCCGACCGCCCGCATTCTGTGATACAAGCGCCCCAACGTGGAGGCGGTCAGAAGAGCGGATTGTCCGAACTGCGGGGCGCCCATCGAGTTCAAGCTCGGCTCGTCGCGCGCCTGCGTGTGCCCCTATTGCCGCTTTTCGGTCATGCGGACCGGCCAAGACCTGTCGGCGATCGGCAAGGTCGCCGATCTCGTGCCCACGGCGGCCGTGATGACCGTGGGCGACACCGGCAAGATCGGCCAGCGCGGATTCCGCGTCGGGGGACGCCTGCAGCTCGACCACGGTCGAGGCCCGTGGGACGAGTGGTATGTAGCGTTCGACGATGGCCACTGGGCGTGGGTCGCCCAGGCCCAGGGGGACTACTACATCACCTTTCCCGTGGAGGGAGCCGACCTGCCCGCCTGGGACGCGCTGTCGCCGGAGAACACCGTGGAGCTCTCGGTGACCGGCAACACGGCACTCACTGTCACCCAGCGGAGCGAATCGCGGCTGTTGTCAGCGGAGGGCGAACTACCGTTTGCCGCGGTCCCCGGCGCACGGGGCCGCTTCGTGGATCTGGAAGGTCCCGCGGGGCAGTTCGCGACCATCGACTACGGTGATGGGAGCGAGCCCCCGAAGCTGTTCGCGGGCGAGCGATTGGCACGCAACAGTCTGTCCCTGACGCAACAGGCGCTGGGACCGAGACCCGAGCAGATTGTCGAGGCCGACCGCCTACGGTGCCCCACCTGCGGCGCACCGGTCCCGATCCGCGCTCCCGAAATCACCGAACGGGTCGCCTGCAGCCACTGCGGCGCCCTGCTGGACTACGATGCCGGGCAGCTGGCCCATCTGAGGCAGCTCGAGCAAGGCCGGGTCGAGCCAGATATCCCCCTCGGCAGCGAGGGCGTGCTCCTGGATCAAAAGGCGACCGTGATCGGGTTCATGCGCCGCTTCACAGTGGTCTCCGGGGTCACGTATACCTGGGCGGAGTACCTGCTGTACACGGACGCCGGCTACCGCTGGCTCCTGGAGGATCAGGGTCACTTCACCTATCTGGAGCCGATCCCAGCCCCCAAGGTCATCCGCGACGGGGGTCACGCGCGCTATCGCGGACGCAGGTATCGAGCCTTCCAGACCGGCTCCGCCGAGGTCGGTGTCGTCGTGGGCGAGTTCTACTGGCGGGTCGAGACGGGCGACCGGGCGCGCACCGAGGACTTCGTGGCTCCGCCCCATATCTTGAGCTGCGAGCGGACGAAGTCCGAGGTCCATTGGTCCCACGGCCACTACATCGACGGTCAGACGATCTGGGACGCGTTCAAGCTTCCCGGAACGCCCCGGCCTGCCCGTGGCATCGCCCCGTGCCAGCCCAACCCCGTCTCGCTGCTGGTTTCAAGCGCGGTGACCTGCGTACTGCTGGTGGCGCTGGCGGTGGGCGCCCTGGCGATCGCGCGCGGCAAGCGCGAGGCCGCCCTGATCGAACAGGCACTGCAGGTCCCGCAAACCAGGGCGTCGAACCGTATACGGCAGGCCGGGGCGCCCGCCTCCATTACGCAGACGGACCCGTTTTCGATTGACCACGGCCCGACCACGCTCGAACTCGAGCTACTCACCAACGTCAGCAACGCCTGGCTGGGCGTCAACGCCGCCCTGGTCAACGAAGAGACGGGGGAAGTGCGCGAGTTCTACATGATGACCGAAGAGTGGCATGGCCGCTCGGGCGGTTCGACGTGGAGCGAGGGCGACCCGACCCAAAAGGACTACCTGGGCAGCGTGCCAAGCGGTCGCTACTCGCTACGCCTGCAGCCCGAGTGGGGCTCCACGCTCTCCAGTGTGAACGCACCGCAGGCGGTCCTGCGCGCGCGACCGGGGAAGCGTAGCTCTGTTTGCTGTCTGGGGTCCGGCGTCTTGCTGCTCTTGCCCCTGTTCTGGGTGATCGTGCGGCGCGCCATGTTCGAGGCGCGGCGTTGGCAGCATTCCGACTTCGCGGCCGCATGGAAGGATCACGACTGGTGAAGCTGCTCTATCCCATCTATGGACTGGCCGTGGTCGCGCTATACCTCGCGATCGCATCCCGAGGCATCGAACCGTTCGGCGTCAGCGCGGAACGAACCAAAGCAAAGATGATGCGCGCAAGCACGAGCGGCAGGACAACCACGCGCAGGCATTCCACCTTCATCTGGCTGGGCGGATACGGAGGCAAGTGATGATCGACTGGGGAAGAATCGCCCATGCGGCGATCGAATGTGTCGCATTCAGCGGCATCGGTTTGGCGACCCTGCTACTGGCCTATTTGGCGATCGAGAAGGTGACACCGTTCTCGATCACCAAGGAAATCGAGGAGGATCAGAACACCGCGGTTGGAATCGTCCTGGGGGCGATCATCATCGCGATCGGCCTGATCATTTCCGCGGCCATCTCGGGCTGACGGTTCCGGGGTCTCGCTGGTGAGACGATCATGACCGACCCCCAGAACCCGGTGGGGCCACAAGAGCAGCCCGGTGGGCCGGCAGCCAGCGACGCCACCGCGACCCGGTCCAGCCAAGCCGGAGCTTTACCACCACCGCGACCAACCGCGGCACCCGCCCCAGTGACCCCCGCCCTGTTGCTGCTGACCGTGCTGGTCATCGCGACGGCGGGCCTGGTGTACGAGCTACTTGCAGGAGCCATCGCCACGTCGGTGCTGGGCAACTCGCTCCGGCAGTACTCACTGACGATCGGGGTCTACCTGTTCTCCATGGGGGTCGGCTCCTACGCCTCGAAGTTCATCGACCGGCGCCTCGCAGAGCGCTTCGTGGACGTGGAGTACGCCGCCGCCCTGATCGGCGGGACCCAGGGACTTCTGCTCTTCTTGGCCTATGGCCACGCGGTCGCCTTCTCCCTGCTTCTGTACGTGACCCTGTTCGCCATCGGCATGCTGGTGGGCATCGAGATTCCGCTGCTGATGCGCATCCTGCGCTCGGAGCTGGACTTCAAGGACCTGGTCGCCAAGGTGCTCACCTTCGACTATTTGGGCGCCCTGCTCGGCTCGCTAGTGTTCTCCATTGTGCTGGTGGAGTTCCTGATGGTGCCACTGGAGCAGATCGGTCTGCTCTTCGGGCTCCTCAACTGCGCGGTCGGGATCTTGAGCACATGGATCCTTCGGCGACGGATCTACCCCGCCCTCCGCCTGCGGCTACGCATCAAGGGGACGGTCGTCGCGGCGACCTTGCTTTGCGCCATGTTCTACAGTGGCAGGCTACGCGCGCTCGGTGAGCAGGAACTGTACGGCGACAGGATCATTTTTGCGCAACAGTCGGCCTACCAGCGTTTGGTGGTCACAGCGGGTGACGGCCGCGTCCAGCTGTTTCTGGACGGCAACCTGCAGTTCAGTTCGCTGGACGAATACCGTTACCACGAGGCGCTCGTGCACCCGGCGATGGCGGCTGCCAGACGCCGTTCACGCATCCTCGTGTTGGGCGGGGGTGATGGGCTCGCGGTGCGCGAGCTGCTGCGCTATCCGGAAGTCGAGACCATCACCTTGGTAGACCTGGATCCAGCGGTTACCAGGCTTGCGCGCACCTTGCCTGCCCTGCGCAAACTGAATGCAGGCGCACTCGAGGACCCGCGGGTCGAGCTTGTGCATGATGACGCGATGGTCTGGCTGGACCAGGCCCGACGTGGTCCGTTCGATGTGGCGATCGTCGACTTTCCCGACCCCAACAACTTCGCCTTGGGAAAGCTATACACCCGGCGCTTCTACCAGCTGCTCAGCTCGGCACTCTCGCAGGAGGGCTTGGCCGCCGTGCAGAGCACGTCTCCACTCCTGTCGCGGGAGAGCTTCTGGTGCGTGGAAGCCAGCATGCGCGCAGCGGGCTTGCACACCGCGCCCTACCATGTCCCCATTCCGTCGTTCGGGGAGTGGGGCTATGTGCTTGTGGGGCGGGCACCTCTGGCACCACCTCGCAGCCTGCGGCAGAAGGGACTCCGCTATCTCAACGACGGGGTGCTTCCGGGCATGTTTGTGTTTCCCCAGGACATGGCGAGGGTAGACGCGGAGGTCAACCGCCTCAATCACCAGGTGCTCGTGCGCTACTACAGCCGCGAGCTGTCGCGGATCTTCTAGCATGCGTTGGTCCCGCCGCGAGGTCCTGTCGCTGATCCTGGGCGCACCCCTGGCGACACGGCTGCTCGCATGCGATCGCCCAAGCCAACGCGAAACGCCCCGGGAAATCGAGGGTCGGCTCCTTGGCCAGGATCACCGGGCGGGGCATCGCCTGCGGTCGTCGCCTCCTGGAGACGACATCTTCGCTCGCGCCCCTGTCCAGACGACGGAAGTGGTGATCGTCGGCGGAGGCCCGGCAGGCCTTGCGGCCGCGTATCAGCTACGCCGTAACGGTCAGCGGGGTATGCGGCTGCTGGAGCTGGAAGCCGAGCTCGGCGGCACCAGCCGCGACCACCGCGGACCCTCCGAAGCACTGGCAAACACACGGGCTCCCCACGCCTTTCCCTGGGGTGCTCACTACATCACGCAGCCCCTCGACCACAACCGGCCGCTGCAGTCGCTGCTTTCGGACATGGGTGTGCTGGAGTCCGATGGGCGTGCCGTTCGAGAGCAATACCTCGTGCGGGACCCGAAGGAGCGTCTATTCTATCGAGGCTTTTTCTACGAGGGACTGTATCCCGCGATCGGCGCTACGCAGGAAGATCGACGGCAATGGCAGCGCTTCGGCGCCAAGATGCAGGCCCTTGCGCGCATGCGGGATGGCCAGGGGCGCCCTGCCTTCGCCATCCCCATGCGATATGGGTCGGACGACCCGACGATCACGGAGCTCGACCGGATCTCGGCGGCAACCTGGTTGACAAAGCACGGCTTCACATCGGAGCGTCTGCGCTTCTGCGTCGATTACGCGTGCCGTGACGACTACGGCTTGACGCTACACGACACCAGCGCCTGGGCAATGGTCCTGTACTACGCAGCCCGGATCGACCCGGCGACCGGCAGGGGTACCCAGGTCATCACCTGGCCACAGGGCAACGGAGCCCTGGTCGCCTTCCTGCGCACCAGCCTCGCGGCGGATCAAGTGCGCAGCCACAGCCTGGTCGTCGACGTGGTGCCGAAACCCGAAGGCACCGGTGTAAGCGTCCATGCGATCGATACGCGCTCGGGCAAGCCCATGCGCGTCGACGCTCGATGCGCGATCGTCGCCACGCCTGCGTTTGTGACCCAGCGGATCGTCCGGCCCATCCGCGAGCGGACAGCTGGGGACGCCGATCGGGGGCGACAGGTGGACTACGGGGCGTGGATGGTCGCCAACTTGCACCTTTCGGAACGCCCCCAGGAGCGGGGCTTTGAGCAGGCGTGGGATACGGTGCTGCACGACAGCCCGTCACTCGGCTATGTGAACGCGACGCACCAGCGGGGGCGCTCCTTCGGCCCCACGGTTTGGACCTATTACCTGCCGATGACCGACCGCGACGCGCGTGCCGGCCGGCGGCGCCTGTTTGAACCCGACTACTCGCACTTCCGGGACGCCATCCTGCTCGACTTGCGACGGGCGCATCGCGACTTACCGCAGAAGCTCGCGCGCCTGGACGTCTTTCGCTGGGGTCACGGGATGATACAGCCGCGGGTGGGGACCGTTTGGAGTCCGACGCGGCGCACCACGAGCCAGCCCCTGGGACCGATCCACTTCGCTCACACCGACCTTTCCGGCCTGGCCCTATTCGAAGAGGCGTTCGAGCACGGCGTGCGGGCCGCCAACGAGGTGACCGCGGTGCTCCGGGGTTCGAACGGATGACGCGGGCATCGCCACAACCCACCGAGGAACACGTTACGCCCGCGACCGGCGACGGCGGACCCGGGCAAGGCTCAACCGCAGCGGCTGGCTGGCTCTTCGACCGGACCACCGACCTGTGGACGTTCGGCGGCAGTGCGGCCCTATCGGCCCTGTTGCTCCTGTTCGGGGCGGCCACCGGCCTGTTGGACGCCGCCACGCCTGTGTGGCTATGGCTGTGGCTGGTGGTGTTCGTGGACGTGGCCCACGTGTGGACGACCCTGTTTCGCACCTATCTCGACGGCGATGAGTTACGGCGCCACCGTTTGCGCTACGCCGGCGTGCCGCTCGGCTGCTACCTGCTGGGGACGGCGACCCACGCGGTGTCGCCCGCGCTGTTCTGGCGCGTGCTCGCCTACGTCGCGGTGTTCCACTTCATCCGGCAACAAGTGGGATGGCTCGCCCTCTACGAACGCCGCCGCCCCGCTCCGACACCCCTGGATCGGCGCCTCGAACAGAGCGCGTTGCACGCCGCCATGGTCTATCCACTCATCCATTGGCACGCTCACCTGCCAGCACAGTTCGCCTGGTTCATGCCGGGCGATTTCGCAGGCGGATGGATCGATGGCGATTGGGTCGAGCACCTGGCACCGTTCTACTGGGCGCTCATGATCACGTATCTTGGCCGTCAGGCCGTGTTGTGGTCACGCTCAGCCCTGCACCCCGGCAAGCTGCTTCTGGTCGTGACGACTTGGGCCTGCTGGCACCTGGGGATCGTAACCTTCGCAAGCGACTACGCGTTCACCGTTACCAATGTGATCATTCATGGTGCTCCCTACGCCGTGTTGATCTACCGCCACGGACGCGCCCGCACCACGGGTGTGGGCGCCAGCCTGTCGTCACGTCTTCTCGCCCGAGGTGCCTTGCCGTTTTGTGCCCTGTGCCTCCTGTTGGCCACCCTTGAGGAGTTGGGATGGGATCACCTCGTCTGGCACGAGCATGACAGGCTGTTCGGGCCAGGCCCGCTGCTGTCGGACCACATCCTCGCCCTGGTGGTCCCGCTGCTAGCGGTTCCCCAGGCGACCCACTACGTGCTCGACGGCCTGATCTGGCGCACACGAAGCGACCCGGCGCTGCGCGCAAGCCTTTCGCGCATGGCCGACAACCCTCGATAGCGCGGGACGGGAGCGGGTCCGCCAATCAGGTAGTAGGGCCGGTACGCACACACGGAACAGGGAGCGCTTGGGCGTGCGCACGGTCGGGTGCTGTGGTCTCCTGCGAACTTCAGACGTAAGATCCAGGGATGCCCACGAACAAGAGGCTCGAGCAGCCCGTGTTCCTGATGTGCTCCGAGCGCTCTGGTAGCAACCTCATTACCAAACTGTTCGACGCCCACCCGGACTTCGCGGCACCTGGTACCAGCCACCTGTTTCGCGTGTTCGCCGAGTTTGGCTGCCGCTTCGAAGACCAAGGCGTCGCGCTACGCGATGCGATCCTGGAGATGTTCGATGCCAAGGTCTCGTCCTGGCTGCTCGACCAGCTTGCTTTGGAGGCCCGGCAAGCCCTGCTCGATCCCGCCGATGGAGCTTTGGGAATGGTGGCGACGCTCATGAATGCCGAGCGGGAGCGGGCCGAAAAGGCGCGGCTGTTTGTGAAGGAGAATAGCATCGCCAACTACCTGACATCGCTAGAGAGCGTCTCCTGCGACCCATCCTACCTGTTCATGGTTCGGGACCCGCGCGACATGGCCCTTTCCTGGGAAGCCTCACCGCTGCTGCGCGGAGGGGTGGTGCGGGCCACGAACCGCTGGCTCGACGATCAGGAAGGGTTCCTCAAGGCGCTGCGCTGGTTGTCACCGGAACGCCGAGTCGCTTGCCTTACCTATGAAGCCCTGGTCAGCGATCCGGAAGGCAGCCTGCGGAAGGTCTGCGAACGCTTGGAGGTGCCGTATTCAGCATCGATGCTCCAGTTCCATGCACACAGCCGCAGCGCGCGGGCAGACGCGGATCGGGCTGCCGTCTGGGCGAATCTTTCGAAGCCCATCATCGGGGACAACCGGGCCAAGTTCGTGGACCGCATGTCCGACGACAAGCTGGCGTTCGTGGAAGCTCGGTGCGGATCGCTGATGGAAGCCTTCGGGTACCGGCGCCATCGCGGCGTAGACCAACCGCCCCATGGAAGCCATGCGGATCTGGAAGCGCTCACGCGCGCGCTAACGGCTGCGGAACCCTGGGACAAGCCCGGCTACGGCGACTTGCCCCGGGAAGAGCGGGCACGTTTCGAACGGTGGTCACAGCTGTACGCTCAGCTACAGAAGCGACCCTTCTCGCCGCTCACGCTTGGACAAAGTCCCGCAAGGCCGCGTGCGGCATCCACATGAGGCTGTCGAGCACAGAGAGATCGGGCTGGAAATCAAAGCTGCCGGTGTCATAGCGAAGCTCGCGAGGCGCGTAGAACTCCAGCGACAGCCCCGCTTCGCGATACGGTTCCGGACGATAGAGGCTTCGCCCCCCGGGTGCGTTGCTATACACGCTGGCGCCGAGCGCCCTTGAGATGAGCAGCGCCCACATGTCCGGCTCCGCCTCCGCAGGGAGCGGCAGGTCGAGCTCGCTGAGGCGAACGACCCGCGTTCGGACCCCGAGGTACTCGCACAGCGCGCGAAGGCAGTGTGTGTTGAAGCCAGCGATCGTTGGCTCGGGGTCCGATAGGATGCGCGTCACCAGGTCACGGGTCGGTTCATAGAAGGGCGCGCCCTGGTAGACCCGCAGGCGTTCCAGGAGTCCGCCCAACGGTGACGGGTCGGCGACGATCGGCGCCTGCGACAGCCGAAAGTGCGTCGCTCGTCGCTCCATGGGCACACCCACATAGGCCCATCCCTTGTCGCGGTTGAGAATCCGGTTGCGCGTCGTCCACGTGCGGCGCCGATAGCGCACGGTGTCGAAGACCACCCAGAGATCGCATTGCGCGATATGACGAAATTGCTGCGCGTAGGGGAAGAAGTACGGCTGCATGAGTCCCAGGCGCATGCGCGTGGCTCCCCTACGAGGCCTTGCGGACGCTCCGCATCCCCCGGATGGCCGACAAAATGTCATCGGTCGCCACCTGGCGCATGTCGGGGTGAGAAGGAATATTCACGAGCCGCTCGTAGATCGCGCTCACCACGGGCAGCGGCGCAAGTGGCTTGTAGTACTTGCCAACGGCGAAATGAGGGTTGCGAAGCTGCTCCAGCGGGGCCGGTTGCGGCAGCAGGAAGGGTAGACTGGTGGCGACCACTTCGACTGTGCGCGGCAACAGCGGCTTCAGGCCCGAACGCGCCGCGATGGCTGAGATGCGGAAGCTCTGCATTTCGTACAGAGGGGTCCACTCCGGCGCAGCCTCCAGGCGCTGCAGCAGCGCAGCGCAGGAAAGCTCGGACAGCTTTCCGTTGCCCACCCAGTAGCGCCGCAGCTCGGGCTCCAGCGGAGAATAGTCCATCAACGCCAGCAGCAGCTTTGCATCGTCTCGGGGCGCGAGGATCAGGCCGCCTTCGCCCATGCCGAACGGCTTGGTTTGGTGGAGGCTGAACGCCTGGTAGCGCACCCCCGGTATCCTGGGACCGATGCCCGAGGCGTTGTCGAGCAGGACGACCTTGCCGGCCTGGGCACCGAGACGTTCATAGTCACTGAAGTTCGGCTTGAGACCAAAGGGGTTCGTCACGACGATCCCGTCATAGGTATCGGGGTCGAGCTCCGCAAGCCGGTCCAGGCTCAGGCGACCTCGCGCGTCGCAATCGACCACGGTGGCGTCCGCGAACACGCCGCGCAGGGTGTTGTGAAAGCCGAAGGCGCTGACCACCCACCGCAGGGGGCGTCCCACCCTGGCGGCGTGCAGATTGGCAAGCGCGCTGAGGGCGATGCCACCGTTGGCGCACGGGATCACCTGCATGCCTTCGCCCACCTGAAAGTAGCGCTCGTAGGCCCGACCGAGCATCTCCCAGGCAGGCCCCCAGTTGGACCAGTGGTTGCGCCTGCGCGCCGGCCGCAGGAACGCGCCGGCACGTTCCATATCGAGGGGCTTATCCTCCACGAACGCCACCGCGCCGGGGGGACGCCGCCCGTCCTCGCGCTCCACCCGCTCAAGGTCCGACGCGATCTCCACGAAAAGGTCGCGCGGAGCGACAGCTTCGCATCCCCCCAGCTTTCGGTAGGTGGCGACGATCTGGCGTCGATACACCCGCCCCCATGGACGCTTGAGCAGGTCTTCCGGACAGGCGATGCTGAGGGCGAGGCCGCCGTCGATCCACCGAACCCGAGGAAATTCCGACCGTAGCCTCAGCACAAGGTAGGGGGCCAGTGTGCCGGCCTGGAGCAGCACACATGTGTCGCGATCGGTGGGGGATGCGAGCAACGCGCGCAGGCGCGTCTCGGCATCGCCCCGACTGGCACGCGCGGCCTTTGGGTGCAGGGCCACGAAGTCGGCCTCGGACCAGCCGGCGACGTCGATCAAGCCTTGGATGTACGCGGGCCCGACCAGGACCACGCGAAAGTCCCGCAGCCGCTCGAACAGCGCCAGAATCTGCCCGTCCATCACGGCGCGCTTGAGCACCAGACCATCGCCATGGCTGTGCAGCCGCTCGGCGAAGTACTCCAGGACGGGCACACACCGCTTCGGGTCATGCGGCGTGCCGATGATCTGCTCGTCACCGGGCCAGGCGCTCAGGCCGATCGCCATGTGGAGAGCCGGGTCCGCTTCGGCACCGGCGCGCAGTAGCATGTCCTGCAGCTCGTCGGCAAAGCCACCCTCGAACAGGTGGTCCCGGTGCAGCAGCCGGTCGGCCGCGACGCGTTGTTCCGGTGGCACGGGGGTACCAAAACGCGCAAAAGCGATGGCCAGGTTCTCCCAGAAACCATGGTTGATCTTGGTGAACGCGAAGTTGGCATGGGCCTCGAAGGCCGCCATGAAGTCGCTGAAAGTGAAGGGATCTTCGCCCACGAACCGCCTCTCCCCGGTTCGCTTCTTGAACGGCAACCCTTGCCTACTCTGGAGGGGAGCGAAGGCACGGTCGTGCGACCTTGTAGGGCAGCTGCACACCCGCTCGTGACGGCGGTCGAGCCCGGTTCGGTCATGACTTCGGCGTCGGGTCGCGCAGGGATTTGGGAAACTCCCTGTATTTTCTAGGGCGACGAAGGTCCTGCGGCGTCTAGCGAGGCGGTGTCGAAGTCGTAGATGGTCCGGGCCAGTTGCCCGGCGGCGGAGCCATCTTCGCAGCGCACCTCACTCGACCGTGACTGTCCAGCTGACGGTTTGGCGCGAGCGAGACCAGGCTGTCCCGTGGCAGTAGCGTCCCGTGACCGAGCGCGGGCACTCGGACGAGCGGTTCCTGACGAGATCCATGTCAGCATTGTCGTAGGCGAGCGCCGAAATTGTGTGCGTCCCAGGGGAAAGGTTCGCCGTCGTAACATCGAAGACGCTGCCGCCGGCCTCCATGACCAAATCGCCGTCTACGCTCCAGTCGATGTCGACCACGTCCGGATCGATCACGTTCACCCTGAGGCTACGTGCGCCCGTCACCTCCCCCTCCGGAGGCTCAGTCGAGTCGACCGGTTGTAGCGCTCGCCAGATACTGAAGATGATCTGCTCGCGGGACACAGCGTTGTAGCTGGTGTTGAGGTCATCGCCGAACAGACTGTTCATCATCGAGTTCCCCGAGGGTCGATACTGACCGGAGTCCACGTACCGGCTGCCGGCGAACGTGCCCTGCAAGCCGGTGGCGCCCATGTCCGGGACCTTCAGCCCCTTCTGCACGGTGCCAAGCCACAGATCCCACTTTCCGGCGGTGTCCATGCAATCACCGGTGGTGTTCACCTCTGCGTATTCCCTTCCCTGCCCGCCGCACATATTGGGCCCACAGCGGGTCCCGGTGCCGCCGGCGCAGTATTCGTCGGCCAACTGATGAAATCCGTGCCCGCCCTCATGGAGGGCGGCGCCCGGTGCATCGCGCGTCGCCCCCGACCACAACATGGTGATCGCACCGGTGTTCTCCCAGCGGTCCTGATTCAACACAACGGCCGTCCAGTCCACCTCGAAACTCCTCGGAATGTGGTCGTTGATGTAGTTGGTCACACGCCGCTGATCGACCCGAGCGAGCCGATCGCCCCCATTGCCACCGCCGAACGCCGTCGGACCGTTGCCGATGCCATTGGTCTCGCTGACAACCTTCGCCACACAGATGTTCACGAATTTGCGATAGCGGCCGTAGGGTTCGCCCTGCTCGCGATTGAAGCGCGCGTCCAGCATGCGGTGGATATGCTCCTCCAAGGTGGTGTCGATGGTCGTCGCGTCGTATCCGTCCGCCAGGATCAGGTAGTTGACGCGGTTTGCTGGGGGGCCGTGGTTTTCGACCACCCACCCGTCGGGCCCGCAATCCAACGGCTCGGGCGGCGTAGATGCTGCGTCAGGCACATCGGTCCCGACCGCGGTGTCGTCTCCGTCCGTTCCGGACTCCCCATCCGCTCCAGGCTCCCCATCCGTTACCGGGTCACCGCCCGCGCCCGCCGTCGACCCAGTCTCCTGATCCCGGGCGCCGACCGGGCCGGGCGATCCGGTCCCCGGGTCTCTGGCGCCCATGCTACCGCGCGCGTTCGCCATCGAGGACGGGACGCCAGCCGGGTCACCCTGGGGTGCGCCCGGAATGGCCATGGAAGGTGCCGCCGTCACCTGCGCGTTCGACCCACTGGCGCCCGGTTCTTCAGTGGACACCGACAAACTGGGCATGGACGTACCCTCGCGCGGACCCGTAGCAGGCTGGCTCAGCCCGCCCGCTTCCGACTCGCCGGCACACCCGACGACGAGCAGAGCGAGCGTCGGCGCGAATGAAAGGGCGCGGGATGGCATGGGCTTCATGGCGTTCTACTCCGACTCCGTACTCGCAGCCCGTTTGGGCGCGAGGCAATATCGCCGAACGTAGCGTCTGGTCTGGGAGCGTATCTGGGTGTTCCAGAATGCCTCTGCCCGCGCCCGCGTGGCAGCGCTGGGGTCATCCAGACAAGCAGCGATGATCTCATACCCCTCCTGAAGCACGTAGGTGTCCTCCGGGTACTCCGCACGATAGACTTGTAGGGTCTGCCGTATGCGGGACGCATCTGCGAAGTCCACAGCCGCATTCAGGGCACCGACCAGGTTGTTCTCGCGAAAGATGCGCTCGTGGGTTGCGGTGATCGGGTGGGGATGCATGGGCTCGCTCAGGCCGGGGGCACCCTGACCCCCCGGCATCACAGCCTGACCGTCCGCGCCGTATTCATGGCGCTGGCGGGTCACCCGGCCAGCAGACGCGAGCTGCGTGGACTCGCCGAACTCGCCACCCTGTGACTCGATGGATCCGATGGCGACTCGCTGGCTTCCCTCCAGATAGAGCAGGGTTGCGGCCAACGAAAGCCCCATCGCCGAAAGCGCTATCCCTGCGCGCCAACCGCGACCGCCGACTGCCCTGCGGGCTTCACCATGCCTGTTTTCGCGCTCGGCCACCATTCCCACACCACATGCCAGCTTCGTTCCGGCCTGCCCTGAGGCCCGCCCTGAGGCCCACAGGGCGGGCCTCGCTGCGATCACATGCCTCGCTATGATCCAACGCTCAATCCGCCGCTGACAAGGCAGATTCTTTTTTGGACCTCCCTTTCGCCCCCCCCAGGGCACCGACCGAAGTTACTCGCCAGTCCGGGCCTCACGCAGCGAAAACACGATGCGAACCTGGACGCCCGGATCCTCGCCGAGCTCCAGGTCACCATCCAGCTGCCCTACCAGAGACCGAACCAGCTCCCAACCGAACGCCCCGCCGGAGCGGGGATCGAAGCCTTCAGGGAAGCCCACACCGTCATCGGCCACGGTAAGCACGACCTGGTCGCCTTCTTTGCGCGCCGACACGGAAGCGGTCCCGCGACGCCGATCCGGGAATGCATACTTGAGAATGTTCGTTACGAGCTCGGTTACGATCATTCCGGCAGGCATGGCCAGCCCGATCGGGAGCTCCAGGTCGTCGACATTGACGTCGATGGGAGCGGCATAGAAGCGCCCCGCAGAGCGGGACATGTCCGCAACCAGGGCGCGCAAGTAGCCGGCGAAGTCCACTCGGCCAACGTCAAGTGAACGGTGCAGGCGCTCGTGAACCAGCGATATGGCGTAGACGCGCTGCCGCAGCTCGCCCAGGCTAGCAGCGTCTTCGGGCGAGTGAAGCTTCTTCGTTTGAAAGTGAATCAAGCTCGAGATGATCTGTAGATTGTTCTTGACCCGGTGGTGGATCTCGCGCAGCAAGGTCTCCTTCTCCTCGAGGGAGCGAAGCAGATCGCTCACGTCGCGACAGACGATGAGCCACACTTCACCGTAGAATGGGTGCGTGAAGGCGGACGTCGTGATCGAGCACCACAGCGAAGTCCCGTCCCGGCGAGTGGCCGAAACCTGCCCCCCCGACGCGCCGGAGCGAGCAAGTTGGTCAGCCAATTCGCTGGAGCCCAGCCTTGGATGCAGAGACTGGGCACCCGCCAGAGGCACAATGGGATGACCGAGCAGCCCGCCGTCGCCGCAACCGAAGAGCGTCTCGGCGGCGGCGTTGTTGTAAACGACCACACCGTCGGATGCGCTGACGAGGATCACAGCCTCCGATAGCTGGGACAGGATCCTCGCTTGCAGACGGATCTCGTCCTCTAGGGTCGTTCGGGTGCCCAGGCGCTCGTGCCGATACCGGGCTGGCAACACCGGCTCGATGACCCCGAAGCGCTCGACGATTTCGAACACACCGTCTCGTCGACAGCGCGATAGGTACGAGTTCACGGCCGCGTGTTGGATCTCGGGTCCCATGCGCACCTCCCCTTGGGGTCCGCGGACGCGCAGGGTGGCTAGGGCTCCAAGCAACGCTTCGGCGTCCGTGGTTCCGGCCTGGTCGGCCGCCGCCGCAAAGGCCTTCACACACAGGTAGGTACCTTCACCGAAATTCGTGAGAATACCGTTTCCGTCAGGCCAGATCCCCGTCACACCCTCATAGGCAGCGAGTTCCTCCAAGAAACGCTGGTTCTCCGGGGTATCTACAGTCATGAAATAGGTATTGCTCGAGTACAGGCCCTCGCGGACTGCAGGCTCCAAGGCACTCGCCATCAGCTCGTCATAGTGCCCCATGACAACAGCCATCCGCTCCTTGAGACCGCGGGCGGCGAACTTCCGCAATAGGGACGTCTGGTCGCTCCCGGCGAAGTAGGGCACGAAGACGTCGGGCCGCGCGGCCTCGACCCGTTCGAGCAATGTGTCGAGGTCCGCCGGGTCCACGCCGATGGGAAAGTACTCCTCCCCAACGGTCTGGCCGCCACAATGATCGAGCGCTTGCTTGCCGGCGGCGATAGACCCCCTCGGCCACTCATAGGCGTTGCCAGCGAAGAACATGCGCGGCCCGTAGGTCGCCCGCATGAAGGGAATCATCCGATCTATCTGCTGATTCGGAAGCGCCGCAAAGTGGAAGAAGTACTGGCTGAGGATGCTGCCTTCGTAGAACGAGAAGTTCAGATACGGAAGCCGATTGGGCTCTGCGACCCGGTACGCAACGGCGATCCGCGCGTTCGACAGGAGGTTGCCCACAAGCGCAGTACAGCCCTGCGCAACCAACTTCTCCGCGCCAGCGACGGCGCTCTCGGGCAGACTGCCGTCGTCCTCGATGATCAGCTCAAGTGGATGGCCCAACACACCCCCGGCCGAGTTGATCTCTTGGCAGGCGATGTGAGCCGCTCGCGTGATCTCCTCGCCATACATGCCGACGATACCGGTGAGGGGTGGCAGCAGCCCCAGTTTGATGGTGGTCAACATAGAGCCGGATACTAACGTCGTCTAGGTTGGGCCTCCAGATACGCCCATGTGGCATCGACTGCACGGCTACGCTAGGGTGCCGTCCCGGCATGCACTAGCCCGGATCCATCACGACTTCGGTGTCGGATCGCGCAGGGAATCGGCTTCACAGGGCTTTCGCCGACCGAGGGGAATACTCCCTGTATTGTCTGCGGCGGCGAAAGCCCGATAAAGTCGAAGAACAAGCGAGGCGGCGTCGAAGTCGTGATGGATCCGGGCTAGCGGTCCCACCCGGGGGGGGGAGGTCGTGTTGAAGCCAGTGGGCAAGTCCAGGCGAATCTTCGTCGTTGAAGACGAAGCAATTGTCGCCCTTGAACTGAAGGATCAACTGCGCAGCGCAGGCTTCGAGATATCGGGTCATGCAACGCGCGGGGAGCAGGCGCTCCGGGAGATCCCCGAAGCCCGGCCCGACCTGGTGGTGATGGACATCCGGCTTGGGGCGGGCATGAGTGGTCTTGATGTGGCGGAACGTCTCCGCGAGACGACGCGGGTGCCCATCATCTTTCTGACAGCCTTTGCGGACGAGGAACTAACAGCTCCGGCCGCGAACGCAGGAATCGTAGGATACCTAACAAAGCCGTACGACCCGAGAGTGCTGAAGGCAAATATCGAGCTTGCTCTGCTGCGCCGGGACGCAGAGCGGGCCGAGGTGCGCTTCGAAGGTGTCTTCGAGTTCGCACCGGACGCGCTCGTGATCGTGGACGCGTCCGGGGCCATCGTACGCGCCAACAGAATGAGCGAGTCACTGTTCGGCTACAGCAAGGAAGAGCTGTCCAGACTTCACGTCGACGCCCTGGTGCCAGAGCCGCACCGCGTTCAGCACCGAGCGCTGCGCGAAGGCTACCGCGTGCAACCCGTGGCGAGAAGCATGGGGTCGCCGCGCGCCCGCTTACAGGCGCGTCGCAAGGATGGGGTCCTGGTCCCTGTGGAGATAAGCCTGAGTCCGGTGCACTCCGATGAGGGCGACTTGACCGTGGCCGCCGTGCGAGATGTCTCGGAGCGTGTGAAGGCGCAGGGCGAACGACAACAGCTCGAGGCTCAGGTGGCCCGGGCCCAGCGGATGGAGTCGCTAGGAACACTTGCTGGCGGTATCGCACACGACTTCAACAACCTGCTCGCGGTCATCTGCGGCAACGTGGACCTGGCCCGAACCGACGTGGAACCCGCCCACCCTGTGGCCGACAGCCTGGACGAGATCGCTGCGGCGGCCTCCAGGGCCAAGCAACTCGTCGCCCAGATCTTGAACTTCAGCCAGCAGCGACCGTCTAAGCGCGCGTCCGTGCCGGTCGGCCCGCTCGTGGACGAGGTGGTGAGGCTACTGCGTGCAACCCTGCCGGCGGGTATCGAACTGACCGTCGACGGGCAGGAAGGAACCATTGCATGGTGTGACGCAACCCAGATCCATCAGGTCCTCATGAACCTGGGAACCAATGCATGGCACGCGATCGAAGGCTCGACAGGCCATATAGCCGTTCGTTTCGGCCTGGTCAGCCTGGGGGAGGACGCCGGGTTCGGT
Source organism: Myxococcales bacterium (assembly GCA_028817905.1). GTDB lineage: Bacteria > Myxococcota_A > Polyangia > Polyangiales > JAFGIB01 > JAPPOR01. Next base: position 19,492 of record JAPPOR010000487.1, read on the forward strand.
GCCGGAGCCGGTCGGTACATACGGCTGCAGGTCTCGGACGACGGCAAGGGCATGGACTTGGCCACCCAAGAGCACATCTTCGAGCCCTTTTTTACCACGAAGGATGTGGGGACGGGCACAGGACTCGGGCTTTCGGTGTCCCATGGGATCGTAGCTTCACATGGAGGTGGGATCCTGGTCGACAGCGAGCCCGGGTTGGGAACGACGTTTTCGGTATTTCTACCGGAAGCGTCGGGTGAGCCCGTGGCCGCAGCAAGGCCGGAGCCCTCGATATGGCACGGAACAGGCCGAGTACTCTTGATCGAAGACGAGGTCGCATTGGCGAGGGTGGCAGAGCGCATGATCAAGCGCCTGGGCTACGAGGTCACCTCGTTTTCCGATCCGGGTGCTGCGCTCCAGGCACTGCGCGACGACCCTCAACGCTGTGACGTGGTACTCACCGATCAGGACATGCCCAAGCTGCGCGGGCTGGAGGTCGCGCGCGCGGTGGGCGCGTTGCGTCCGGGGCTGCCGGTGATCATGGCCTCGGGGACCCGACAGCAGAGCGGCGGGGAGCTTGCCAGGGCGAACGTCAGCCATACCCTGAGCAAGCCCTACTCGATCACCGAGATGGGCGAAGTGCTTCATCGGGCTCTGTCGCAAGGTTCGGAATAAGCCCGCCCACCCAATCAGTTCCTAGGGTGGACATGGACAAACACGCGTCGACAGTCGATGTCGTGACGCCGCGATCACGGCGCCACGCTACGAATGCGCCATGACTGAGGCCCCACCACAGCCAGCCCCCACCGCCGACGACCTGAGAGGGCCGCTCCTCGACTACCTGCGCCGGCACACCCAAGACCCAACCCTTTCGTACCGCGACCCACTCCAACTGCTGGCCGACGGTAGCACCGCTCGAATCTTCCGCTTTCGACTGGCCGGCACACAAGGATCCCTTGCCCGCCCGCTCGTGCTCCGTATCCTGCTAGACTCGAGGCAGGCGGCGCTGATCGCCTTCGAGAGCGCCGTTCAGTCCAGCCTAGCCAGCATCGGCTACCCGGCACCTGCCGTGCTCGCGCACCATGGAACGGGCGAGCTGCTAGGCAGCCCCTTCATGATCATGGAGCGGGCACCGGGCATCACCCTGGGTGCTGTACTCGCCGGGCTCAGCCTGGGTCTGCCCGCGTTGGTGCTCATCGGCGCCCTTCCCTGGCCTACCGCCTTAGGACCAACCCCTTGCTCCACGAGCCAGGGACCTGCTTCTGCCACGGCGACTACTGGGCGGGGAATGTGTTGATCGACGCCACCGGAAGACGCACCGTAATCGACTGGACCAACTCGATCGTCGCCCACCCCGAACTCGACCACGCCTGGAACGAAGTCCAGCGCCACCTCGTCCTACCCAAACAACTACCGTTTCGCGGTCGGACACGTTTCTGGTGGGACGAGGCCTGCCGGCCACTCGTTAGGGTGGGTGTTTGGTATTACCGGACCTTCTATACAGCCTTCAAGAGACTCGACCGGGAGCGACTCGACTACTACTTCGTACTGCATGCGCTGTTCATCCTGGTAAGCGTCGCGGCCCGCCGCGCCTCCGGTGCTCCAGGACGCGGCCCACTCCCCTTCGACCCCTTCGACAGCGGTACGACCGTCGACCGACTGTTGGACAGCATCGCGAAGATCACAGGCAACCGCCCGGATTTCTAGGCGGAGGCGACTTCCGTCGCTTTGCTGGGGAGACCTGCACGTGCCGCGCACCGTGACTGGTGACTTGCGGCCAGGGCGCCTGAGACGCAAGCTCGGCCTCGGGAGGAAGCCGATTTCGTGGAGGGTGGACCATGCGCCTAGGGACAATCATCAGCCCGCCCGTCTGGGCTGGGGTGCTGGCCGCGACGTTCGGCCTGTGCCTCGGGTGCGGAGATTCGCTTCGGGCCCCCGATAGCTCCGGCGCGCGCGAGCAAGGGGTCGACGTTTCTAGTGATCCCCCGAGCACCCGCGCAACGAGCGCCCATGCCAGCGCACCGCGCGCTAGCGGCCCACAACAGGCTGGAACCGACACGGGGCAGCCCCCGAGTCAGCAGGCACAACGGGACGCTCGGTCCTCGTCGCCCAGCGCGGACGCCGCGGACGCCGCCGACGCCGCGATTGCGTCCGACGAGGAGGCGATGCAGGAAGCGACCGAGGCGGCAGCGAGCGATGCGGACGGCGGCGCAGAGGTCGCGCGGGAGGGCTGTCTGCAGGGCGGCCCCGACTTCACCTCCCAAGGTCCCTACCCGACCGCCGAGCGCGAAGTCGCGTTAGGCACCTGGGGAACGTTTACGATCTTCTACCCGGAACCGTTCGACAGCGCCTGTGCGCACCCGTTCGTCGCATGGTCCAACGGCACCGGCGTCACGGGTGCAGACCAGTATCGCTTTTATCACGAGCACGCCGCGAGCTGGGGCATCGTCACCATTGCCTCGCACGACTCCAACGCCAGCACGGGCGATCATCACATGGCGGCGATCGACTATCTACTGGCGCAGAACGAAGAACCCGACAGCCCCCTGTTCGAGAAGCTAAGCGGTCGCGCCGGCACAGCTGGCCACGCACAAGGCGCCTATGGTGCCAGCCGCGCGGCCCTTCACCCCAACGTCGAGGCCGAGGTCGAAGTCAGTGGTAACGGCTGGGCCCCTCCGGCGCACATCGCGTTCCTGTGCCTGACCGGAACGCTGGCCCTGAGCGCGACAAGCTGCGCGCGCGTCGTCGCCGAGGTCTCGGCACCAGCCCTCGACGCGAGTTGGGATGGAGGGGACCGCGTCTTGACCCCAACCCTCGCCGGCTTCACGCAGGGCGACCCAGGCAATGCCCAATACATACGACTCAACACCGCCTGGTTCCGCTGCTTCCTGGCCGACGACGAAACAGCGTGCCAACTGTTCAAGGGCGGGGATGACTGCAGCGTATGCAACGAGCCGGGCTGGGCTCGTATCGAGATACACAATTACTAGAAGCCCTCACCGCGCTCAAGAGATCCTGTACGCCTCGCTACGGACTGCATTGACGATGTGAGAGCATTGGCAGC
>JAPPOR010000452.1 GCA_028817905.1 Myxococcales bacterium
GCAGAGTTCATGAATCATCCGGGCTAGGTCGTCGCCCCCCCTACAAGCAGGGTACACACGCCGATTCACCTGCAATCACAAGCGGCAAAGCGCGACAGTCGCGCTGGAATACACCGGTTCTTGAACCCGCTGCCAACTGTCGATTAACCTGAAGGGGATATGGCAGGCAATCCCATGCCCCAGCAGGTGAGTGACGCCCCTGAGGGGATCGAGGTAGGAGTCATCATCGGCGGGCGGTTTCAGGTCGAACGGCAGGACATGCGTTCGCCCATAGGACAGGTCTGGGTCGCTCGCGACGAAAAGACCAAGAAGACCGTCGCGATTCAGGAGCTCTCACACAGCTTGGTCAAAGACCGGGCCGAGTTCGAGCCGCTGCGCGAGCACATCAAGACGGCCGCCGGCATCAAGCACCGCAATCTAACCGCCGTGTACGGCGTCGGCACGCACGCGGGGACCCACTTCTTCGTCGCCCACGAGTGGGTCAGTGGCTCCACCCTGAGCGACTTGCTGAAGCGCCGCAGGCAGCTCGACCGCCCAATGTCGCTGCGTGGCATCTACAACGTCGTCACGCACGTATGTAAGGGGCTGGCCGCGGTCCACGCACACGGTTTCCACGGCACACTGCGCCCAGCGTGCGTTTGGATCAGCAAGTCCGGCCGCGTCAAGCTCGGAGAGCTCGGCCTTGGCCTTTCGCTGATCGATTCGGGCAAGTGGACCCTGCTACCAGAGGACGACCAGGCGTTCATCGCGCCTGAACTCAAGACCGGAGGCACCGGCGGCCCAAGCAGCGATGTATTCGGGGTGGGCACCCTCATGTACGCTCTGCTGACCCAACGGACCGCTAGCGACACCTTTGTCGAGCCCTCGAAGGGACACCCGGACGCAAGTGCGGAGCTCGACGCGATCGTTACCCGGTGCCTGGCCGGAGATCCCAACGAACGCTACGGGTCGCCGCTAGAGGTCGCAAAGGCGCTGCTGCCGCTGGTTGCCAGAGCCCCGGAGGCAGACCCTGGTGATTTCGACGTTGATGTCGAGATCGATATCGACATCGCCACCTCCCTTCGCCCGCCTCAACAGGGAACCCCTAGCCAGGAAACGCACACGACCTCCGGTAGCCCGTTGGTGACTGAGACGACGGAAAGGCCGATAGCCCAGGCGACCCCGCCTGTTCCAATCCAGGGTCGCCGTGTACCACCAGCGCCACCCACGGCCCCCAAGGCGCCACCAGTCCCGCCGGCGGTGGCCCAAAACCAGCCTCCGGCAGCATCGCAGACTGGCACCAAAGAGCCCTTGCCACCCCCTCCCGGCACACTCGGTACCGGCGAGAGAGCCGGGAATTTCGAAGGGCTGGTGGAAGGACTCCTCAAGAACGACTCGTCCCGCTGGATGGCAGTCAAGGATGGGATGGACCACGGTCCCTTCACCACCCGCGAGCTCATCAAACTGATCGTCGAGGGCGAGGTCCTGGAGGGGCACTTCCTCCTCAACATGAGCACCAACGAGCGCAAGCCCCTGCGCGAGTATCAGGAGTTCGGCGAGTTCATCGTGCAGCAAAGGCTGCGCATGCAGGAAGCGGAGCATCAGGCCGCCCTGGAGCATTCCAACCAGGTCGAGAAGCGCTCGGCGGTTGCCAAGTTCGCCGTTCTGGCGGGCGCTGTCGTCCTGGTCTTGGGCGCGGGCAGCAGCTACCTACTGTCGAGGCAGCAAGCCGAGGGCGAGGGCCCCAAGTCGGGTCTGGATCTGGCGGCCATGTACGAGAAGGGCAACGTCAAGATCAGCGGAACTGCGGGCATCCTCAAACATAAGCCACGCAAGGCCGGAAGCAAGCGCACCAAACGCAAGGCGGCTGACAGCAGCGGCGGCTTCGGTTCCTACGAGGACGCCATGAACATTGCCATGGACATCGGAAGCGCGGCCAAGAGCGGCGGCGAGCGGCGGCTGACCAGTAGCGATGTGGCCGGCACGATGAACCGCAACCTGAACTCCCTCTTTTCGTGCGTTTCCCAGGAGCTGCGGCGCGGAGGCAAGCTCGGTACGGTTCGTATCGACCTGGCCATCGCCGGCAGCGGATCGGTCATGGGAGCCAGCGTCAACGCCGGCAGTGGCGCCTTCAAGCGCTGTATCGCGGGCAAGGTGCGCAGAATCCGCTTTCCATCGTTCCCAGCCCCACGCATGGGCGCACGCTACAGCTTCGACGTGGACTAGGCTGAGACTTCCCTTCGGGAAGCTAGTTTTCATCTAGGAAAGGGCACGCCTGCACGCGTCCTTCCCTGGTCCGCTGGTCGAAGACCACGTGCGTTGCCGGGCCATCCAGGCTAGAAGCGACCAGGTGGGGTTCCCACGGGACGACGCAGTGACGAGCGGGGCGGCCATTGGCCTCCTGGCTGCGGTGCTGGTGGCCGCCTCAGCACGGGGTGAGACTCCCACCTGGGCCGGCCCCGGCGAGTCTCCAGACCAGGACGCACTCGCCACAGCCGACCCCTCGCCGGCGCGCGGCCCGACCACGGCCGCACCGCTGTTCGAGAGCCCGCTGGCACGCAGGGCCCGCCTGCGAGCCGCTCTGGAACAGCGGCTATCGCGGACCCTCGGCTGGCTACCAGGCGTCGTGCAGGCCCGGCTTCACCTAACCCCCGAACATCGGCGCGCGATCGGCCAGCCGGCCGCACCCGCGCGTGCCGTCGCCGTCCTGCGTGTCAGCGCGACCGCCGAGCGCGAGATCCTGCAGGCCGAGGCGACCAAGCTGATCGTCGGCGCCGTCCCCAATCAAGCAAGCGATGCGGTGCAAGTGATCTGGGCGCCAGCCGCGAGTGCGGAGCCCCGGGACGCGGCGGGAGTGGACACAAGCGCCGCGTCAGCTCCTCCCCTCACGCGAGTTGGGCCCTTCGCGGTGATCGCAAGCGATGCACCCGGGCTGCGAGCCACCCTGACAGGGCTGCTCGGACTCAACGCAATCCTGGCGGCAGTGCTAGTCGCCCTGTGGCGTACTCGGCGGAGCGACTGACCAATCCCCCCATCGCTACTCGATGACTGCCAGCACGTCCTCCTCCTCGACCGCGTCCCCCTCCGAGCACCTGATCTCCCCGATCCGTCCCGCCGCCGGAGCCTCAACCGGCATCTCCATCTTCATCGACTCGAGAATCACCACGGCGTCGCCTTCGTCGACCTGATCCCCGACTTGCTTTTCGACCTTCCAGACGGTCCCGGTGATGTGCGCGACGACGTTCGTGGCCATCCTACCCTCTCCTTAGTATCCCTGCACGTCGCACACGGCCGCACGAACGCTATTTGGGGACGCTGCCAACAGCCTTATTTGGCTCTAGCAGATCGGGGCCCGCGTACACAAGCATTCGAAATGCCGAGGTATTCTGCCCACGCCGCCAGCGCGACCCGGATTGACACAGACCCTGCGCACCGACTAACCTAGAAACGGGAGTCGCTCGTAGGACCCACACTGTGATCGGCTTCGGTGCCGGTGTGTTCGACGCACCGATAGGTCACGACATCACGCGCCTTTCGTGCAGGCATGGAGACGCAGCAAAGATGAGCGAGCAGAAGGAATCCTCAGTCCTCTTCAATCTCAAGGAGTTGATGAGTCTCGAAGAGGAGCGCATTCAGAGCGAAGAGGACGCCGAACGCGCCCGACTCGAGGAGGAACAGAAGCGCCGCGACGAGGAAGAGCGAAAGCGCCGCCAGGAAGAGGAAGCTCGCATGCGCGCCGAAGAGGAAGCGCGGCTTGAGGAGGAGCGGCGGCGCCGCGAAGATGAGGAACGGCTCATTCGTGAGCGCGAAGAGGCTGCGCTGCGCGTGCGGCTCGAAGAAGAAGCCCGGGCTCGTGCTGAGGAGCAGCGCACGCAGCTCGAGCACGAGATGAAGCTCAAGCAGTTGGAGTCCCAGCGCCGCAAGGGCATCCACCCCGCCGCGCTGGCTGCGATCATTCTGCTGGCCGCGGGAGGGGGCGCCTACGGGTACTTCGGCGTGTATGTGCCGGACCAAGAGGCCGCAACCGCCAAGGCCGAACAGGCCAGACAACTCGCCGAGGAGCAGGCGCGCGAAAAGCAGCGAATCGCCGACCAAGCCGAGGCCAAGATCGCAGCAGCCAACGCCGAAATCGAGCGCAAAGCCAAGGAGGCCGCAGAGGCCAAGGCCGCAGCGCAGGCAGCCAACAAGGAAGCGGCAGCCGCACAGGCAGCCAGCAAAGAAGCTGCGACCGAGCGCCGCTCGACCCGTCGCAGGGGTGCCAGACGCAAGGACCGGAAGGACCGGGGAGAAGAGCGAGCCAAACGCCGGTCGTC
>JAPPOR010000534.1 GCA_028817905.1 Myxococcales bacterium
CCGTCGCCTACCCACAAGCGAAAACCCGCCACCACCTTTGGCGAACATCCCGCTCAGCGCGGCAAGTCATGCTAGCGTGTTGGAGCGGAGAGTGCTGCGCCCTTGAAAGGAGGGACCATGACGAGGGTGGGCATGTTGGCGCTGGTCGGGCTGGTTTCGTCGGTCGCCATTGCCGGCGCGCAGCCGAGGCGACCGGTGGCCGTTCCCGAGCCTCTGCAGCCCTGGGTGCCGTGGGTACTGCAGGAGGCTGTCGACCACCCGTGTGCGTATCGAAAGCAGAACGCCCTTTGTCGCTGGCCGGGGCGCCTCGACCTGAGCCTCGACGCGAGCGGCGGACGCTTTGAGCAACGCGTACAGTTCGATCGCCGCGCGTACTTCGTGCTCCCGGGCGGAGCCGGGCTGTGGCCCGAGGACGTGCGCGTCGACGGCGTGCTTTCGGCGGTGGTGCCCGTCTCGGAGCAGCGCCCGGGGGTGCACCTCGAGTCCGGTGAGCACCGCGTGGAGGGTCGCTTCGTATGGTCGAAGCTTCCCGAACGCCTAGCAGTGCCAGGCGAGACCGCGCACGTTACCCTGCGACTGGATGGGGAGGAAATCGCCTTTCCCAAGCGCGACGAGCAGGGCCAGCTATGGTTGCGGGCGCGCAAAGCCGAAGGTGAGCAGGACGAACGCCTCGGGCTGACCGTGCATCGGCGGATCGAGGATGGTGTGCCGCTGCGCATCATCACCCGGATCAAGTTGCGCGTGGCGGGCCGGGCGCGTGAGGTGAGTCTCGGCAGGGTGCTGCCCGAGGGGACCGTCCCCCACTCGATCGAAAGCGACCTGCCCGCGCGCCTCGAGGCCGATGGTGAGTTGCGCCTGCAGGTGCGGGCGGGCAGCTACGATGTGGAAGTGCACGCCCGCACGGAGGGCTCGCCCAAGCGCCTGGCCTATCGCCGCGCCGGGTCGGGCTGGCCTGCTCGCGAGATCTGGGTCTTTCGCGCCGACGAGACCCTCCGCCAGGTGGAGTTGTCGGGTGCGGCTGCCATCGACCCGGCTCGGACCGAACTCGCGGACGACTGGCGCGGCCTACCGACGTTCGCCCTGCGCGAGGGGGGAGGACTGAGCTTCGACACACGTCGACGAGGCGAGCCTGAACCTGCGCCAAACCGGTTGCGGCTACGGCGCGAGCTGTGGCTGGACCTGGACGGTGACGGCTACACCGTCCGCGACACCATCGATACCGAATTGCACCAGGGTTTCCGACTGGATCTGACCGCAGGACGGCTCGGACACGTGAGCACCGCCGGTGAAGGCCTGCTGATCACCCAGAGCCCTAGCGGAGGTCACACGGGGGTCGAGCTGCGCGAGTCGGTGCAGCAGCTGACGGCCGAGTGGCGCGCGGACCGGCCGTTGGAGCGCCTACCCGCCGTTGGCTGGTCGGAGGATGTGCAAGCGCTGAGCGCCGTGTTGCACCTGGGGCCCGGCTACAGCGTGTTGGCGGCCACCGGCGTCGACGACCTTGACCGGACCTGGCTGTCCCGCTGGGACTTGTTTGGCTTTTTTTTCGTGTTGCTGGTCGCGATCGCTGTGGGGCGTCTCTTGGGGCGCGGCTGGGGCGCGCTCGCGCTTTTGACGTTGGTGATCTGTCAGCATGAGCCCGACTCCCCGAGTACGATCTGGGTCGTATTGATCGGCCTGGTCGCGCTACTGCGCGTCCTGCCCACGGGAACGTTTCGCAACCTGGTGCAGGCTGCTCTCTGGGTCACGGTGGCGTCGCTTCTGATCTTGGTGCTGCCGTTTGTGATCGAACAGGTGCGCTACGCGCTCTACCCGCAGCTGGCAACCGATGGGTCGTTCGACGGGGGCTCACCTCCCCCGGTTGAGCCGGCGAGGGTTGCGAAACAGTCTAAGGTCGTGGGGTTCGTTCGCGAGGAGCGCCCCGACTGGATGGATCTCGCGTCACGCGGCGCCTCGTACGATGCCGAGGAGGTCGAGCAAGCGAGCCAGGTGCTGGTGCAGGATCCGGAGGCGACCGTGCAGACGGGGCCGGGGGTGCCGACGTGGGCCTTCCGCTCGTGGCAGATGCGGTGGAATGGCCCCGTGGACCGCGATCACGAGCTGCACCTGTGGCTGCTGTCGCCGTGGCACAACCGGCTGCTGTCGCTGCTGCGAGCCCTGCTGGTGGCCGTGCTGGCGGCGGTGCTACTGAGACGCGCCGTCCAGGATGATGGGCCGGGGGGGGGCTTGCGTCCCGGCTCGAGTCCTGGCTCAAGTCCTGGCTCAAGTCCTGGCTCAAGTCCTGGCTCAAGTCCTGGCAACCCCACGAGCAAGGGGGAAAGTGCCGCGGCGCTCGCGGTGGCGCTTTCGGTCGTTGTGTTTGGCGGGCGGGCGCAGGCCGACATACCGGACGCGGCGCTGCTCAAGCAGCTCAAGGAGCGGCTTACCGAGTCGCCCGTCTGCCGGCCCGATTGTCTATCGGTGGACGCGATGGGGATCGCGGTTGAAAGGCGCGCCCTGACGCTCACGCTTGAGGTGCACGCCCAGGACCACACCAGCGTCTCGCTTCCCGGCCCAGCGAAGACATGGTTGCCGGCGTCGGTGCGGGTGAACGGCCGCGCCGACGCGCCGAGCGCACTGCTCGATGATGGATTTCTGCATGTGCGGGTCGAGCCTGGCATCCATCGGGTCGAGGTGTCGGGCCCGCTGCCACCGAGCGAGACGCTTACCCTCGCGGTGTCTGATCGCCCCCGGCGCACGACTGTGTCGGCAGATGGTTGGAAGGTCGACGGAGTGCGCGAGGACGGTCGTATCGAGGGCGCGCTGCAATTGAGCCGGGCGCTCGAGCAGGGGCAGGATGGCGAGTTGCGCAGCGTGGAGCTTCCCGCCTTTTTCGTGCTCGAGCGCCAGCTGCAACTCGGGCCTACCTGGCAGGTAAGCACGAGCCTGCGTCGTGTAACCCCCGTGGGCGCGCCCGCCATGGTGCGCATACCGCTACTCCCCAGCGAGTCTGTGATCGACTCGGCGCTCGAGGTCGTGGACGGCGGGTTGCAGGTGTCGATGGGGCGCGACGAGACGGTCGTGAGCTGGAGCTCATCGCTCGAGATCGCACCGGTGCTGAAGCTTGTGGCGGCCAGCGGCCAGCCTTGGACCGAGCGCTGGAGCGTGCTGTGCGGCCCGATCTGGCATTGCGACCTGTCGGGTATCGCGCCCCTGTCACGCGTTCAGCCAGATGGTACGTTCCGCCCCGAGCTCGCGCCCTGGCCCGGGGAGACCGTCACCGTCAAGGTGGCTCGCCCCGATGCCGCGCCGGGCCAGTCGACCACCATTGACCACGCGTCCCTCGAGGTCACCCCCGGCCAGCGCATGCTCAAGGCAGCCCTTCGGCTACAGGTGCGTAGCAGCCGTGGCGGCGTGCAAAAGGTTGCCCTGCCCGAAGGCGCTCGTGTGCAAAAGCTGACCGTGAATGACAACGCGCGTCCGCTGCGGCGGGAGGGGGACGAGGTATCGGTCACGCTCGAGCCGGGAGCGTCGGCTGTGCGTGTCGAGTGGCAGCAGGTCGAAGGCGCCGGCTTCCTGGTGAGGGCACCCGCTGTGGGTCTCGGGCGCGGGGCCGCCAACGCCGAGGTCAGCCTGCACGTGCCGAAGAATCGCTTTCTGCTGTGGGTGCGCGGGCCGGCCTGGGGCCCTGCGATCCTCTTCTGGGCCTACCTCCTGTTCGTGGGGGTCTTCGGTGTGGCCCTGTCGCGCATCCGCCACAGTCCCCTGTCGGCGTGGCAATGGGTGCTACTGTCGCTCGGTCTGACGCAGGCGCCCGCAGTGGCTGCTCTGGCGGTGGTCGCCTGGTTTTTTGTCATAGCCTGGCGCGGGCGGCGGGAGCCCGAGCCGCGCTGGTCGCACAACTTGATGCAGCTCCTGTTGGTCGGCTGGACGCTGGCCGCGCTGGGTTGCCTGTACGGGGCCGTGCACGTCGGCTTGCTGATGCACCCGGACATGCAGGTCGACGGCGCCGGGAGCACCGACACCATGCTGCGTTTCTACGTGGACCGCGTCGAGGACGTGATGCCGACGCCGGCTCTATGGAGCGCACCGATCTGGAGCTGGCGCTTGGTGATGCTGGCGTGGTCCCTGTGGCTTGCCGCGAGCCTGGTCAAGTGGTTGCCCTGGGCCTTCGATCAGTTCCGCAGCGGCGGGCTCTGGCTCGGGCCCCCTCCCAAGGCTCCACCGCCGCGCGCTACGCCCCAGGGCGAGCCGCCGCCTGCCGCACCGCAGGGCGAGCCCCCTCCTGAGGCGCCTGCCTCCTGAGTCCACAGC
>JAPPOR010000852.1:0-1580 GCA_028817905.1 Myxococcales bacterium
AACTTTATAGCATTAGCGTAACCGGTCACTCATGGTAAATTCGGCGTTCCATGGAAGCAGCACAGGCCCCTGAGAAGCCCACGTCCATTCCTCCTGCTGCGGACGTGGCCCAGCGCATACTCGAAAACGTCGGCAGAGTCCTGGAGGGGAAGCGAGATGTCGTTGAGCTCGCGGTTGCTGCCATGCTGGCCCGTGGGCATCTGTTGCTTGAGGACGTTCCGGGGGTGGGAAAGACCACCTTGGCCCGGGCTTTGTCGGCGAGTGTGGGCCTGAGTTTCCGCCGCATCCAGTTCACGAGCGACCTAATGCCCGCCGACGTCCTGGGTGGCAACGTGTACTCGCAGGCAACAGGGCAGTTCACCTTCCGCAAAGGGCCCGTGTTTACCCATGTGCTGTTGGCCGATGAGATCAACCGCACGACTCCCAAGACCCAGAGCGCGCTTCTGGAAGCCATGGACGAACGCCGCGTTTCGCTAGACGGTGAGACGCACGTGCTCGATGATCCCTTCTTCGTCCTCGCGACGCAAAATCCCGAGGAGTACTACGGCACATATCCGCTACCCGAGTCCCAGCTCGACCGTTTCCTGATGCGCCTGCACATCGGGTATCCCCCTGAGGAGGTTGAGCGTGCCGTCATCGCGCGCCGTCGGGCGCTTGATCCGGTGGCCGACATGCGACCCGTGGTCGACCGCGAAGACTTCCTTGCGACGCAGGCCGCGGTGGACCAGGTGCGCACCAGCGACGAGCTTCTCGACTATCTTCACGCTCTCATCCTGGCGACGCGGCGTACACCCTTGCTTTCGATCGGAGCCTCGACCCGTGCTGCGCTGGCGCTTGATCGCGCGGTTCGGGCCTATGCCCTGGTCAAGGGCCGCAACTTCGCGCTTCCGGACGACGTCAAGGCGGTGGCGGTAGGAGTGCTCGCGCACCGCGTGCGCGCGATGGGAAGCCATGACGGTGTAGCACGCCAGGACGATCACGAACGCGTCATCCGCGAGCTTCTGTCGACCGTGCCGGTGCCTGTCTAGGGCGCCTCCTGGAGCCCCGTGAAACGCAACAAAGTGCAGCCAGCGGATGCGGATCGGTCGAGCAAGGCGCGGCCATGGCGACGGCACCTAAGAGCAACGCGCGAGGGCAGGGCCTTCCTTATCGTCACGTTGCTGGTCGGTATCGCGGCCTTCAATACCGGAAACAATCTGATGTTCCTGATTCTGGGCTTCATGCTCAGTCTGATCGTCCTCAGCGGGATCCTCAGCGAGCTTGTGCTACGTCAGATCGAAGTTTCCCGGCGGCTGCCTCGCCAGCCCCATGCCGGGCACACATCGCTCGTGGAGATCGCGCTCAGGAATCACAAGCGCAAGGTCCCCAGCTACTCGCTCGAGGTGGAGGACCAGGTGCTCCAGCAAGCAACCGAGCGCCGCTGCTACTTTCTCAAGGTAGCCCCCCAATCGGAGCAGGTCGCAGCCTATAGGCGAACACCCGCTCGCCGTGGCTATTTGAGGTTTTCGAGTTTTCGCGTCGCGACGCGCTATCCCTTCGGCATCTTCGAGAAATGGCGCGTGGTCCCCTGCAAGCAGGAA